>JACJYL010000001.1:3067857-3374642 GCA_020636105.1 Lewinellaceae bacterium
TGATCCTATGATGCTGGAATGCTGCGATGATGTGATGCTACAATGCTGCGATGATGCGATGATTTGATGCTGCGATGATTTGATGAGTGAATCACAGTACTAATTGGTTTTGATTTTGTAACCGCCAAATTTTGGTGAGGTGCAGAGCACCGCAATATTTGTTGTAAAAAGGCCCCAAAATAATCAAAGGTGCAGCGCACCGCAACCTAAATTTTATTTATGGAGAGCATGTTGCGGAGCCCTGCACCTGATTGTATTCGGCAGGGAAATGTTCAAAACCAATAAGTGCTGGGGATGTCGCTGCGCTCCATGGGAGGATGAGTGGATACGGAGCGTTTTCCAAAACTATAGAGACACTTGATGATTACGTTTTAAAAAAAGCAATATGAAATTTTACGCACTACCACTGATCATTTTTTTGACTGTGAGCCTTTGGCTGCCGGCCCAGCAAATAGATGTCTTTCCGACTTACTCCGGAGACGAACTGCTTGGGTTATTGGTACAAAACTATAAACCGGCCACCGTTTTAAATTACACCCAGGCGCGAGATACCTTGTTTTCAAAAATTGATGCAGTACATGACACGCTGACCGGCGTTTATACAGGCTTCTCCATTTACCTCAACCCGAATGAAGATCCGACGGTGGCGGCTTTCATGGGCGGGGGCGCCAACGGTATCAACACGGAGCATACCTATCCCACTAGTAAAGGAGCCGAAGCGGGCAATGCCAAATCCGATATGCATCACCTTTTTCCTACCCGCATCGATGTGAATGCCGCCCGTGCCAATGAACCTTTTGCGGAGATCGATGACAACCAAACGACGAAATGGTACTATCTCAACCAATTGCTTACCAATATTCCGACCGACAACATCGACCTGTACAGTGAATTCCGGCCCGGCGGCTTCGAACCCAGGGAATCCCATAAAGGGGATATTGCCCGCGCCATGTTTTACTTCTACACCATGTACAAAGACCAGGCCGACGCGGCGGACAATGCTTTTTTTCCGGCCCAGCAAGCTACCCTTTGCCAGTGGCATCTCGCCGATCCCGTAGATACCAAAGAATGGGAAAGAACGAACAAAATTGCCCATTACCAGGATGACAAACCCAATCCTTTTGTGCTCGATTGTACCCTGGCGGCGCGTACCTATTGCCCCGGACAGGAATGTCAGGTGAATGGAATTATTGAATCTGAGCCTACAAAACCTTACCACCTTTTCCAGAACACCCCAAATCCTTTTGAAGGTCAGACCGAAATCCGATATATCTTAAACCAGCCTTTTGAAGTGGAGCTTTTCCTGACGGATGTGCTGGGCCGCCATGTGGGAACGCTGGTTCATACCATGCAATACGAGGGGGAATACAAGGTTACCCTTGAAGCGCCGGGCAGCGGGATGTGGTTTTGTCACCTTGTGCTAAAAGATGAAGGTCAGGTGTTTCATGGTATGATAAAAATGGTGATGGGGCAATGAGTTAAGAGAATAAGGACTGAAGGGTTGTAGTGCTGATGCTTTCTTAGCGAACTCTGCGCCTCCTTGGCGGCCTTTGCGGTTAAATTATTGAAACGACAAACTACTAAAACAACTTCAATTGCCCGGTTTTGAACCCATCATGCAGGTCGAGATTGAACGGCACTGAAGTGACATTTTTGAAATAGATCTTTTTGGCTAGTTTGTACTGGTCTTTGATGATTTTAGCGATGTTGCCTTCTCCGGACATACGTTTTCCAAAACGGCTGTCGCCCAACTCTCCGCTGTGGCAGGATTTGATCTTGGAAAGAATTTTATCCTTCCGGTCGGGATAAACACGGGAAAGCCAGTCCTCAAAAATACGGCCGATCTCCCCGTTGAGTCGCACCAGAGAATAAAAAATATCGTTGGCGCCCAGGGTGGAAATCTTTTTGGCCAACGGCATCAGCTCATGCTCATTCAGGCCCGGGATAATGGGTGAGATCATCGCATTCACGGGAATACCCGCTTTCGCCAACGCTTCAATGGTTTTAAACCGGCCCGGGATACTGGAGGCTCTCGGCTCGAGGAATTGCCGCAAGGTATCATCCAGAGTCGTGACGGTGATGACCACTTTAACCAGGTTGTATTGGTTCAATTCTTTCAGTAAATCCAGGTCGCGCAGGATGAGGTTGTTTTTGGTGATGATGCCCACAGGATGGCGGTATCGCAGCAGCACTTTCAGCAATTCGCGTGTGATGCCCAGCTTACTTTCGGCGGGCTGATAACAATCTGTATTACCGGACATCATGATGGGATCGGCTTTCCAGCGGGGCGATTTCAGTTGTTTCTCCAGCAATGCCGCGGCATTCTTTTTATAAAGGATGGTCTGTTCGAATTCCAACCCGGCGCTGTATCCCCAATACTGGTGCGTGTTGCGGGCATAACAATACACGCAGCCATGCTCACACCCCTGGTAAGGATTCATGGAATAATTGAACGGCAGATCCGGGCTTTCCACCTTATTGACTATGGTCTTGGGATATACCTCGATGTATTTGGTCGGCACCTGTCCGGAGTCTTCCGCCAGCAAATGCTGTGTCCCTTCGTCATAAACCAGGTTATGAAAACGATTGGGCGGGTTGATCTGTGCGCCCCTGCCTTTGAGATATGATTGTTCCAATTTTTAAATAATAATGCGAAAAATCTTGGCAACACACCTTGTCCGGTTAAGCTTTGTGGTTGATGTTCACGCCTGTTTTAGTGTGCGTTTATTATGTTTTGAAAGACGGTTTGTGTTGCCAACATTTTCGGGTGATTTAAGAATACTGGTGGAGAAAATTAACTAAAAACAAATATAGTAAAAAATTTATAAAATATCAACTTTTTGTTTTAAATAAATATTATAAATCAGCGCCTTTAAGAGAACCAGAGGAAGTTATTGCTTTGCCTTAATAATATATTATTTGCCTTTCATAAATAAATTCCAAAGTGTCATTACGAAAAACTTTTTTGTTTATCCAATTGCCCATTTTGTCATAGGTAAAATCCGTCGTTCTGACATCCTCCAAAAGGTTTCCGTTTTCATCTCTTTGTATCCAGGCTTGCTTTATAATGTTACCATATCTATCCTTATTTTCCCAATTGTATATAAACGAACCAATTGAATCATTAAATGGCAAGTAGATCCTTTCAATTGGGTATCCATATTCATCTCCCGCAAGAAGTTGTGTTGCAATCCTATTTTTGTCGATTTTATCAGCCTGGATCACACCCCCTTTATCATCGTAATAAAACATTTCCATATTGGTAATATTATCCAGAGAGTCATAGTGAGTCTCCCTGACTTTACGATCAAAATAATCATAATCGTATGCGATAGAGAAAGCCGAAGTGAGTCCTTCCAATCCGGGGTAAAAAACCTTTACCAGGTTTCCGTTTTTATCAAATAATTTTTCCTCTCCAGGATCTGGCACATAGTTGATAGATTCGCCGTATTTATCATAAGTATTTACGTTAGAGTAATGGATTACCCCATTTTTTGAAGCCGTTTCTTCCATTATTACAGTATCAATTTTATAAAAAAATTCCCATTTTATTAGATTGGAATCTGGAAGACTTGTTTCATTTACCTCAATCAGTCTTCCTGATTTATCATAGATAAATGAGCGATGTAATATAAAATTTCCATTAAAATTCGTTCGATTCCATTCTTCAAGAATTCCTTTTTTGGAAAAAATAAAATTCTCAATAAATACGGAATAAAATTTTTCATACTCATGGAATAAATCCTCACTTTGATATCCATTTACACTTCTGATCAATTGGCCTGATCTGTTGAACAAATACGACGCACTCTCCTCAATTTCAACATCTCTTATCTTTTCAAAAAAGCTATCAGCGACTATATTTTGATACTGTCCCCCTTCAAGCGGCACAAAATCATCCACAATAGCCTCTTCAGAATACCCATATTCAAGGAGAGAACGTACCGGTCCAAACAATTTTTTTTCTTCTCTGTCAATTATTATTTCGGCTATCATTTCTTTTACTATATCCTTTTCAATTTTGCCAGGGATTATAGTATTTGGCCCTTCCCGGCAATTGGAAATAATAAGACTAAAAGCTGTGATAAAACTTAAAATATATGATCTCTTATAATGTAACATGAGCTTGGATTTATTGAAAAAATTTCTCTATAAAAGAAACAGTATGTTTAGCAACCCGGTTATCCCTAAAAGCATTAACTCTATCCACAAAGCCCTTTTCCTGACTATTTTACCAAAAAACAAACCTAAACCGATCAGCATTCCACAAATGCCAACAATAATATTAAGTATCAGGAGCCAATTCGGAAATCTGAACAAATATGGCTAGCGATCCAGAACAGCAGAACCTGCCCTCCGTGCGTCAGCGGGTATCGAATACAGAATCGAACTCCGAAATTGGTGCTGGTCCTTTCTATTTCCAACTCTTTTATGCGTAAAAATTTGACAAAAACATTTGCTTATGCGTAAAAATTTAACAAAAAAGGCATTTTTTGCGTAAAAATTTGACTAAAAAGCCACCCCAGATGGTTACGTCAGGATGATGAACCGTGCACATGCTTTTTCTCACTGGTTAAACCCTTTAGATTTTACCAGCCTGACTGACCAACTGAAACAAAGCAATGCCTTCCTGGAAAGCGATGAAGCTGCATTGATTTTTGAATAACCGCCATTGCCTGCCTTGCGCCTTCTTTGCGTGCCTTGCGGTTAAAAACCAGCAGAACCCACAATGCAAAATCCTAAACTATCCATCAAAACCAATTTTCCTCGTAAATTTGCAGAAACAACCAAGCATCATGCTGCACACCGTCGATCTATCCGATACCATCGTTGCCCTCGCCACTCCGCCGGGAGTAGGGGCCATTGGCGTCATCCGCCTGTCCGGCAAGGAGGCCATAACCATTGTCAATGAGGTATTTCCGGGTAAGGATCTTGCCAAAGAAGCATCCCATACCATTCATTTCGGGACCATCCGGGACGGGGACAAGATCGTTGATGAAGTATTGGCCTCGCTGTTCATAGCTCCCAGGTCTTACACCGGGGAAAATGTGGTGGAAGTCTCCTGCCATGGTTCGGAATACATCATTCAGAAATTGATGGAGTTGTTTGTCCGGCATGGTGCGCGACCTGCCGAAGCGGGGGAATTCACCATGCGCGCCTTCCTCAACGGCCAGATGGACCTTTCCCAGGCCGAAGCCGTGGCGGACCTGATCGCTTCTTCTTCAGCATCGTCGCATACCATTGCCATGCAACAGATGCGGGGAGGCTTTTCTCATGAAATTGCCCAACTGCGGCAAGAGCTGATGGATTTTGCCAGCCTCATCGAGCTCGAGCTCGACTTCAGCGAGGAAGACGTGGAATTCGCCAACCGGGACGCCCTGGAAAAGCTCGTCAAAAAGATACGTACCCTGCTCAAGGCCCTGATCGATTCCTTCCAGTTGGGTAATGTGCTAAAAAACGGCGTCAATACCGTCATCGCCGGTCGGCCCAATGCCGGGAAATCCACGCTGCTGAATGCCATCCTGAAAGAAGAGCGGGCCATCGTCAGCCATATCGCCGGCACCACCCGCGACACCATCGAGGAAGTCTTCAACATCCGGGGCATCAACTTCCGCCTCATCGACACTGCCGGCATCCGCGATGCCCGCGACCAGATCGAAGCCGTGGGGGTGGAAAAAACCTTTGAGAAGATCAGTCAGTCGGCCATCCTCATCTACGTTTTTGACGTAGTCGAAACCTCGCCGGAAGAAGTGAAGGAAGACCTGGCAAAACTATCTACCCCCGGACTCATCATCCTCGGCGCAGCCAACAAAATGGACCTCAACCCCTACACAAAAGCCGAACACTACACCAACGAATACCTGCCCGCCGAACGTTTCGTCCCCATCTCCGCCAAAAACAACATGAACCTGGGCCTGCTCAAGGACCGGCTCTACGAAAACGTCGTCAGCGGCGACCTCAACACCGATAGCACCATCGTAAGCAACACACGCCACTATGCCGCGTTGCAAAAGGCCTACGAAAGCCTGGATGCCGTGCTGGCAGCCATGCACTCGGGCATCACATCAGATTTTATTGCAATGGATATCCGCCAGGCGCTGCATCACCTGGGAACGATTACGGGAGAGATCTCTACTGAGGATTTGCTGGGGAATATTTTTGGGAGGTTTTGTATTGGAAAGTAACGCACCATTCCTCCGATTTTAATACGTCCATCGATAGTAAATCTTGCTTTTTCGAACTATATTAAGTACGTTCAGGCTTGATTTGTCTTAAATATAGTACAATGAAAGAAAAGGCATTTCATTTCCCTCAACATCAAAAAATCCGGGATCACTTAGGAGAAAATATTAGGCTTGCCGGAAAAAGGCGAAAACTGACTACCGTGCGGGTTTACGAAGGGGCAGGAATGACGAACCTTCATTTAGTGTGCCCAGTCAATTTTTGACATCAATTATTTGTCACAAATTCGGTGAAAATTTGTGACCGAAAACAATCCCAAGCAGGATCAATTATTACACGGTGGACCTTATCAACCGGATCGTGAATAGACTTTACCGCCGTGCGGGCGGCGGCCCCCTAAAATTAAAAAAGTACAGACGATGGTCAGATATTCGTTTTTTATGTTTAAAGAATCTGGCCTATTAATTTTCACCCTGGATACTCAAAATAAATAGGGCAATATCAGTATAAAAACGATTAACCCGGGAATTAAGGCTAGTATGGCAAGAAAAAGTCCTGAATATTTTTCCTTGTTTAATAGTATCCTAAAAATACTGATGATACCCATAATAAATCCTAAACCCAAAAAGACTAAGACAAAGGGCCCGGCAAAAGGTAGTAAAACGACCCCAAGGGTCGTACTAATTACTGCCATCAAAGCAATCTCGTCCAGTTTCAATCCGGATTTTTTCGCCAAAAGTTCCCGGTTCCTGTATTGATACGCTTTCTCTTTTGCCCAAACATAAGTGATCTCCGATTTTTCAATTGTAATTTCCGCCGAATTTTCCTCTCCACATTTTTTATACACGAAAGCTGTTTCGGTTTCTCTGGTGATTTTTGCTTTTATCCTCTTATTGTCCACCAAACGGATCACGACACAATCATCATAGGAACTGTAGTCTTTTGGTTTATTATTTATTTTGGCCATGTATTCTCTGGCCTCCTGAACAACGGGGCCTGCCCCCTTATGGCCAACGAGGCTTTTTACTATTGTCCAGGGTAAGGTTATTTCAGGGCCATCCGGATCGTTGCAAATCCTGTAGGTAACCTTCTCTTCCGTCATTTTTACGATCTGGATTTTTAGCCGCTTGCCATCTTTCAGAATGAGGGTAACACATTCGTTTTCGGGAGGTTCGGAAAAAGGAAAAGCGATGTTCCCGGATCCTTTTCTCAATTGTTTTCCTAATCTTTTTCGTAAAATCTTCAGTGCGATTTTCTCCCTCCAGTCGAGTTTTGTCTCTTCGCCGGAAATAAACGCACCATGAAAATTTATTTGACCGATGGCCATTGCATCATCATTGGGGTAATGAACCGTATGGATCGCCTGTAAGGGATCGAAAAAAAATAAAAAAATTAGAATGGATAAGGCGTAAACGATTTTTTGATATTGGTTTTTCATGTTTAAAGTATTTGGTTAAGTATCGTTTTTGATCATCTTTTACAGGATCGTTTTAACCGAAAAATGAATCATAGCCCATGGTGTTGTTTACCGCCAATTTAAAAAAAAGTTTGCGATTGCTGAATAAATTATTGGCCAAAAAAAGAATATATATCTGATCTAAATAAATCAGGGTTTTCCGTACAGCCGAACCTGTCTGGCTGCCAGGCAAGATTCGTTACTTTTATTGGGTGTATTTGTAAAAGGTGAAAGGAAAATCATCCCACTTCTTCACTATACCTGCCTTGACCGGATTATTCAAAATATATCCAATAACATTATCAAACTCCATTTCATTACGGATAAACCGGTCATAACTTTCCTTTTGCCAGAAGGTGCTGCCGGCTCTGTCCAGCTCTAAATTGGCGTAACGGGCTGAGGCTCCCTTGATCCGTTTCATGATCCTTTCCAGGGGTTCAAAATCCATTTGTTCAAAGTTGAACAAGTCTTGTTCTTCAGGAATTTGAAGGCTTGTGTCAATCAAAATATGGACGTGGTTGGACATGATACAATAAGCCACCAGGTCATATAATTCCCCGTCGAACCGGTGTAATTGACTCGTAACCATTAAAGCTATCTTCGGATCCTTCAAATAATGCGGCCCTGTCCGGACATCTTCAAGCAATTTGTCATAGGCCAAAAAGAACCGGTGGTGGTGCTCCATCAATTCCTGTTTGGCAGAAACGGTGTTTTCTCGGAGAAGCGTTTTCTTCTTTGCTTCAAATGCCTGCTTCAGTTCAGATAACTTCGCTCGGGGAATGCTGTCTTTCAGCCTGAAGGTGACAAAAAAGGCTGCGCCAATGGGTTGCAAATGCGGCAGGTTATGCCGATAAAAGGTTTTTATTTTATTAGCTTTCATGGTAAAGGGGATAAATTAGCACCGAAGCTGCCTGGAGGTCAGGAAGGCTCGGTAAAAAAGCAAATTAATGGGTTTGAATTAAAAAAGCAATACCCGTCGAATGAATTCGACGGTACTTGTGGATCTCCCGTCGAATGAATTCGACGGTACTTGTGGAACTCCTGTCGAATGAATTCGATGGGACGTTTTGATTCCGTCGAATGAATTCGACGGTACTTATAGAAATTTTGATCAAAAAAAGTTAATTTTGTCAATTGATATTCCAATAAAATAACTTGTAATTTTTGAGGAGTTTCATTTTGGAACAACGCCTCTCCAAAAAACACTCCATTGATCCGCAGGACCAGCCAGAAGTAAAAACGTTTTTTCCCCCTCTGACATTTCGGCTTTTCCCGGTTTCTTTTTTTCTTTTTTTGAAATCGAGCTGTTCATTCCACCGGCAGAACCCATTTGTATTTATTTTATCACACCTTTTAAATCCCGGATTTTGAAAAACCTTATTGTGTTGTACAGATGGGTGGTAGCGATGACCACCATGACGATTACAGGGGGCCTATCGCTTATTTTGATCTTTTTGAGCTTCGGTTACCTGCGCAACTTTTGCGTCCAATACATCATCAAATATTCTTCCCGGTTTATCTTATTGGTCATGGGTTTTAAAGGGGTTTTTCCGCCGGTTGAACAATTTCCCGATTACCCGGTACTTTATACATTTAATCACAATTCCTACCTCGATATATTCCTGCTGACGGGTGTCGGGTTGCCCAATCTGAGGTTTCTGCTAAGTGAAAAAACACTCATTTATGTTCCGCTGGTCATTTCGGCCAAAGCCGCCGGCACATTTTACATCCCCCAAAAACATCATGCCGAACGCCGGCTCAAATTTTTTATCCGAATCACCAATTTCCTAAAGCGCAAACATCTGTCCATCGCCGGGGCTTCGGAAGGTGTCCACAAATACCTGCACGGTATTGCTCCCTTCAACCGGGGTATTTACCACATGGCCCTGGAGGCCAAACTGCCGGTTGTGGCTTTATACATTCACATTCCAATTGAATCCAACCCTTTTAAGGGGCAAAAACATGCGGTCGGCGGCACATTGAAACTGGAAATAATCGGCGAATTTCCCACCTCAGACTGGACCTTTGAACATTTGGATGCCCATATTGCCGAAGTGCGAAAAGTTTATGTCAACCGATTCAATGAACTGAATCCTGAAAACCCCTGCGTATGAATATTCCCTATATACAAGTCCCGGGCCGTGGCCTGATGAATAAAACGGCTTATGAGCTGCGGATGGATTATTTAAAAACACTGGTGGCGGATATTGCCCCTGCCGTGGCATCCGAAACGATCGAATTAGCTCAGATTCAAAATAATATCGAAAGTTATATTGGCACCATCGAAATTCCCCTTGGACTGATCGGGCCGCTGTTGTTTCTTGAAAAAGACCTGGAGCCCGAATGGGTACACGGGGCCGTGGCGACCACCGAAGGTGCCCTGGTGGCAAGCCTGAACCGCGGGGCCAAGGCCATCAGCCAAAGCGGCGGATTCCGGGCACACATCGTCCACCAAAAGATGCTGAGAACGCCCATGTTTACCTTTGTCAACATGTCGGAAGCTCTGGAATTCGACCATTGGATCAAGGCCAATTTGAATAACATTAAAGTCATTACCGGCAAATATTCGAATTATGCGGAACTGCTCGAAATTTCCAGCATCGTCGTCGGCAAGATTGTACACCTGAAATTCATCTACTCCACCAGCGACGCCTCAGGGCAGAATATGACAACCTCCTGCACCTGGAACGCCTGCCTGTGGATCGACCAGCATTTTCAGGAAGAAACGAATATCGACATCCTCCACTTTGTGATCGACGGCAATGGTGCCTCGGATAAAAAAGTGTCTTTTTATTCTATGCAAAACGGCCGTGGGACGCATGTGATCAGCGAATGTTTCCTGACCAATGAGATCATTGAAAAGACCCTTCGCACCAATGCGAACGATATGTTCCGCTCCTTCAATCATTCTATGGCCATCAGCCGCCTGGATGGGATGATCGGGTATAACATCAACGTAGCCAATGCCGTGGCCGGCATCTTTGGCTCCACGGGACAGGACCTGGCCAGCATCCACGAATCCTCGACGGCTATTTTACAAATGGAACAGACGCCGGAAGGATTATACCTGTCTCTCACCCTTCCCAACCTTGTGGTAGGAACGGTAGGCGGCGGCACCCACCTGCCAACGGCATCCAAAATACTCGAACTCATGGGTTGCAAAGGCGCCGGAAAATCAGGGCGGTTTGCCAAACTGATCGCCGGCTTCGCCCTGTCGATAGAGATTTCAACCCTGGCGGCCATCGTGAGCGGACAATTTGCCCGGGCACATCAGAAACTGGGAAGGAACAAACCCGTAAGATGGCTCCTGCGGTCTGAACTGGATTTAGCTTTTTTTGAACAATCCATGCCTTACCTCGAAGGAACCATCCGCCGATTGCATATGGAAACCCAATCCCACATGGACAATGGAATCCTGATGGAACTGACGAGCAAGGTGTCGAAAAAAGTGATCGGTTTTATTGAGGCCGATCTGGAAATGGAAACCGGGAAAATATTGCCCGTGCTGGTGAAAAGCAAGGCTCTGGGAGATGAAGTGATCGACGGGTTGCATTTTATGGCCAGCAACCTCAATGTGCAGCTGGCAGACAAACTGCTGAAATATAAAGATTTCCTGGAATACAAAGACTGCCACAAGAAGGAAATTGAAATCTATGAAGCCCTGAAATCGTTTGATTATCCTTATACCCCCAAATACTACGGGGCCATGGTGGATGAAACCAGGGAAATCCACCTTTTCTTCCTCGAACGATTGTGTGAGTCGGAAATGAGCCTCTTTAACACGGGTAATGCGCCGGAAAAATGGACGGTCCCGCTTATTAAAAAAGCCATAGAAGCCATCCACATCGTGCATCGCCGGTTTGCCAACGGGGAAAACCAGGAAAGGGTTCCATCCATATTCACCCTCGACTTCACCCAATCGATCGATCTTTACCTGTCTTTCATTACCACCAACCGGAAAGACTACGAATACCTGGAACTTGACCACTACTTTGATTTTATGAACCAGGTAATCAATGAATGGGAGGAATTTAAACCCAAACCTCATGGCGTTTTAACGGTGGTGCATAACGATTTTAATCCCAGGAATGTGGCGATCCGAAAAAATGGCGATCCCTGTATTTACGATTGGGAACTCGCAGTAATCCACCTGCCGCAGCGGGATATCTTTGAATTCCTGGCTTTTACGCTGGATAAGGAGATCGGGCAGGAGCAATTATCTGAGATGCTGAACTTCCATTATCAACTCGTTTTGGAATTCAACGATCCCGGGTACAGTTGGGAAAACTACCTGGAAGATTTTAAACTGGCGGGGAAAGACTTTTTGATTACGAGGGTCAATTTTTACCTGGCGGGAAGTACGCTGGTCCATTATCCTTTTATGCCAAGGGTTTTTGAACATTCGGTACAGATACTGGAATCGGTGGATGGTCTGGCAGATAAATAATTAACTGACGTTACGAACTAAGTTTATGCCAATTGAAAAATTGTCAGCCTTTTTTAAAATCAAAGCTGTTTTTTTGAATGTAAAACCTACCTTTCTTCGACAGTAGGCAGGTGTAGAAGTGTTTGGGGATAAGAGTTTGGGTAGGAAAAATAAGTAATGATTATGGAGTGTATTGGAAATGTACAGCGGCCCAAAGAGATATAAGGCGTCAGGTGGCTTCGGGAAGTGGCTTTGTCACAAATGATTCCTAAGCAACGATGCTTGAGTAATTTCAATTACCAGGCATACAGAAATCGGTGCCACTTAACGGGAAAATCGCCTTATGTCAAACGAAAGAGCCAAATAAAACCTTCGATTATGCCTTTCGATAAAACCGAGTGTGAACTTGCCGCCTTGCATTTCCAGGCCTTTTTTCTATCTTTTTTTGGCCGGAAAAAAAGATAAGTGATTCTAAAAGTTACTATCAAAAACAGACATTACAAAACCCAAAAGCAACGAAGTGTCTCAAGCTCTACCTGGCGCTAGATTGGCAATTAAGACCGTATAACTTAAAGATGGCGTAATAAACTATAATAGTGTATGTTTGCGTAACATCAGTGATTAAGATTATTCAGGGGAAAAGTTGCGGTAGCCTTTCCTCGGCATACGATGCCGGGACGCTGTACCTTGAATTCTTTATCCTTTGTTTGACAACTAAGGTTTTGGTCTCACCTGGCTGCCAGACAGGTGCGCTACATCTAATCTAAATTTGGTAGCTATAAAAGCAAACTCCATTAGGCCTTTTTAATATGCTAATTGAAAATAAAAAACATCTGGTTAAATTTGTCCAGGCACTATAAATGCTCAAGGATTTCCGCTCGTTCTTTCTTTAGACCCCGAGCCAATATGGAAAAATGCTAAACAAGAGAAACACAACATGCTGACTTACGCTAAACTCCATATCTTCCTGCTTTTCCTGCCCATGATCACCGGTAATGTGTTGCACATGATCATCGTCAGGAAAAACCTGTTGCCCGGCCTGGCCATCCCGGTATCGCAACCACTCTTTGGCAGGAATAAAACGCTGAGGGGGTTTTTAGTTCTGCCCATCCTGAGCGGGGTGCTAGCCTTATTGAGCAGTCTTGCCTTCGGGCCTTTGCTGCAGTCACACCTGGAAGACTTTCTGACAGGGGCAGGTATGGGGGTTGTTTATCTACTTTCGGAATTGCCCAATTCCTATATCAAAAGAAAGCTGGGCATTGCCAATGGAGAACACTCGCAACGATACAAGCTGGTTCAGATATTTTTTGACAAGGCAGACTCCCTCATCGGGATACTCTTATTTTACTGGCTGGTCACTCCGGTTCCATGGACAACGATCTTTGGTTTGTTTTTCATTTCTTTTGGCATTCACCTCTCCATATCTTATTTACTGGTTCGTCTGAAAATCAAGCAATCCTTATGATCTACCTGTCACCTTTGCATAAAAAACTCACCTCTGCTGAAGTTGGAGGCAAAGCTTCCGGGCTTTCTCAACTGATCACCTTTGGAGTAAAGGTTCCCCGTGGATTCGCCGTAAGGAAAACGGCGCTTAATCAATACCAGGCTGACCGGGCGCTGCCGCCCGGATTCATTCAGGAGCTGGAAGATTGTATCAAAACACTACCCGGCAGGCAATTGATTGTGAGGAGTTCAGGCATTGGCGAAGACTCCGAACACCATTCCTTTGCCGGCCAACTGGATTCCTTTGTCGTAGCTCACGATGCGGAAGCCGTCCGCGCCGCCATTTTAAAATGCTGGGACGGATTGAATAACGAAAGGGTAATCGCCTACCAGGCATTTTCAGGACAATCTCTTTCAGAAATGGGAGTAGTGATCCAGGAATTTCTTGAGGCCGATTATGCCGGGGTAACTTTCACCCGATCTCCCAATGACGAATCTTCTATTTACACCGAATATGTGAAGGGAGGAAGTGAGGCCCTCGTTACCGGTAAAGTGACCCCTCTCAATTTTTCAATATCTACAGGAGAATCCCCACCCCGTGATCTTCCCTTCAACGGGCACCAATTGATCCGGCAATCCATGCAGTTGAAAGAGCAATTCGGCAGTCACCTGGATATCGAATGGGTGGCCATCGGCGATGAAATATATTTTGTACAGGCCCGCCCCATCACTGTAAAAAGTACTGCCCGGGTTTACTGGACGAACACCAACCTGAACGAGAATTACCCGGATCCCATCTCTCCGCTTTTGTATTCCATCGCCCGGGATGCCTATTACCACTATTTCAAAAACCTGGCCAGGCTTTTGCAGATCGACAAAGAGGCCATCAGATCACTGGAGTACGATTTCAGCAATGCTGTCGGGATATGGAGCAACCGGATTTATTACAACATGACCAGCATTCACAACATTCTTTCTTCCTCTCCCCTTAAGGATTATTTCAAGGAAGCCTTCAACCAGTTTGTGGGGTATGGAGACCGAAAAGATGCCGCCTCGTCAGGCATTTCAGGAAAAACTTCCCTGCTGAGGATCGGGTGGCGTCTGGTCTGGCTCAACATATCCCTGGAACGCCACGTGAAACAAATCGAAAAAAAAGTAACCGGTTTTTCATCCAGGGTTGACCACAAGCCTCACGGAAAAGCCAAAGGAGATTTGTTTTATGAATTCCTCGACCTTCGTTTCAACCAGTGGTATCATGCCAGCCTTGCCGACTTTTTTTCCATGATCCATTATAAATGGTTAGGGAAGCTGACCCAAAAATTTTACGGGAAGCAAAGTGTGGGGGTGCACAATACGCTGGTGCAGGCCATCCCGGGTTTGATCAGCAGCGAACCCCTCAACGACACCTGGAAACTCGTAGAACATATCGACCGGCAGGAAGGCGGACGCCAGTTGTTCTCAAATAACACGGCGGAAAAAGTATATCAAACCGTCTTTACTTCGGAAAAATGGGAAAGCACCAAAAAACTGATCCAAAATTACCTCGACAAATGGGGTTTCCGCTGTTCCGGGGAGTTGATGTTTTTTAAGGAAAATTATATTGAAAACCCGGTAAAATTCATCGAGCTGGTACAGAGTTACATGCGCAATGCTGCCCAGGATCCTGGGATCATTATCGCACAGAAAGACAAGGAGCGGAGGCTGGCGATGAGACAGTTTGCTGCCCGTATTTTCCGAAAAAGACATGTGCTGCTGCCGCTTTCCATTTTTGAAACGGGCCAGCTCTACCTGGTGTCAAAATTATGTAAACAAGCCATCTCCAGTCGGGAAAGGGTTCGGTATAAACAGGCGGAGATGTACTATAAATTCAAAGTAGTCGTAAAATCGATCGGCCGGGAGGCCGTGGAAAAAGGGTTGCTGGAAAATGAGGAGGACATTTTATACCTGAACTATAAAGAGATCGGGGAATTAATTTCCTCCTCCGGCATGTTCGGTCCGGCGCTCAAACATCTGGTGGCTTCCCGAAAGGAAACCTTCTGTCAAACCTCCTCCTCCTTTTTCCCGGATAGCTTTTCCACCGAATTCGGGGAAAGGCCCGATCACGTAAGCGCCAAAATAGCACTTGTTGAAGGGGCTACCGAATTCTCCGGGCTAGCTGCCAGTGGAGGCAGGGTAAAAGCCAGGGTAAAAGTGCTGGAATCCGTGCTGGAAGGCCATAAAATCGAAAAAGGTGATATCCTGGTCACCAAACAGACGGACCCCGGATGGGCCATGATCTTCCCGCTCATCGGGGGCCTGATCGTGGAAAGAGGTGGTGCTTTATCCCATGGAGCCATTGTAGCCCGTGAATTTGGCATCCCTGCCGTAATTGGCATCGAGGGCATTACCGAAATACTCAAAGACAATGATGAAGTAATCCTGGATGGGGATTTGGGCAAAATTCAGATACTTTGACTGGGGGTTGCTGAGGGGTTTGTTCGAACAAAAATTTAACCGCAGAGAACGCGGAGGAGGCGCAGAGATCACAAGGGGTTCCTTGTGTCGAATGCTGTTAAAAATCAATTAGATCAGTTGAAAGTTTAAATAAATGATAGGAAAATATTTGACAAGCCGTTTAAAGCCCGTAAAATTTTTGTGGCTCGCAGCACTCTTTTCCATTTTTGTGGCTGATGCAAAAAGCGGGGCAATGCCCTGGCTGCAAAACATCGTTTTTTTATTCCTTTCGTTTTTGGTCTTTCGTTTTATTGACGATGCCGGATCCGTGGAGACCGACAGAAAAGAACATCCGGAGCGCACTTACCTGGAGGTGGAGCAATATCCCCGATTTCTGCGGTTGACCATCACATTAACTATCCTTTATCTCCTTGTTTTGGTGCTCATAGATGTGCGGATTTTTTATACTGTACTGGCTTTGATCGCAGGTTCTGCCGGGCTTTATTTTATTTCCCGCAGATCCCAATTCCCGTTGGAATTCATCCCGTTATTAAAGTACCCTGTGCTGTTGTGGTGCCTCTCCGGTTTTTCAACGGATATTCATTCCCTGGGGCCCATAACCTCAACTTTTTTCATCATTTTCACCTATGATGCACTGGAAAAAATATCTCTAGAAAAAATTAACTTATTTTGGGGCTTAATTCCCTTAGCCGTGAGCGGATTTCTCGCTTTCAGGGTGTGGGAAAATGCAACAAACCTATGGCTTATTTTACCGGCGATGCTCCTTATTATGCTTTTTAAAGGATCTAAAAAAATCCGGTATGTCCCCGTTTTGTATTATCCAATTTTGGTCTTTATGCTAAACATCAATTAAACATGGAGAATTTGTTTTTAAAAAAACTAAAAAACCCTCCCGGCTACCGGTTTGAACCGGTCAACTGTTACAACTGTGGAGCAAATGACTATGATCTCTTTTTGATCGGGGAAGAAGACCTGACCGGAAAAGAAGGCGAATTTCAGTATGTTAAATGCAAATCCTGCGGCCTGGCATATCAAAATCCCAGGATACATGTTGACCAGATCAAGGAGTTTTACGACGGGGAATACATTGCCCACCGCAAGAAAAAGAACTGGGGCATACTGACGCCCTTATACGAATGGGCGATGAACAAACACGACAGGGAAAAGGAAAAGATCGTCGCACAATATGTAGATCTGAATGCTGACACCGAAGTCATGGATGTAGGTTGTGCAGTAGGCACTTTTTTGCTGCACCTGAACCAAAAATACGATTGTAAAATAAGCGGGGTGGACTTCAAGGAAGGATTGGATTATCCTGGGTTTGACAAAATAGAATTTTATGAAGGGTTGTTTTATGAACAGAACCTCGCTGACAATCGCTTCGACCTGGTGACCATGTGGCACTTCCTCGAACATGATTACGATCCCAATAAAACCCTACAAACAGCAGGCAGAATCCTAAAAAGGGGAGGAAAACTCATCATCGAAGTACCTCGGCTGGACAGTTTTACCTTTAAACTGTTCGGCAGAAAATGGCCGGGGGTGCAGGCGCCTCAGCATACCGCGTTGTACGACAAAAAACGTTTTTTGGAAATGATGGAGAAAAACGGTTTCAAGGTGATTAAATACTTGCCTTTTGGTGCCTTTCCTCCTTATTTTTATATATTTTCAGGCACCTATTTTAAGCTCATCGGTAAGGGGCTGAACCTTGATAAAATCATTTTTCCTTATTTCCTGGGCCAGTTTTTATTGACGCCGATATTGATCTTTCAGAAAGTTTTAAATCTTTCCATGCAAACGGTAATTTGCGAAAAAATGGATGATAATTAAGCATGTCATGGGTACACAAGAACTTAAGTTAACCGATTACAAAGCGAGCAACGGGAATGCTTTTTTAAGTCTTATCATTCCCGGGGCATTGGCCGTTGGAGGAACACTGTTGGCGCTGTCCGAAAACACCGTTTCCTACTGGTTCGGGCAGTTGTTTTTGTCCTTTTTCTTTTTGCAGACATTTATTTTACTGCATGAATGTGCGCACCTGAATTTTTTCAGCAGCAGGTGGCTCAACAACCTTTTCGGGCATGTTTTTGGGTTGCTTTCCATGATCCCGTATTACACCTGGCAGCACATGCACAACCTCCACCATCGCTGGACCGGCTGGCGGGACAAGGATCCTACCACTGAGAAAACGGTGGAACCCAGCAAATCACCCGTCATGAGAATTGTGGCCAATGTGTGCTGGTTTCTTTTTATCCCCATTTTTTATCTCGTTTACAAGCTGAGCAATTACTGGAACATATTCAAGATCCGGCGTTTTCTGAATCCTAAAAAATTCAGGTCGGCCGTTTTTCATGTTACGGCCTATCTGTTCGTTTACATCGCTCTGGGATATTTTTTCGGGGCTTTCCTGGCGGCTCTTTTGGGTCCGGCTTTTATCCTCAGCCTGGTATGGAAAGAGCTGGTCATTCTCACCCAGCACTCACACATTGACATTCCCGTTTCGAATGGAGAAGCGGTCCGGCCCATCGCTTATAAAGACCAGGTGCAGTACACCCGAAGTTTTTATGTGAATGCTTTTTTTGCCCGGCATTTTTTGTTCAATTTCAATTTGCACGAAGCCCATCATGCCCATCCGGGGTTGCCTGCCTACTGGTTGGAGAAAGTCGCCCTGGGGGTGCCAAAAGAGCCGAGGTACCTGACATGGTTCAAAAAAGCGAAATCAATGAAAGGGGAAGACTATATTTTCAGGACGTCAAAACATACGGGCAAGTTTTTTTAGACGTAATTCGGCTGGTCTGCGATTCCGAGAATACACCATTACCATCTAAAGAGGAATGTTCGATAAATCTTTTGAAAAAAGTGGAAATAATTGCATTTGTATAAAAATAGCTATAATATCGCTGTAAGTCAACCCGTGGCAGGGTATTTTGTGAACAATATTTTTTACCGCAAAACCTGTAAAAAACATGGCGGCCGAACCTAACTATTCCCACAACAATAATCGGTACTACTGGATGCCCCTGATAGCCCTGCTTATCTTTAGCCTGGCAGGCAGCATTACCGGATTCAGGGAGTACTTTATGGCTCATGGAGAAAGCCATGATTGGTTGCGCTGCCTTTATCGTACCCTTCAACTTTTCACCTTTGAAGGAGGAGATTTTGATTTTTCCATTCCGTGGCAACTGGATGCATCACGCTTCACCGCCCCCCTCACCACTGTGCTGACTTTTGTTTATGCAATGCTGGAAATTTTCAAGGAACGCTGGACCCGGATGAGAATGAGAAGGTTGCGCCACCACGTGGTCATCATCGGCTTGGGCACAAAAGGAAAAAATCTCCTGCGGGAAAGCCTGCAAAAAAAGGAAAAAGTACTGGTCATTGAAAAGAATCCACTCAACCCCAATCTCGCTTCCCTTAAGTCCTCCGGAGGGTTTCTGCTGATTGGTGATGCCAAAAGCACACATCTGCTCAATAAGGCCAAGATCACTCGCGCAAAATCAGTCTTCCTGCTGATGCAGGATGACAATGACCAGGTGAATGCCTGTCTTCGGATTTATCAGCTTTTGAAAGAAAGCCACCGGGACGAATCCAATGCGCTGAATTGTTTGATGCACCTTCGGAACCAGGAATTTCTGAATCCTTTGAGAAGCCATAACCTGGTGCGGGACGTGCATGATGGTTTTGTGCTGAACATTTTTAATGTGTATGAAAACAGCGCCCGGGTAATGTTTGAAGAACACCCTCCCGACCGCTCGGGGATTACCCTCGACAGCGAAAAATATGTGCAGATCATTATCATCGGATTCGGACAGGCAGGGGAGGCACTGGCCCTGCAAACGGCCTATAACGGGCATTATATCAACGGCAAAAAACCAAAAGTTTTGGTCGTGGACTTAAAGGCAAAGGAGAAGATCCCGGATTTCCTGGAACGGTACCCTACTTATACTGACTATTGCGATATCCGGTTTCTGGCCCATAACGCCAACAGCCCTCAATTTCTTCAACACTTGGCCCAAAATCTCGAGGATCATCCTGATGCCTTAAATACCATAATTCTTTGTTTCGACAATAAAACCCACAATATGTTGCTGAGCCTGCAACTGGAGAATTTAATGATCGATGAGACCTATGGCCCGCTAAACATTTTTGCACGGACCAGTGACAATGAATCCTTTGCCTCCTTTTCCAAAAACATCAAACCTTATGGTTTGCCTTCAAGGGTGTCTTCTTTTCCGGCCATCATTGAAGAAGATCTCGATAAAAAGGCAAAAGCCATCCATCGCAATTACCTTGAAAAACGAAAAAGTGAACCTGATTTTGGTACCAGGGCAGCCGATGTCTCATGGCAAAATCTATCCCAGGAATACAAAGATTCCAACCGGAAAGTCGGTGACCATCTCGGGGTGAAAATGAGGGGTATTGGATGTGAGATCGTAAGCAAAGAGGATTCACGCCCTGCCGCAATATTTTCCCAGGAAGAACTCTACCAGCTGTCGAAACTCGAACACCGGCGCTGGAGTGCCGACCGTTCTTTGGCCGGCTGGACCTACGGCAGTGAAATCAATGAAAAAACCCGGAGAACACCCTACCTCACCGATTGGGAAAGCCTTTCTGAAGAGATCCGTGATTACGATAGTAATGTGGTGAGAAATATTCCTGAAATACTGAACAGCGTTGGATTAAAGGCAGTACGGGTTAATTAGCACCCTCATAAGTTCATTCTTTTTTTTTCGAGGCAATTGCTTGCTAGAATTCGTCCTGATCTCCTCAAAAATCACTAAACTTGCCATGAGTTCCGGCCAAGGCATTTCCGGGCGTAAAAATTATGAATTACATCGACATTTTAGTCAAGCTACGGAAGATCATCCGGTCGATCAACCTGGAGAGCAAGCAGATCGAAAAACAATACGGCATCAGCATCCCTCAATTGTTGTGCCTTCAATTTCTCTCGGGCCAGGAAGACTACAAAGCCTCTGCTTCGCAGATCAAGGATTTTATACAGCTCAATGCCAGTACCGTATCCGGCATCATAAGCAGGCTTGAAGCCAAAGGGCTGGTCGCCAAATTGCCCAATTTTAAAGATAAAAGAGCCACTTTTATTACCCTGACCGCGAAGGGAGCAGATCTGCTAAAGGAATCTCCCACTACCCTCCAGGAAAAACTAAAAGCCAGACTTTCTCTACTTTCCACTGAACAGATCAGTGAGCTCAACAAAAATATTGAGTTGCTCGTTCAGATCATGGACGCAGAGCATTTGAGCGCTTCTCCCCTCATTACGATCAATGAAATCAGCGAAAATCAAAAATAGTTTGTATAGAAACTATTTTTTTTCTACTTTTGCAACTGTTTTGTTGCTCATACGTTTCTATTAATAACAGTATGGTCGAGGCCGGTTGGCATATTACTGTCATTATCTAAAAATCTGTTTTTCAACTAATTTTATACCTAACATTAGCTGAACTCACAGAATCACTTGCGTTACAGACAAATTTTACCCGAGAGACAGTCGCGAAAACGACTCATACTTAGAGAATTTTTAGCCAAAATCTCTAGAAAAGGTTTCTATTGAAACAATTTTGCGATCAAAGCAATAAATGTACCATTTGTTTTTTTGCCGTGGGTCGCAATTTCTAAGTCAATAACTACCGACCATACCTTTTTAAATCTATTCTGTGCCTGGCGAAGTCGTTTGGGGCTGCATCGGACCTTGAGAAGGAATACAAACACCAGGATATCCTGTGTGAGTTTATCTGTTATCCGTTTTTAATAAAGACCCTGGTCCCGGGAATAAATAAATAAAAAAGTAAGCATTTATGGATGAATTTAAAATGAAATTATTCACATCGTACGACCCTTTGTCATCGAATCAGACAGCTGGTACGGTCGATTTTTTACACACGCATCTCGACCAGTTTGGTGACCCCAAGGATCACATTTCCAAGGCCATAGATTACGCCATTTCAGACAATGAGGGCGAAGGAGGTTTTGTCATTAACTGCCTTGATGGGGATAAAATCATCGGTACCGTTGTGGTAAACAAAACAGGTATGGAAGGATATATTCCGGAAAATATCCTTGTTTACATCGCTGTTGACAAAACATATCGTGGAAAAGGTCTTGGCAAAAAACTAATGCAATATGCCCTGAAAGTCAGTGACGGAGGAGTGGCCCTGCATGTTGAACCGGATAACCCGGCCAAATTTCTTTACGAAAAACTTGGCTTTGAAAACAAGTATCTCGAAATGAGATACACCAAATAAAATTGCCTTTTAAGGCAAGAAAAATTCCATTATTTACAACAACTTAAAAAATATTTATATGCTAAAAATTGAAAGAAGCGACGGTGAAACGATCGATCGAATGTTAA
Organism: Lewinellaceae bacterium; assembly: GCA_020636105.1. Taxonomy (NCBI): domain Bacteria; kingdom Pseudomonadati; phylum Bacteroidota; class Saprospiria; order Saprospirales; family Lewinellaceae; species Lewinellaceae bacterium. Next base: position 3,090,187 of record JACJYL010000001.1, read on the forward strand.
AAAGATACAAACGTAAACACAGAGACACCAAACAAAGAAGAGAGCTTTCCGACAGGAAGCAATTTACCAAACCTTCCGTGTTGCGCAGAAAAGAAATTTTAAAAGCTGCCTATGTCGAGAAAAAGCGTCAGGAGAAATAATCATTCTTCTGAGTTTTTCAATTTTAAAAGTATGTTGTTTAAAATTTACGGTAGGGAAGTGCTCTTCAGAGCCTTTTTCTGAACCAAACGGCAGCAACTGGAATTTTAAACAGCTTCAAAAAACTATTTATGCTGATTTTAGAAAAAATAAAAGCGTTATTCACAAGTAATAAGCAGGAAAAATCCGAAACGGATTCCCCAAAAACAGGATTCATTAAATACTTTAACCGGTCAAGAGGCTTTGGCTTCATCCACTCTAAACAAATGGCCAAAGATGTGTTCGTACATTTCCAGGATCTTGAAGACAAGATCTATGCCGGCGACAAAGTATCTTTTATCGTTGAGCGCAATGAAAAAGGCCTAAGGGCGCGAAATGTTGCCCTGCTTACAGAATAATAATCCTTGATGAATACTCATCGGACTTCTTGAACTGGAAGACGGAAGTTGTCGATAATTCAACAGCTTCCGTCTTTCATTTTTATGGCTTTTCCTTTTAAAAAGACCCTACTTTTTTATGCATTTGATAGACCTGTTAATTTTTGGGATCTATTTCCTGGCCATGCTCGGCGTGGGATACTTTTTCTATAAACGCAATAAAAATGCGGAAGACTATTACGTTGGTGGACGAGAAATGGGCAGTTGGCACATTGGCTTATCTGTCGTCGCGACAGATGTCGGCGGAGGGTTTTCCATTGGACTCGGCGGCCTGGGCTTTCTCATGGGGATTTCAGGTTCATGGATGCTTTTCACAGGGCTTGTAGGCGCCTGGCTGGCCTCCGTTTTTCTGATCCCCCGTGTGAGCTCCTTATCCCGGAAAATGAAATTCCTGACTTTCCCCCAATTGTTTCTCCATTTCTACGGCAAGCGGGTAGCCTTGCTGGCGGGCATCATTTCCGCTATCGGATATATCGGCTTTACGAGTTCCCAGCTGCTCGCCGGGGCCAAACTGGCCTCTGCCACCTTCCTCGACCTCAACATGAATACGGCCTTGCTCATCATGGGATTCATCGCCGTAGGATATACCGTTATCGGCGGGTTAAAAGCCGTCATCTACACCGACACCATCCAATGGATCATACTCATGAGTGGCCTGATATTCATCGGTATCCCCATGGGATATTATGCCATCGGAGGGATTGATGCCATCCGTTCCACACTTCCGGCCTCCCATCTTTCTCTGACCAATATCAAACCCGTTACTTTAATCAACTGGTTTGTTACGATAGTCCCCATCTGGTTTGTCGGCATGACCCTTTATCAGCGCATTTATGCCTGCAAAGACGAAAAAACCGCCAAAAAGGCCTGGTACATTGCCGGGTTGTTTGAATATCCTGCCATGGCATTCATGGGCGTGCTCCTGGGGTTATTTTCGAGGGTAGCCGCCGAACAAGGCATGTTTGAATATGCCGGTTACGCCAGCGCTGCTGCCATAGACCCTGAAATGGGCCTTCCCATGTTGCTGCGGACCATTCTGCCTACCGGATTAATGGGCCTGATGTTGTCGGCTTATTTTTCAGCCATCATGTCCACCGCCGATAGCTGCCTCATGGCCGCTTCCGGAAATGTGGTGACCGATGTACTGGACCGGCTGATGCCCAGGGAACCTACTGAAAAAGAAAACTTACGCTATTCACAGATCGCCACCCTGGCCATCGGAGTGCTGGCACTGATACTTGCAACGTTGATGCAAAACGTACTGGAATTGATGCTGTTGTCCTACGCCTTCATGGTGTCAGGACTTTTTGTGCCTGTACTTGGGGCACTGTTCTGGAAAAAAGGAACCCCTCAGGCTGCTTTTTGGGCAATGCTTGCCGGTGGGGGCACCACCACAGGCCTGGTGATCGCCGAAATATCATTGCCCCTTGGGCTGGACGCTAACATAGGAGGTATTTTTGTATCCGCCGTTATTTTTATAATGCTGAGTTTTTTTCCGCCGGCAGATCCGGTACCCATGCCTGTTTCAACACCGGCTTAAAATGGTTCAATATGGATTTGACATCATACCAATTCCTTGAAAAGATCAGACATGATTTACATGCCCATCCCGAATTATCGGGTGAAGAATATGAAACAGGACAAAAGGTAGCTTCCATTCTATCCGGCTACCGGCCGGCTTTGCTGCTCGAAAAAATTGGCGGTACGGGAGTCATCGCCGTATTTGACAGCGGAAACCCGGGTCCATCGGTCCTTTTTCGGTCAGAGCTTGACGCTTTACCCATTCAGGAGATCAATGATTTTGCCCATCGGTCCAACCGGGAAAACATCTCCCACAAATGCGGTCATGACGGGCATACTACCATTTTGATCGGACTGGCAAAAAAGCTTTCGGAAGGAATGCTACTAAAAGGAAAGGTCATCCTACTGTTTCAACCGGCCGAAGAAAATGGCTCAGGCGCCGAAACGGTCATGTCAGACCCGGCATTCCGCTCTATTCACCCGGATTACGTTTTTGCCTTTCACAACCTTCCGGGGTACCCGTTCAAACAAATTGTCATAAAACAAAATGCCTTTACGGCTTCAGTGAAAAGTATCATCATCAGGTTACAGGGAAAAACAACACACGCGGCAGAGCCTGAAAACGGGATCAATCCAGCACTGGCTATTGCCCGGATCATCACCGAAACGGCAAAATTATCCAACAATACCCCCGAACAGGAAGACTTTTCCGTCGTCACGCCCATTCACATCAATATGGGTGAAGTGGCTTACGGAACAGCTGCCGGAAACGGCGAAGTACACCTCACCCTCAGGACATGGACTGAACCCCACATGAAAAGGCTGGAAACCAAAATCATCGCCGTAATCGAGCAGGTTTCCGAAAGGGAGCAGTTAAAGGCAGAAATCTCCTGGACGAATAAATTTACCGCCAATGAAAATGATGACGAAGCCACCGAAATGGTCATGGCAGCAGCTCTTAAAAATAATTTTTCGGTAACGAAAAGGGATTTCCCTTTCAAATGGGGTGAAGATTTCGGTCTGTTTACCCAACATTTTAAAGGAGCCATGTTTGGCATCGGTGCCGGAGTAAATACCCCGGCACTGCACAACCCTGACTACGATTTTCCAGACGAACTTATCCCTGTGGGTATTCAGATGTTTTACTCCATCGCTCAAAAAATTCTTGACTAAAAAATGTTTAATACTTCTCAAATTGAAATCAGCCGATCAGCGCTGGAGCACAACCTGAAGTTTATCAGAAACTTCATTGGCCAGAAGGTTTTGTACTCCTCAGTAGTGAAGGGGAATGCCTACGGGCACGGAATCGAAATTTTTGTTCCCCTGGCCATGCAATGCGGCGTCAATCATTTTTCGGTTTTCAGCGCAGATGAAGCTTTGCGCGTCCACAAGGTTACCGATTCAGCATGTACGATCATGATCATGGGGGCGCTGGATAATGACCAGATGGAATGGGCCATCAAAAATAATATTGAGTTTTTTGTTTTTGAGTTGGACCGGCTGCAAAACGCCATAACCATTAGCCAAAAAATGGGGACAAAGGCCAACATTCACATTGAGGTGGAAACGGGAATGAATCGTACCGGATTTTGCGTCAAAGCCATGCCCGAGATCATGAAACTGCTTAAAAAAGAAAGGGAACATCTCAATTTACGGGGTTTGTGCACCCATTACGCAGGGGCGGAAAGTATTGCCAATTTTTACCGCATCAAAAATCAGCAAAAAACTTATGCAAAAGCGTTAAAAAAAATGGCTTCCGACGGGCTGTCTCCCCAACTGCGCCATACCTCCTGTTCCGCGGCCACATTGAGATACCCCAAAACACAACTGGACATGGTACGTATCGGCATTCTCCAATATGGATTTTTCCCAAGTAAGGAGGTGCTTATCGATTATATGATCCGGAATAATGAACATGATTATCCTTTAAGACGCCTTATCTCCTGGAAGACCACGGTCATGGATGTAAAATCCGTAAAAACGGGAGAGTTCGTGGGATACGGTACTTCCTACCTTGCGAATACAGACATGAAAATTGCCACCATTCCGGTAGGCTACAGCCACGGATTCAGCCGCGGTATGAGTAACCAGGGGAGAGTGCTGATTCACGGGCAGCGCGTCAGTGTGGTAGGAACAGTGAATATGAACATGATGTCCGTTGATATTACCCATGTGGAAAATGTACAAAAAGGTGATGAGGTCGTCCTGATAGGGAACCAGGGAGACCTGGAAATTTCAGTCGCTTCATTCAGCGATTTCAGTGACCAGATCAATTATGAATTGCTGACCAGGTTACCTTCCGATATTCCCAGGAAAGTTTTTGTTTAACTCAATCCATTATTATGGCATTTATAAGACTATATAAATCGCGTTTGAAAATCAATTATGATTATCTCAATAAATTATTTGAAACAAACGATATCGACTGGGCAATTGTCACAAAAATGCTCTGCGGAAACGAGGCATTTTTAAGAGAAGTGCTCGATCTGGGGATAAAAGAGGTGTGTGACAGCAGGCTTAGCAACCTCAAAACCATCAAATCCATCAATCCCGAAATTCAGACCGTTTACATCAAACCGCCCCCGAAAAGGAGCATCAAAAAAGTGGTCAAATACGCCGATGTGAGTTTTAATTCAGAAAGCTCAACCATCCAGCTCCTTTCAGAGGAAGCCGTCCGCCAAAACAAGGTCCATAAAGTGACAATCATGATCGAACTCGGAGATCTCCGGGAAGGCATCATGGGAGAAAATCTCATCAAATTTTACGAAAAAGTCTTCGAACTTCCCAATATAGAAATTGTGGCTATAGGTGCTAACCTGAACTGCCTGCACGGCGTAATGCCCTCCCAGGATAAGCTCGTCCAGTTAAGCCTTTATAAACAACTGGTGGAAGCCACCTTCAATAAAAAAATCAAGTGGATTACCGGGGGGACGTCTGTGACCCTGCCCCTGATTTTCAAACGACAGGTTCCCAAAGCCATCAATCATTTCCGTATCGGGGAAACCTTGTATTTTGGGAACAACCTGGTCACAGGTAAAACCATCAAAGGTATGAAATCAGGGGTTATGCGGCTCTATTCCGAGATCCTGGAGATTACAGAAAAGCCCACAATCCCGGTGGGAGAACTAGCAGAAAACCCTTCCGGCGAAATGTTCGAGATCGATGAAACCCAATACGGCAAAACCTCCTATCGTGCCATCATTGACGTCGGGTTACTGGACATTTCCCCGGAATATCTCATACCCGACGATCCGCAACTTCAGATCGTAAACGCCAGTTCCGACATGCTCATCGTAGACCTCGGCAAAACTCGCCGCAATTATAAAATCGGCGGAATGATCTCTTTTAAGCTCAAATATATGGGCGCTTTGCGGCTTTTGAATTCCGATTATATTGATAAGGAAATCGTTTGAGTCATTCCGCAAAAACAACACCGGTTTTTACATTTTTTTATAAAAATTTCCACCATGACTCATAAAGTAACCCACTCCATGGAAAAAGACAATCATTCTTCCGACAATCATTCGTCCCCGACAGGGCTCCACCAAAATCTTCCGGTGGGAATTTACCAAAAAGAGAGTGATTCCTTATCCGAGGCCACCTTAAAAACCATACAAAAAATGGTAAAACTGATGCCCAGGATAAAAAAGAGCAGTAAGGTGCTGATCCTAGGGTACACTCATGCCCCGGCCGCCCGGTTCCTGGAGCAAAAGTACCAATGCAAAATAGAGTGCCTGGTTTCCGAAGAAGCACTCCAGAACAAAAGCAGACAAAACATTCCATCTGAACCTTTGGGCGACCGCATCAATGTTACCATAGGACGTGCAGATGCCCTGACTTTTCCCGGGGAAACTTTCGATGTGGTATGGTCGCAGGACGTTTTTTGGAGTAATCCCGAGAAACGGAAGGTCTTCCGGCAGATTACCAATGTACTCAAACCAGAAGGTCGCCTCATATTTACAGACATCATGAAGGGGGAGCAATGGTCCAAAACTGCCTCAGAGGAACTTCCTGAATGGTTTGACAGCGAAATATTGACCACCTTAAAATCATATCAATTGCTTGCCGGTCGGGTTGACCTGGAAAAAGTTTATATCCGGGAAATGTCCCCCCAATTGTTAAAACACCATAGCGTATTATTAAACAAAGCCGAAGCCGACCTTCCCGGAATGACCGAAAAAAGTGAAAAGGCCCTGGCCGACAAATACATACAGGATCTGAAAAAATGGATCACCGCCGTGGAAAAGGGATACCTTACATGGGGTATTTTACAGTTCCAGAAACGCAATGTTTAAATAAATGCTGCATCATTTCTTCCTGCCCACGAGCGAATAGACCATCGGAATTTTATCGCCCAGGTGTTTGATCCTGAACTTTCGCTCCCCTATCTGCTCAATAGGACTAAAGCAGGCATAGGGAGAATAATCGTATTCTTCAAACTGGAGCAGTTCAATTCCTTGCCTGATCAGGCTGCTCATCACTTCTGCCAGTCCATGATTCCAGGAAACACTTTCCGTTTTCAGATGCTCCCCACCGTCGGTATAGGTACCCTGATCAAATTCTACGATAGGCTCATCCTGGAAATACCGGTACTCAACTTTTGAAAAAGCGTCATCGAACATCCACACCACGGGATGAAATTCGGCAAAAATGAACTGCCCCCCGGGTTTGAGAAAACGGGAGACAACGGCCGCCCATCGGTCAATATCCGGCAACCAGCCGATGGTTCCGTAAGAAGTAAACACAATGTCAAATTTTTCCTCAAGGTGATTGGGTAAATCATATACGTCACAACAAATAAACCTGGAATCCAGGCCCAGCTGTTCATTGAATTTCCTGGCGGCCTCTATGGCCTTATCCGACAGATCCACGCCGGTTGTCTTTGCACCCATTCGGGCCATCTGCAACGTATCCTGTCCGAAGTGGCACTGCAAATGTAATACTGTCTTGCCTTTGATATCTCCCAGTATATTCAAGACGATATCGTCCAGTGGGTTGGCTCCTTCCAGGAAAGCTTTATTGTTGTAAAATTCTGACTCCAGGTGGACCTCTGTGCGTTTATTCCAGGAGTCCTTGTTTTTTTTCAGGTAGTTTAAAGCCATGGTTGATGTAATTTTTCAATTAATTTTGGGAAACAACCTTTTGGTAATCTTTACTTCCAATTATTTCCATTGTTATCATAATTTAAACCAATATGCGGGTAGAAAGAGTTTCAGATGGTTTCAAATGGTTTCAGTCAGTTCTCAAGGACTTCGACATGCTACTTGCTAACAACATTAAAATGATTTTAATTTCAAAAATGGCGGGTATTTTCAAAATGGAAGGAAAATTGAATATAATGCCTTTAACAACAGCTGATGGTGAAATAACAAAGTGACCCCAACAAAAAATGAAATGGACTATTATTATCATTTCATGAGTGCCCGGACGGAGGAATTTATTTTCCCCTTGATTTCAGGTACTCGGCAACGATATCGCGAATGATATACTTGAGGTAGGTTTTTTCCATTTTGGCGATATCCTTAAGTTGCTCTACCTTTTCTGCATCGAGCAGGATGGTGAGGCGGCGGGCATCTTTATCTGCCTTTCGCATCTGTTTCGGATCGATGGTGCTGCGGATGAGGGAATCGAGTCCGCCGAAAGCCTTGCGTTGATTTGCTGAGGGCGTTTCTCCTTTTTTTCCGGTGAGCTGATCCTTGACTTCTTCTTCAAAGGCTTCTGACAACAAAGATTCCAACCCGGAGGCAAATTTTTTGGAAGCGGCAGACTTTCGGAAGGCCCCGGCCTTGTGTTTGGCCGACGTTGATTCAGTCTTTTGCTCAACAACTTCCTCCTTAAAGAAGTCATCCCCGCTGAAAAGACTGTCAAAGCCTTCTGAAAATCTTTTTTTACTCATATTTTGGTTGCTGGTTGCTGGTTACTTGTTACTTGTTACTGGTTTACCTTGTTAGCATCATCGTCCATTCTTTTCAAAATTTCTTTACATAAATTCAGAAAATCTTCTGCCCCGATACTCTTCGGACTGTACTCAAAAATATCTTTTCTTTTCGCAGGCGCCTCGGCAAGGGTTACATTATCCCTGATGATCGTTTCAAAAACAAGCGGCCCAAAGTATTTCTTGATCGTTTTTACAACGTCTCGGTTCAACACCTTTCTATTGTCGTACATCGTCGCGATGACTCCGCCAATTTCCAGTTGTTTGTTGAGGCGAAATTTAACTTTTTGGATCACCTCCTTGATTTTTGCCAATCCCTGCAATGCCAAAAATTCTGTCTGCAAAGGAATAAATACCTTGTCACTGCTGGTCAATGCATTTAAGGTCAACAACCCCAATGATGGTGGACAATCGATCAGTATGAAATCATAATTATCCTTCACCGGTTCAAACAATTCTCTAAGAATGTATTCTCTTCCTGCCTCATTGACCAACTCCATTTCCGCCCCCGAAAGATCGAGCGTGGAAGTAATGATATCTAAACCATTCTTTATAGTATAAGGTTCCAGTTCTGACTCCCCGCGAATAGCTTCATAAATGGTATTCGGCAGGCGTGGAGCCCCCAGGGATAAAGATAAATTGGCCTGAGGATCCAGATCGATCAATAAAACCCGTTTCCCCAATTCGACAAGACCTGCCCCAATACCAATGGTACAGGTCGTCTTTCCAACGCCCCCTTTATGATTTAATAACGAAATGATCTTTCCCATGAATTGCGCGACTATTGATTTTTTTTTTTAGATGTTCAATCCTTTCTACCGGATCCGGACCTCCGGATCGGCGACAGCAACAAAGATGCAAAGATAGTTTAAAATAACCCAGTATGGAGGCGAGCAATTTCAATCAACGGGGGGGTGTTCCAAAATCTTTGCTTCTCGCCAAGGCGCCAAAATGCAAAGATTGGATTATCTTAATAAAAAAATTATACTATTTACTTTGATGCACTTTTTTGAACAGCCTCATCAATGGACAGAATAATTACCCCAATTCCTTTGACGTCATAATTATTACCTGAATCTTAACCTTTAACTGCCTTATACTCGTGCTTCACGAATCCGTGTCTGCCCTGAATAGAAAGCACCAGCTTGTCTTTAGTCAATTCCAGGATTTGCCAGCGAAAATCAGCAACGGTTAAATCCTTTCCGGTGGATTGTCCATTGTATTTTTCAAATACGATGCCCACGCGGGTTGAGTCCTCATTAAATGCCCAGCGGCCAACGCCGGAATTATCATTATCATATTCCTCGTAAGTGCCGTCGACTTCAAAAACGCGATATTGTATATTCGCCGGGTCTGCAGTGCCGATGGTTCCCCCCTGGTAAGGGTCTTCCGAAGATACAAATGCCCATTTCTGGCAAAACATGGAAGTCTTCTCAGATTTTTCACATTTTGAGGCCATGAATAAAATCCCTAAAAGTACGGGAATCAACATTTTAAATTTCATAATAAATTATTAATGAAGTGGTTAGGAAAATCATTATCACAAAATCACGTTTAAAACGTGAAATAAATATCCTTTTGCTACTAACTACCGTGTAACAAATGTTTTTTTATTTTTTAATAAGTCCCCAAACACAAATTTTTCACTCAGATGGAACAACGTGACATATCCTACCTCTGGTCGGTATTCCGTAGATGGAACACCCCGTACCAATGGTCGGGGCAAAACGCAGAATAAAAGGATTTTTCCTAAATATTTCAGCGATAATCTGCGAAATCAGCGTGACAAAAAAGTATCGGAATAGAACATTTAAACTATATAAATAAACTTTCGTTAAAGTGTACTAACTACCGTGTAGCAAAAATAATCGCTTTAAATCAAATTTCGATTGCCCAGTGCTTTAGTGCTGAGATAAATATCATCAAAAACCCTGGCCGTATTGATTTTGAACATTTGACCGCTGACTATAATCAGGTGCAGCGTCCTGGCATCGTATGCGGCGGACAGGCTACCGCAACATTCTCTTTTAGGTTTCGGTGCGCTGCACCTATTATAATTTTCGGCGGTTATTAAATCAAATTCAATTTGGCCTTGCCAATAAACGACCATCAAAAAGGGCTGAAAGCCCTGGAGCTTTGTTTTTTTTTTTGTTTCCTGCGCCTCCTCCTCCTGCGTCAGGCAGGCTAAAGCACAGGGCGATGTAGGACCTTTTAAAAAATTAATTCCCGGCGAAATTTGTAAAATTTCTCCATTCAAAAACTATAATAAATCTTTTGTTCCACAGGACTAACGTTTTCCATCAAGAAATTTGTGAATGGCCGCAAAATCCAACCTACCCAACCCTTCTTTTTTGGCATTGGCAAACAGCTCCTTGGCAAGGTTGGCCAGGTAAAGAGGCTGGTCATTTTCATAAGCCGTCAGCGTTGCCAGGTGGAGGTCCTTGTGCATCCATTCCAATGGAAATTGCACTTCGTAATCCTCCTGGCGAATCATCTCCGCTTTGGCTTTGGTAAAAGGCGCCGCCACGACCAGGTTGGGGATAACATTGAGCAGAAAATCTTTGTCAAGGCCCATTTTTTCACCCAATAAAATGGTTTCCGAAAAGATGAGCATGGATTGCGCCAGCATGGCATTCACCAGCATTTTGAATGAGGCTCCTTTTCCTGTTTCCCCGATATGTAATACTTTTTGCCCCATAAATTCCATCAATGGCCGGACCTCCTCCACCCTTTCAGACCTTCCGCCAACAAAAAACGTCAATTCAGCATTTTGAGCCTGTGGTTTGCTGCCGGCTACCGGGGCATCCAGGAACTGAATGCCATAACCTTCTGCCACGGTATTAGCCTCCAGGCTGAAAGACGGGTTTACCGTTGAACAATCGATCCAGATGGATCCTTTTTTCATATTAGCAAGACATCCGTCTTCCTGGAGCATTACTTCCCGCACTACATCGGGGGTCGACAACATACTAAAAACATAATCAGCTCCTGCAACGGCCGCCTTTGCGGAAGTAGCATTGCCCGCCCCGGCATCTTTCAATTCGAGCCCGGGCCCCTCTGATCTGTTGTAAACCACAAGATCAACTCCGTTTTTCAATAAATTGGAGGCCATACGACTGCCCATAATGCCCAGCCCGATAAAGGCTACTTTACTGTTTTTATTTTCCATGACAACATCATTTTGGGTGATAATAATAGTAAAAAATTCAGCGGTTAAATGTTCAAAATGATTTTGTGACCACAGCTAACATCCCGTTACCCGATAATCTCCCAGGCCTTGACCGAGCGATCATCTCCTGTGGAAATGAGGAGAGATTTGTAATCGCTCCAAATAATTTTATTGACAGATTTAGTATGTCCTTCCTCCTCGGGTTGGGCAATGGTATACAATAGATCGAGCGTGGCGGCATCCCATATTTTGACCGATTTATCCCGGCTCGCCGAGGCAAGATATCGACCATCCGGACTCAGTGCGATGCCGTAAATGGCATATTTGTGAAACTGGAATCCTTTGCGGAACGCATAATCGTTCTCCGCATCCCAAAGGACCAGGTTGGCATCCCTTGAGCCCGACAACAATTGCCGGCCATCTTTCAGGTATTTCAGTGCATTGACGGAAAAGTCTTTTAAATGACCGTCCAGTTTATTTATTTCGCGAAAATCGGTCAGATCGATGACCCGGATAAAACCATCCTCGCAGCCGATCACCATTTCCTCCCGGTGCGGGTGAAAATCGATGCTACGCAATTTAAAATGGCCCAGGGACTTTGTCTCCAAAAGCGAAAAATCTTTTGTGGACCAGACGGAAAATGCCCCATCGGCGGATAAAGCGATGAAAGCCTCTTTATTGGGTAAGATTTCGATTTCAAAAATTATCTGCTGGTGATGTTGAAGAAACTTTACCTCTTCTCCTTTATTCAGATCGATCACATGAATGCCGCCGGTATAATTTCCTGCCAGCAGAATATTCTGTTTACTGAGCAATTTGAGTGCAAAGATACGTTCCGGCATATTCATCAATACCCGGCTTTTACCATGATCCTGAAGATCCCATTCCAGTATGAGATGATCCGCTCCGGCCGTATAAATTATATGAGGGGCCGCACCTTGTTCAAGTGCATAAACGGAAGCTCTGTGCCCTTCAAAGTGGGCCACTTTTTTTACTTGCATTTTTTTTCCTTTTACTTTCGTAGGAATGGAAGTAAAGTAACACAATTCCCTGAGCCTTCCAATAAAACTTAGCACTAAAACAAACTGACAAATCCGAAATGAACTTTAGGTTCCCCAAAATCAATGGGATTGCCCTTTCGGCTTCCGTATGCCAGGCTGATGCCAAAAATGCCGGCTTTGGTTTCAAAGGTAAGGCCCGCCCCAAAGCCGTATGGCAGGCTGATGGTTTGCTCAACGTTCTGCACGGTCTCCTCGTCCACCCGCGCCAGGTCACCAAAAACATACAGGTACCCGTTGCGGTCGAGCAACAAACGATACTCGAGGGTGGAAACGACAAAATTCGTGGCAAAAACAGATTCTTCATCAAAACCCCGCAACAGGCGGTTACCGCCGATGCGGTATTGCTCATTGGCCAGCAGCTTATCATCCGACAATAAAATGCCGGTCTGTAGGCCCGCTTTGACGGCTCCCGTTTGACCGACCGGTAAATAATAGGCTGCCTGTGCCTCAATCCGGTACTGAAAGGATCGGCTCACCAGGGCGTCGTACAACTCCCCCAGTCCGGCGCTTTCGATGAGGCTGTTCCGTCGGAGGTCGCGGAGGCCGGCTCCCGCGCGGAGGCGGACAGAAAATCCACTCCGGGGATTGTAACGGTAATCCAGCCTTTCCAGGGCGTATTCCAGTCCAAGAGTCGTTCGGGTGATGTCGAGGGTATCCGGCAACCGCCCGGAAACCTTAATACTTGCAGTATCCACGGAAAGCAGGTTGGATACGTGCTTCCCGGCATAAGCTTTCAGGTAATTGTTTCCGCTGAAACTGTACTTCACCCCTGTTTCATATTTTATATCGATAAAGTTGGTGTCCCGCCGATACAGTTCAAAAGTAAAATCAGCCCCAAAAGGCAATTTCAACAGGTAGGGATAAGCAAAGGAAACCTCCACTTGCTGGGTCTGCGGTCTGAGTTGTTCAAATTGCAAATAAATTTCCTCTGCCTTTCCGAATTGGTTCTTAAATTCAGCTTCAAGGGATCCGGTGATCAATACTTTACCCCTTTTTTGTTTGTCAGGCAGCACGCCGATGAGGAAATCGAAGCGACTGGCATTTTTCTTTTCCAACTCGAGGTGTACGGTGGCAAAACCATTTTGGAAGGTCACGTAAGGATCTTTTTTCAGCCGTACAAATGGAAGTTCCTGGAGCCGGTTTTTTGCCTGGAGGATCTTTTCCCGGTTATAGGGTGTGCCCTCTTTCAATCCAAGATAAAAACTTAAGTATTGGACAGAAATGTCCGCTTCCCCGGAAACCTCCAATGGGGACAGCCGGATATAAGATTTTTGATCCAGGAAAAGCTGAGCATTGATGACCCCGTTTTCGGCACTGATGCTGTCGAGCCAGACTTTCGCAAAAGGGTAGCCGTTGTTTTCCGCAAAGGTGAGCAGGTCATCCATCAGGCGGGTGACTTCCCGGGTGGAGAAGCGTTTATTGCGAAAATTTTTCTCCCGGAAGCCCACCTGTCCGAGCCATAACGGGCCCACATTACCATCCGACAAACGCGCCCATTCGTAGGGAGACCCAACATGTAAAAAGACATAAACCAAACTGTCGCGAAAAGCGATGGAATCGGCAGAAGCCTCCAGGAAAGCTTCTGCTCTTAAGCGACTGACGATACTGCGTATTTCACTGAAAACCGCCAGGGAATCCGGCTGCTCTTTCTTGTACTTAATATGTTCTTCCACGAACCCGTTTTTATCCGACAGGGGCAACACCTGTAAGACATACCTCCCGGGCTTTTGTGCATTCAGACGGCCGGCCGGTAAACTTCCGATCAGTAAGAACAAAGCGATGAATGGTATGTAGGATCTTTGAAGAATCATTTAATTAGTATAATGGTAAAACGGGTTTTATGTTGTATAAAAATACCGAACATTTTTGTTGCCTTTTATCGCCAGTTTACCCTTAAATACCTTTTTTTGGAAAGCATACTTTTGGGAATATTCGCCAGGATTTCCGTCCGCATGGAATCGATCAGGGCTTCTTTGGCAAAACTGTTATGAACCACCAGGCTGACCTCTCTAACCGGTTCCGGGGTTTGAAACCGCCTGATCTGTCCCTTGAAATTGCATTGTTTGACCGCAAGTTCGGGCACCAGGGTGTATCCAACCCCTTGTTTTACGAGATTCACCAGGGCTTCGATGGAGCCACTTTGATAATCAAAATTAAGTCCCGGCGCGTGTCCGTGATGCCCGCAGATATTCAAGGTCTGATCGCGAAAACAATGCCCGTCCGTAAGCACAAGCAATTGCGACAGGTCCAGGGCTTCGGCTTCGATGGCTTCCTTGCCTTTTAAGGGAAAGTCTTCCGGAAAAAAAGCGAGAAACGGTTCGTTGAACAGGGGGATTTCCCTGATATCATGTTCCATCACAGGAGTCACCAGCAAACCAATATCCAACAGATCGTTTTTCAGCCCGTTGAGAATATCCGTTGTTTGTTGTTCCTGGATGATGAGTTTCGTTTGAGGATTAACCTTAATGAAAGCCGGCAAAAAAAGCGGCAGCAGGTAAGGTGCCAGGGTCGGGATAATGCCCAGCCTAAAGCTGCCTTCCATCGATTTCATCTGGTTGGAAACCAGTTCATTCAATTGTTTGACCTCCCGGATAATCTGCCGCGCCTTGAGCAAAATTTTTATGCCGGCATTGGTGGGAACCAGTTTCTTTTGGGATCGATCAAAAATCTGAACCCCAAATTCCTCTTCCAGTTTTTTGACCTGCATGCTCAGGGTAGGCTGGGTCACAAAACAATGTTCAGCAGCTTTCACAAAATGACGGTAATTGTCCAGGGCGACGATGTATTCCAACTGTTGTATGGTCATGTGCTGATGGTTTGATAGGTTGATCTTATGATGCTATTATTCTCTGATCCTTTTTTGGTTAAAAATGTAAAACTTTAAGGGCTAAAAATTGTTTTTATTTGCATAACTTTAAGACTCAATTCCGACCAACACCTATTTGATCCACACCCTTTTTTTGATTTATTTCCTGGCGCAAACCGGAAGCCGTTTTGGATCATGATTACATGGCATTTAAGGGAGTTAAAGAACTGTAAATCCACTTCACCAATGGCTGTTTCATGAAAGTTTCGCGCCCCTAATGTATAAATAAAATCTATATCGACATAGAAACAATCAATTTGATTTATACTGATGCGTGGCGTATTTTTGTATTATTAAATCAGCAAAGCCCGAAAAAAAAAAATGAATTCAAAATAAACACAAAAATTATCTAAACAAATGATGCAAAACACAATAGGAATTAACCAGGTAGCAGCGAACAAACTGGTCACCCAGTTAAATGATTTGCTTGCCAATTACGAAGTGTATTATCAAAATTTACGCGCATTCCACTGGAACATTACTGGTCCGGGATTTTTTGAGCTTCATTTAAAATTTGAAGCATTGTACACCGCAGCGAATACCTCCATCGATGAAATTGCCGAACGAATCCTGACTCTTGAGGGGCAACCCTTACATACTTTTACCGACTTCCTGAGTGCTTCCACAATCAAAGAAGCCAAAGGACTGACCACTGCCGGTGCAACGGTACAAACCGTTATCGAAAATCTAGGAACACTCATTGCCATTGAGCGTGACCTTCTCAAAAATGCTGCTGAAGCGGATGACGAGGGTACCGTTTCCATGATCAGTGATTACATCAAAGCCCAGGAAAAAG
The DNA here is from genome assembly GCA_020636105.1 of Lewinellaceae bacterium. Classification (NCBI taxonomy): domain Bacteria; kingdom Pseudomonadati; phylum Bacteroidota; class Saprospiria; order Saprospirales; family Lewinellaceae; species Lewinellaceae bacterium. Next base: position 3,106,110 of record JACJYL010000001.1, read on the forward strand.
AGGTTTGGATGTTGCGTTCTTATGTTGGATAAAATTCATAAAAACTTAATATCAGGCCAGCCAAACACCCAGGGAAATGTAAAATGTAAAATGATAAATTTAAAATTAAAAGTGCTGATTTTCAGCGCCTTACAAGATTAGGCATGTCAATTTATTTTTTCATTTTTCCTAAAGGAAAGTCAAAGATCAAAATGCAAAAGATCACATTTGAAGGTTTCGACTTCCCGACCATTTTTTATTTTTTTAATTTAAATTCAAACACATTAACATGGAAAATCAAGAAGTAATGGCAAACACCATGCCTCGTATCGGAGATCAGGCGCCTGATTTCACCGCCGTAACCACCAAAGGAACCATCAAATTCTCCGACTATGCCAAGGACAAATGGTTGGTTTTATTTTCTCACCCTGCTGACTTTACTCCTGTTTGTACGACAGAAATGAGTGGTTTTGCAGAAAGAAAAGGCGAATTCGACGCCCTGAACACTGAACTGATGGGATTGAGCATCGACAGCATCCACGCCCACCTGGCATGGGTAAATAACGTGCATAAAAACACCGGCGTCTATTTTGACTTCCCGATCATTGCCGACATCGACATGAAAGTGTCCAAGTTGTATGGCATGTTGCAGCCCAATGAAAGCGAAACGGCTGCGGTAAGAGCCGTATTCTTCATCGACCCTTCCAAAAAGATCAGACTGATCATGTACTACCCGCTGAATGTTGGTCGTAACATGGATGAAATTTTGAGGGTCCTGGAAGCGCTGCAGGTATCGGATGCCAATAAAGTGGCCATGCCGCTGAACTGGAGAAAAGGCGACAAAGTCATCGTTCCTCCACCAAAAACCCTTGTTGAAATGGCCGAAAGAAATGCTAACACGACATACGAAAAGGTCGATTTTTACCTGTGTAAAAAAGATCTGAATTAAATTGACCAAAATAAGGCGGATCCGTAGCAACGGGTCCGCCATTTTTTTTCTGACACAAACCCTATTACATGAAAATCAGGAAGCTCACCCTCTTCACCTCCAGGCTCAATGAACAGATCAACTTTTACCGCGACACCCTGGAATTAAAAATGCTCACCAGCGGAAAGGATTTTGCCGAATTTCGTGTCGGCAGTTCCGTGCTGCGGTTTGAAGGTAAAAGAGGAGCCACGCCATATCACTTCGCGTTTAACATTCCGTCCTACCAGGAAAATGACGCATGGCAGTGGCTCAAAAATCGACTCGAAATCATTCCTTTTGACACACAGGAGATCATTCCTTTCGAAAACTGGAACGCAAATGCCATCTATTTTTACGATGCCGAAAAAAACATCGTCGAGTTCATTGCCCGCAGAAACCTGGGCTATGAAGATTCCATTCCTTTCTCTTCGGAAAGCATTGTGGAGATCAGCGAAATCGGCGTTCCCTTAACCGATATTATTCCGGTACACGAACACCTGACCGCCGAGTTAAGCCTCCCGGTTTACTCCGGCTCAACCGAACGTTTTTGTGCCATGGGGGACGAACGCGGATTGTTCATCCTGATCAACACCCATAAAAAAAGGGAATGGTTCCCTTCAGGGGACAAGGCCATCCCTTCAGATTTCAAAGCCACTATCTCCCACCAGGGACAGCAATACGGCATCAATTTCCACAACGAAATCCTATTGACCCATGAACTTAAATCAAATCACCATTCCTTCAACGAATTTGTTTAAATCCGTGCCCTTTTATCAAAAACTCGGGCTACAGATGATCGTGGATTCAGTCCCCCGTTATGCCCGGTTTGTCTGTCCCGACGGGACGACGACGTTCTCCATTCATCATTCGGAAAAAATGGCCTCCGGCGGGGAAGGCATACAGGTCTATTTTGAATGCGACGACCTGGAGCAGGAAGTCAACCGTCTCAAAGCCGAAGGGCTCGAATTTGAGCACGACCCTGTGGACCAGGTCTGGCTCTGGAAAGAAGCCCGGCTCAGGGATCCAGACGGCCACCTGCTCGTGTTATACCATGCGGGAACGAATAGAGTGAATCCGCCTTGGAGGGTCGAAAGTTAATTCCGTTCAAGAGGATAGAGGAGCATTTTAGGTGGTAACTTTCAGCTTTGAGGGTCGGCTTTTTTATATATTTGGAAAAGCTTCGAAGACCGGGAAGATTTTGGCCAGCACATTTTTTAAATTTACAGAACATCAGCATATCTATGGACGCATTAAACCTGAAAGATTTCCCTTCCATCACTTTTGACAAGATCCGGTACGGGGATACAGACCGCCAGGGGCATGTGAACAATGCCGTTTTTTCAACTTTCCTGGAAACGGGCAGGGTTGAATTATTATTCAATGCAGGGCCGTCTTCTCTTTCCGGGGAGACTGGTATGGTCATTGCCTCCCTCAAACTTAATTTTCTCAGAGAAGTTAAATGGCCCGGCAAGGTCGACATCGGAACAGGAATCATTAAACTTGGTAACAGCTCTATCACCATTTTTCAAAAAATATTCCAAAATGAAGTATGCGTGGCCACTGCGGAAACGGTGATTGTTCAGGTGGACAATACCAGTGGTCAGAGCAAACCCTTGACGGATAATGCGAGGAAAGCTTTAGAAAGGTTTTTGATTATGGAAAGCTGAAAAGAGCATAAAAATAAGCCCGCAAGGACATCAGGGTGGTTGATTATTAGACTTCCGATGGTGGCAGCTTTAAGCCTTGACCATCGAATTCTTTTTTTGTGGCATGCATCAGCCATCAAGGTCTGCCAATACCTTTCCTGTCAAATTGGTTTTGACCATTTAACCGCCGAATATAATCAGGTGCAGAGCACCTTAACCTTTGTCACCAAACAAGGGGGGAAGAGGATTCAAGGTGCAGCGCACCGCAACCTAAATCTCCGACCATAGAAAAAATGTTGCGGTAGCCAGTCCTCGGCATATGATGCCGGGGCGCTGTACCTTAAATTGATTTTAGAATCTTTTTACAACAAATTTTTAGGTCTTGCCTGGCTGCCAGACAGGTGCTCTGTACCTATTATAAATTTCGGTGGTTGAATTAAATTATAAGCCATGTAAAGCCTTCCATCGGTGCCAGCAGGATTTTCTCAAAGGCAGTACATCCGTTAAAATCTGCCCAACCCGTTTTATCAGCGCTCCTCAATTATTTTGAACACAGATCAGGTGGATGGAAGGGATTTTTACTGATTTATAGCCCCCCGATGGCCATTTGATCGTTTTGTATCGTGCCGGAGCAAATCGGATCAATCCAACCTGGAGGGTTAAGGTTTAATTTTTCGTTTTTTTCCCTAATTACTGCCTCGTTTTAACGGTCTTTCTTACCTTTGCGGCAAACATCAAAAGATGAATCTTAACGAGCAACCCAAAGCAGTATTACTCCTGGAAGACGGAACGGTTTTTCATGGAATCGCTGCCGGAAAAATAGGCACCGCCACCGGCGAAATTTGCTTCAATACCGGAATGACGGGATACCAGGAAATTTTTACCGATCCCTCCTATTTTGGTCAACTGCTTGTAACGACGAATGCACACATCGGTAATTATGGCATCAAAACCGACGAAGTCGAATCGAACAGCATCAAGATCGCCGGTTTAATTTGCAAGAATTTCAATATCGATTATTCCCGCCAGCAGGCTAATATTTCCATCCAGGAGTATTTTGAAAACGAAGGACTGGTAGGCATCGCTTCGGTAGATACCCGCGAGATCGTTCGGCACATCCGCCATAAGGGCGCGATGAACGCGATCATATCCTCTGAGGAAACGGACCTCAAAAAATTAAAGGCGATCCTGGCTAAAGCGCCTTCCATGGAAGGGCTGGAGCTGGCCTCCAAAGTAAGCACCGCCGAGCCATATTTCCTGGGCGATGAAAAAGCCGCTTACAAGGTGGCAGTCCTTGATTTTGGGGTCAAGAAAAACATCCTGAACAACCTGACCCAGCGCGATTGTTACCTGAAAGTTTTTCCGGCCAAAACGACCTTTGAGACCATACAGGAATGGCAACCTCACGCCTACTTCTTATCCAACGGCCCCGGCGATCCGGCGGCTATGGATTACGCCACCGCCACCGTAAAAGCCATCCTGGAGACGAACAAACCCGTTTTCGGCATTTGCCTGGGCCACCAGATCCTCGCCAAGTCAGTAGATATTCCGACTTATAAAATGCACCATGGCCACAGGGGCATCAACCACCCCGTCATCAACCTGGTGACCGGAAAATCTGAAATTACCAGCCAGAACCATGGTTTTGGGGTCAGCCCTGATGCCATTGAGGCGGCAACGGATATTGTGGAAATTACCCATCGCAACCTGAATGACCATACCATTGAAGGCATACAGATAAAAAACAAACCGGCTTTTTCCGTTCAGTACCATCCCGAAGCCTCGCCCGGGCCTCACGATTCTAATTATCTTTTTGATAATTTCCTGGACCTAATCAAATCACAGCATTGAGCAGACCAAAAAGAATTAATTAAAGACAGTTTTATTTCATCAAAAACAAAAAATAAGTCATGAGTGAAATAGTTGACCTTCGATCCAGAGAAATTCTCGATTCACGCGGAAACCCAACCGTGGAAGTAGAAGTGGTTACCCAAAGTGGTTTCATTGGCCGCGCTGCTGTTCCTTCCGGAGCTTCAACGGGCGTTCACGAAGCCGTAGAGCTTCGCGATGGCGACAAGAGCCGTTTTCTCGGTAAAGGTGTGCTCAAGGCATGTAACAATGTTGAAGAAATCATCTCTGAAGAATTATTGGGGATCAGTGTTTTCGAGCAGCGTTATATCGATAATATAATGATCGAGCTGGATGGCACACCCAACAAAGCCAAACTGGGGGCTAATGCCATCTTAGGCGTTTCACTGGCAGTGGCCAAAGCAGCTGCAGGCATTTCGGGTCAGCCATTGTATCGCTACCTGGGAGGTGTGAACGCACACGTGCTGCCAGTACCGATGATGAATATCCTGAATGGAGGATCCCATGCCGACAACAGCATCGACTTCCAGGAATTCATGGTCATGCCCGTGGGTGCCGATTCCTTTTCCCAGGGATTGCGCATGGGCGTTGAGGTATTCCACAGCCTGAAAGCCGTTTTAAAAAGCAAAGGTTATTCTACCAACGTAGGAGACGAAGGAGGATTTGCGCCTAATATTAAATCCAACGATGAAGCCATCCAGATCGTACTGAAAGCCATCGAATCTGCGGGATATCGTCCCGGCGAAGATGTGTTCATTGCGCTCGACCCTGCTGCTTCTGAATTTTACCTGACCGAAGAAAAAATGTATCACCTGCATAAATCAAGCGGGGACAAACTGACTTCTTCAGAAATGGTCGGTTTCTGGAAAAACTGGTGCGAACAATACCCGATCATTTCCATTGAAGACGGTTTGGCCGAAGATGACTGGGCTGGTTTCAAAGAAATGACTAACTTGTTGGGCAATAAAATCCAGATCGTGGGAGATGACCTGTTCGTGACGAATACTGAAAGACTCCAAAGAGGCATCGACGAAGGCATTGCCAACTCGATCCTGATCAAGGTGAACCAGATCGGTTCCCTTTCTGAAACGATCGATGCGGTAAATCTCGCGACCCGCAACGCTTATACTTCAGTGATCAGCCACCGTTCCGGCGAAACCGAAGATACAACTATCGCGGATATCGCAGTAGCTTTGAATACCGGACAAATTAAAACCGGTTCAGCTTCGCGCTCTGACAGAATTGCAAAATACAACCAGTTGTTGAGAATCGAAGAAGAACTGGGAGATTCAGCTGTTTACCCGGGTAAGGCTTTAATCAGCTAAACCCCACAAGTAAGGGAGCAAGAATTCCGGGATTTCCTGAAATTCAAATGTTTAAAAATCAGCGTTTATGGCGAATAACAATAATCCTCTGCAACCCTTGCTCGACAAGGTTCCCGGACCATTAAAAAATAAATATTTTTTGGTCCTTGCCGCCTTTTTTGCATGGATGATCTTCTTTGACAGGCACGATCTTTTAACGGAATGGCGCTTGCAAACGACAGTCAACAAGCTGGAAGCCGACAAACTATATTACATCAAGCAGATCAAATTGGCCAAACAAAAGCGAATGGAACAGGAAGTGAATGAGGAAAAATTTGCGCGGGAACGCTATTTTATGAAAAAGCAGGGCGAGGATGTTTTCATCATTGTGGAAGAAGATAAATAATGGTTTCAAGATGGTTTCAAGTTGTTTCAAGATGGTTTCAGGTTGAGCGCAGCGAAATCCCGGACCGACAGGATGGGATGGTTTTCAATCAGTCGTTATTCGATACTTTTTAAAATTAAATATTGAACATTGTAAATAATAATAGCTTATGTCAGTTCTTGTTAATAAAGATTCCAAAATTATCGTACAGGGATTTACGGGTAAGGAAGGCACTTTCCATGCGACTCAAATGTTGGAATATGGTACCAATGTAGTAGGTGGAGTTACTCCCGGAAAAGGAGGAACCTTACACCTCGACCGTCCCGTTTTCAACACCGTTGCCGATTCAGTGAAAGAAGCCGGTGCCGATACCTCTGTCATTTTTGTTCCACCTCCATTTGCGGCTGATGCCATCATGGAAGCTGCTGAAGCTGGGATAAAGGTGATCATTTGTATTACCGAAGGAATTCCTGTGCAGGATATGGTAAAAGTTAAGGCTTACCTCAATAATTACGATTGTCGTCTGATCGGCCCTAACTGCCCCGGAGTCATTACGCCTGACGAAGCAAAGTGCGGCATTATGCCCGGATTTATTCACCGCAAAGGCAAGATCGGGATCGTTTCCCGTTCCGGCACATTGACTTACGAAGCGGTTGACCAGGTCACCAAGGCCGGTATGGGCCAATCCACCTGTATCGGTATCGGTGGAGACCCTATCGTAGGCACCACGACCAAAGATGCCGTTGAATTGCTGATGAACGACCCTGACACGGAAGGAATCATCATGATCGGCGAAATTGGTGGTAGTATGGAAGCCGATGCAGCGCGTTATGTTAAAGCACACGGCACCAAGCCTGTCGTAGGTTTCATCGCCGGTCAAACGGCTCCTAAGGGACGTACCATGGGACATGCCGGAGCCATTATCGGTGGATCCGACGATACGGCGGAAGCGAAGATGAAAATCATGAGGGAATGCGGCATCCATGTCGTTAATTCTCCTGCGGAGATCGGGGCCACAATGGCCCGGGTTTTGGGAAAATAAGCCCGCATTGATTGCAAATAAAACATGAGCCATTCCCGAATTTTATCTGATCAGATGAAATTCGGGATTTTTTTTATAAAAAGAGCTAATCCGCAAAACCTGCCTCCTTCCTCTTTTGCCATATATAAACAAGTTATCTCTCATTCACAGAATTGCAATATAACCTAATAAATTAAATTAGAATTATTAATGTGATGATACATTCTATAAAGTGATATGAAATTAATGGGGATAGTCTTCATCATATCCATGAACATTTAAAGCGAATATTTTTGTTACACGATACTTATGCCTATACCGTAACTGCGTCTGCAGGCAGGTTTTACATTAAAAAAAGGCCCGACCTGTATACCAGGTCGGGCCTTTTTTTAGCTCATGCTTTACTTTCTGTTAATAAAAAGTAGCACGATTATCCTGAATATTAGCTTTAGACTTAATGGATTCAAAAAGCTGACCCGCCACTTTGCCGCGGTCTTCCCGTTGCATGGTCTGGCGAATTTGCTGTAAGCCGTTAGGGGTGGTTACAGCAGGTTTGTTGATCATTTTGACGACATAAACGCCTGTGCTTCCTTCTATAGGTGCAGATACGCCTCCATTTTCGAGACCAAAGGCCGTCGCCACCACTTTAGGCTCGCTGCCCAAACCGGTTACAAATGGCGCTTTAAATGAAACCCCTGAAACAGAATCTACCGGAACGCTGTATTTTGCGGCTACGGCCTCCATATCCATTCCCTTGATCTGGTTCATAATCATCTCTGCACGCTTCTGATCCAGTACAATAGGTTGAATTTGATCTTTAATATTTTCAGCAGCAGGAACGCCTGCTTTCTGTACCGCTTTCAAAGCTACGGCAACATATTTATTGTCGTAAAAGAAAGTTTGGTCTTTAAAGGTGTAAACAACATTGGACACATTGCCTTTTTTAGCCGAAAAGCTCCACTTTACAATATCACGGGCATCATCTGTAGCTCCGAGAGATCCGACAGTATAATCGCTGGATTTCAGAGGTGCTGTTGTTTCAACCGTAAGTTCGGGATCCTCATTGGCCGCTGCTACCATTTCCTCCAGTGTGCGGTGCAGGCCTACAAAAGCATTGGCTTTTTCATAAGCAGCATTCCTGGTATCTTCGCTGGGAACAATATCTTCAGTAAGGTAAGCTAACTGAACGCCAGGATTGTTGTTGATGAATTTTTTACCGGTAACCTCCACAAGGTGCAAACCAAACTGAGTGATTACAGTGTATAATTTACCTTGTTCTGCTTCATAAAAAATCAGATCATTGAATGGCTTCACCATAGCTCCTGGGGCAACATATCCAAGATCTCCTCCCTTTGAAGAGGTTCCGTCTGTACCAAAAGCAGCAGCCAACTCTGCAAATGTATTGGTTCCATTCTCGATCAGGGTCTTAAGACTGTCGATCGTTTTCTGGGCCGCTGTAAATTCTTCAACGGTACTTACCGGACGCAAAATATGGCGGGATTCTACTGAATCAGGAATGATTTTACGGTCGCGTACTTTTACGATTTTGTAAACGCCATTTTCTTCGTAAGGACCATAAACATCTCCTATTTCGAGGTTGAACACCGTATCTTTAATGGCTTCACTCAAATCCGCTTCTTTAAAATAAGTCTGGTCAATGCTTCCGCCGTATCTCAGCACGTAGGCAGAATCTTTTGCTGCAGTGGTGATCGCCTTAAACTCCTCAATACGCTCGACAAGTTTTTTCTTACACAAATCACGGTCACTATCGGTGGCGCTCACATTGAAAGCAACAAAACTCAGGACTCTTGATTCTTCATCCTGCTTCAAAAGGGCTGCATTTTCTTTGATGTAAGCTTCATAATCTTCATTGGAAAGGCTTACTTCCGTAGGGTCGATTTCATCGTAAGGGACTTTTACAAAAGAAAACTCGATCAATTGGTTTTGATCTGCATACCCCATCTGTGTCATCCATCCCGGAGCATACATGGCCTTTTCTACCAGACTGTTGATTTTTGTTTGCAGCCTGTCTTTACGAATTTCATTTCTCTGGTGTTTCCAGTAAGCAGGAAATTGCGGACTCAGCTGACCGGCATCAATTGCTTGCTGGATACGATCTTCGTCAATCGTCTGTTTGATATCATTGAGACGCTGGCGATCCACCTGTCCGGGAGCATTCGGGTTGGAAAATCTTGAAACAATGATCCTGCTTGGGTTGGTTCCAAATTCAAGGTCATCCAATTCAGTGGGGCTGATGCCCAGGCCGAGTTGGTCAGCTTCTTCTTTCACAAGAACCTCTTCTACAAAATAGTTCCACAAATAATTCCGGCGACCGTTTACGTCACCCGTTGAGTTACTGTACAACAAGCTGTAAGCTCTTTCAAATTCCTGTCTGCTCACCTTCTGTCCATCAACTTTTCCAAGATCGAACTGACTGCCGCCCTGGCCTCCGCCACGCTGCTTAGCCGTAAAATAATCCATGAGAATGAATCCCCCGAGGCCAATACCTATCATTACGATCAGTATCCATGACCTTTTTCTAATCTGTCCAATTAATGCCATTATTTATTACTTTTTAAGAAGATATTTTTAATCTTTTACTGATACCCTGGAATTCGGTTTTTCCAAACGGATTGCAAAGGTAACACCTCTTTTGAAAAAATCCATGCAAAATAAACGCTTTGGCATATAAAATCAAAATTTTCAGGGTTTTATAAGACTAATTATGAGATCGCCAGCAAATAATCATGTCTTTTGGGGAAAGAAATCCACGGAGAACCTATCCGAACTGGCTATAACAAATATTTTACAAAATGTCCGTAAGGTGAAATAGGCAATGTTTAAAAATAACTTCTTCATTCCCATCCGTTCCGGCCTGGTCCGATTTAGTCGTACTTATTGCTTATTGGTTTTGAATTTAAATAATAAATCGCGAACTTGTCTGGCGCTGATTACAAAGGATAAAGACAACGTTTCACCCTCAAAACAAACAATAATGAGCAGGCTGGAAAATTATTTTTCATTTATCGTTTATTTCATGATCATCCTGATGGCTTCCGTCAACATGTCGCTCGCCCAGGCTCCTGATATGGAAAATATGCATTTCGTTCAGATCGACATTCCGCAGCATGGTATTATTGAAGTGGCTCCTCCCCTTCCCATGGACGGCAGGTTGCCGGATGGAACGGTCCTTACCATCAAAGCCACCCCCGCTGAAGGATATGTTTTTGATGGAGGATATTATGCCATTTACGGCACATGGGGAAAATTATATTTTGAATCCATGACCCCGGAATTCGAGGTCGTCATCGACCAGGACAAAACCCTTGGAGCCTCATTTATAGAAAAGAAAGCCCTAGAAGGATTCAGGGTCATCCAAAATGTGGAATACGCCCAACCCGGTGAAAAGCTATTGAAATACGATGTTTTTACGCCCGAAGGAGCCATCGGGCTGCCGTGCATCATCATTATCCACGGAGGCGGATGGTCAATCAATACGGAGGATATCATGCGAGGCCTGGCACGGGAATTGGTCAGCACTGGAGATTATGTTGTATTCAGCATCGACTACCGCTGGATAAGCAACCTGGACGGAGACCAGGAACCCAACCAATTGGTCGATATCATCCAGGATGTTTATGGCGCAATATGCCATATCCAGGAGCATGCACAGGAATACGGCGGCGACCCTGGTCGCATTGCCCTCACCGGAGATAGTGCGGGGGGACACCTGTCTGCTGCTGCTGCCAATTTTGCAGACAGGATAGGGGACGGGGGATTCGGCGGCGATGACGGAGTTTTCGAATTTAACCCCAGTTACCTGCCGGAAGGCAAACCTGTCGGGGAAGTCCGCAGGGATATCCTGAACGCGATCAGGGCAGTGGCTCCAAGTTATGGCGTATTTGGCGGCCCGCTGCTCAAAGCCTTTATGGGCGGAGCTTCGGAAGAATATTTCCGGGCGATAGCTCCCATCGAAAACATCCCCGATGTGAAGGACAGAAATATCCCACAATATCTGTTACGCGGAACAAATGATTTCCTGATCCAGAACGAGTCTGTCCAGGCATATGCCGATGCGTTGAAAGCCGCAGGTCAAAAAGTCATTTATGAGCAGGTGGAGGGAGCCGGTCACGCTTTTTTCGACTGGAAACCCGATAGCAATACCAAAGAGGTTTTCTTACAATATGGTGTGCCCTATGCCGCAAAAATGAAAGCTTTTTTCGACGAGGTTTTTTATCCAAAGGAATGATCAGGCTACAGATTCCGCGTGCAATTTAAAATCGTCCAGAATGGCCTGCCATCTGGTTCGTTGCCTGTCCACGGGTTTTGTCGCCATTCCGGGTAAAAGTGATCTTTACTTTTCATCTCCCCCACGATCAGGAAAACCGAAAGCCTACCCCATGAATATTCTCGATCTTTATCTCCGGATCAGCGTTCAGGTATTTTCTAAGGCGGGAGATAAAAACATCCAGACTTCGGCCGAGGAAGTAATCATCCCGGCCCCAAATCTTCTCGAGAATCTCCGAACGTTTGAGAATTTTGCCCCGGTTGTCGAGGAAAAAACGAAGCAAGTCGGCTTCTTTTTGGGTGAGTCTTTTCTCTTTACCCTCCAGAATCAGGCATAAATTAGGATAATCAAAAAGATAACTTCCTATCTGGTAATGATCGGAGGAGGGAGGAGTATGAACCTTACTTCTGCGAAGGAATATTTCAATTTTGAGAATGAGCTCTTCGATACTGAATGGTTTAGTGATATAATCATCGGCGCCCAGGCGAAGCCCGTAAATCTTATCTTCTTTCATGGATTTTGCGGTAAGAAAAAGGATCGGAGCCTCCTTGTCGTATTTTCTTACTTCCTCTGCAATAGTAAAACCATCTACCCCGGGCAGCATCACATCGAGTATGTAAAGATCGAATTTTTCTTTTCTGACGATGTCCAAAGCTTCATTGCCATCTGCACAATGGGTGATGTTAAACCCATGGAATTCGAGATTGTCACGAGTCACAAAACTCAAACTTTGATCATCTTCCACGTAAAAAATATTAGCTTTCATCCAAGAGCTTTTTTGCCTGAAGCAACAGGCTTGTATAAATTGTTCAAATTTAAACCAAACTGTTCAATTTTTAACATTCGGAAACGAAGCATTAAGTCAGCTGGCCGGCACCAATGCTTCAGGAATCCTGATTTGAAAACAGGTACCTTCCCCTTCTTCACTTTTCATTTCTATTTTCCAATGGTGCGCCCTGCAAATGGATTTCACATAATACAACCCAAGGCCAAAACCCTTCACATTATGGATATTTCCTGTAGGCACACGGAAAAATTTTTCAAAAATTTTAGGCTGATATTCCTTTGGGATTCCAATACCTTTATCGCAGATCTTAAAATACACAAAATTATTTTTCTTATCGACTACTACCTCGATATCTGGTGCTTTTTTGCAGTATTTTATGGCATTATCGAACAAATTGTGCAAAATATTAGTGAGATGCAACTTATCTGCTTTTATCCACAGAGGTTCTTCAATAATCGTATTCAAATGCCCGTGTAAATTATCCACCCGGGCATCACAACTCTTAAGTGCTTCTTTGACCAATATCGAAAAATCGAGCAATTCTGGTTTTATCTCCAATCCTCCTTTCTCGATACGACTGATCTGCAATACTTTTTCCACCTGGTTGTTGAGCCGCTGATTCTGCTCATGGATAATACTGGCATACTGAAAAAGCCGGTCATCTGCCTGTACGCCGGGGTGGTTGAGAAAAACATCCGAGGAAATCTTTATCGTGGAAATAGGGGTTTTAAACTCATGGGTCATATTGTTGATAAAATCCTTTTGCTGCTCGGAAAGGCGCTTTTGTCGTAAGATGACAAACATCGAATAAGCGAAGAAAATAACAGTCAGCAGCATGAGTACGGAAAAAAAGATGGACAGCTGCATCTTGCCGATAAGGTAACCGGGCAAGGTGGGGAATTTCACTCCGAAATAATAAGTAAACTGACTGTCTTTGGGCAGGTTACCCAACTCTGCATTAACCTTTGCATCGGGACTGTACCTGCAATAATTGCCATAGACCATTTCATCTGTGTGACAGTCAAATACAGCGTATTCAAAATCGATGTTAAGGGCCAGATGCTCAAATTCCTTTTGAAGCACGTACTCCAGATAATCAGCATTGACCTCATTTTCGATATTGACAATATAATAATTGGATGTTTTTCGTTTGATGATATCCCGGCTGGGCAGGGTGCCGTTATTGATCCGGACAATGTCCTTGGCGGTATTAAAAAGAGCGAGATTTACTTTTTTATTGAATTCTTCTTCATGAATACTCCAGGCACTAAGTACCCAGTAAGTTTGCATGGTTACAATTCCCGTCAGTGCCAGCACCCCAAGGATGATTACTCTTTTTATTATTCCGCTACTCATAGATGGAGCAAATTATTGTTTATTTGTCGCACCGAAAAATCTTTAACAACTCATTAACGCCCTTTCCGGGTGTGCCCCCCCTAGATTCCCCCCTGGAAGGCTCTACCATGTAAGGATAAACACCATTCTACACTAAACATTCTCAAAAATCGTAGTATTTTTGTAAAAAATTTAGCCTTGAAGTTTCAAAAGTACATATACTTCCTACTATTACTCACAGGACCGTTCGTTTTTGTTGCGGCACAAACGGCTTCCAACCCTTTTGAACTCACGCCCAGGCTTACCACACCAATAGTAAAGGCGGATACCTCTGCCCGGTCAGAAGACCTGGTGACCGAGGCAAATCCATTCGAGATTGTAGCCAGCAAAGCCCCTGTCAAACGAAAAAAAGAAAAAGCCCTTGTCCCCGTAGCCAAACCCGACAAACCTGCTACAACATACGCGGACAAGGCTGACAATGCCTTCCTTTTTCCGGTTGTAATTACCATTCTTTTGCTGCTGACGATTTTCCTGACTTTATTCAGGACATATGTATCGAGAGTCTATAAAGCGGTTTTCCGGGATAATATGTTACACCAATTATACAGCGACAGGCAGAACATTGGCATGACTACAGCTTTCATACCGCTGTATCTTTTATTTTTTCTCAATGCCGGACTCTTCCTCTTTTTGATAGCCAATCATTTCGGGGTGTTACCGGAAGGCAACCAATACGTTATTTTAGGATATATCACAGCAGGAATAACGGGTTTGTTTTTGCTAAAACATCTTGTACTCATTTTTATAGGATTGGTATTCCCTGTAGAAAAGGAAGTCAGTACCTATAATTTCACGATGGTCGTTTTTTCCATCTTTACGGGGCTGTTACTCGTTCCTTTCAACTTATGCATTGCCTATATGCCCCCGGGGATGACCCGTGCATTAATTTTCATTACTTTTGGAATTATCACACTTATTTATCTACTGCGTTACCTAAGAGGGCTTTTCATTGCAGATAAATTTTTACAGTTTCATAAATTCCACTTTTTGTTGTATATTTGCACCGTCGAAATCACACCTGTCCTTTTCTTGTACCGTTTTTTCACGAACTATTTACAAGGATGACGGGTTTTTTTTTATCACAACACTATAATGAATGGCATCTAACGGAAAAGCGAAACAAGAGAGTTTTAAGAAGATAAAAACCATTCTTGTGTCACAACCGAAGCCGGAGAGATCACCTTATTACGAACTGGAAAAAAAATACAATCTCACCATTGACTGGCGTCAGTTTATACAAGTGGAAGGCGTTTCTGCGAAAGAATTTCGCAAGACCCGTGTTCGCCCTGATGAATTTACGGCAATAATCTTTACCAGTAAGAATTCCGTGGATCATTTTTTCCGCATGTGTGAAGACCTAAGGATTACTATGTCTCAGGAGACCAGGTATTTTTGTCTTACGGAAACCATTGCCAATTACCTGCAAAAATTCATCGTTTACAGAAAACGGAAAGTCTTTTTTGGTCAGCGGGCCATAGAGGATTTGGCTCCGGCTCTGAACAAGTTTAAAGCAACTGAAAAATTTCTGTTGCCTTGTTCCAACCTCGGCGCCCAGGATGTTTCCGTTTATCTCACTGAAAACGGATTTACCTGGCAGGATGCAATGATGTACAGAACGGTGAGCAGTGATTTGTCTGACCTGAGTGACGTTACCTACGATGTACTTGTATTTTTCAGCCCCTTGGGAATAACGTCTCTTTATGAGAACTTCCCTGATTTCAAGCAAAATGAAACAAGGTTGGCTATTTTTGGGAAAGCCACCAGCGAAGCGGTTGAGGCTAAAGGTTTAATAATCAATATTCAGCCTACGCCTGATGCTCCTTCCATGACCATGGCGCTCGAAAAATACCTGCAGGTATCAAATAAGAAAGATTAGCCTTTAGGGCAACTATTTAACTTCTAAGACAAAACCCTGGTAGTGAACCTTTACTGCCGGGGTTTTGTTTTTAAGGAAACCCGATACTACCCGGCACTTAATCTGTTAACTATATTGTTGGAGGTTGAACGCATCGAAATCCCGGCATGATTAACAGAGGTTGCCGTGACGTTAGACCGGGAGAGATCCCGGGAAAATTGTTCCGGAAAAAATTAGTAATTTTTATGGATTTCATCAGCCGCTTCAGAGAGAATTTAAAGCAACCGCTTCCTGGAAAGAGGGCACAGCTTGAAATGGCGAAAAATTTTCGTTCCAGGGAAGAAATCACTCCCCCCACTGATGCCCGTACTGCCGGGGTACTGATGCTTTTTTATCCCAAAAACGGAGCGTGGCACATCGCCCTGATCCGCAGGCGAGCCCATGAAAATGATCCGCATAGCGCGCAAATAAGCTTCCCCGGCGGAAAATATGAAACCAGTGACCGCACCCTGATGCATACTGCTCTGCGGGAAGCCATGGAAGAAACCGGCGTGGCACCCGACCAGGTAGAAATGCTGGGCCCCCTGACCAGCCTCTACATTCCCGTCAGCAATTTCGAGGTACACCCTTTTGTGGGGTACACTACCACCCGACCCGATTTTGTTCTCCAGCAAGATGAAGTGGATGATATCATTGAAGTACCCGTTTCCTTTTTACTTGACCCGGGAAGCATTCAAACCATCGACCTCACCGTCCGGAATTTTCAGCTTAAAAACGTCCACTGTTTTAAATATGAAGGGCACATCATCTGGGGGGCAACAGCCATGATGCTGAATGAACTGGTGATGGTAGCCAAAAGGTAACTTCGATCAACATCCTGTCACTTGACTTTGTTATAATTCAAAGGTAATGAGCCCTTTGACCAAGCCGTTAAAGGTGTGTTAAAGTGTCCATTCTCAATTTGAATATCCCTATTTTTGTAGCACTTAGATAAAAATCACAATCAGATCAATGAGTAAACGGGTAATATGGACCATTATAGGATTGATGACCATGGCGGTAGTCGGGGTAGTCTGGTTGCAGATGAACCTCATCCGCACATCGATCATCATCAACGAGGAAAAGTTTGACGCTAATGTTTTTACTTCATTAAATGCAGTAGTCAGGAACCTGGAGGAAGAAGAGGATCGCCAGGCATTTCTACACTATGAAAATGGCTATGCCAATATCCACCGGGGCAACATCCCTGCTCCCGGGACCATTACTGAAGTCAATATAGGGCTTTCTTACTCCAAAGACAAAACCAATGGGGAAACCATTTTACTGGATCAGTTGAGAGCGCAGTTTACGGCTACTGAGCCTGTATGTGCTAATTGCCGTAAAGAGATGAGCACCAATAGTCAAAAGCGAATAGCTTACCTCAGTTCCAACAGCCTGGGGCAATTACCTCTCAAAGACAGGGTCAATATTGATTATCTGAAAGAAACCATCCGCCAGCAGCTAACCAACAACGGTGTGAATACCGAGTATCATTATGGCGTATTTTCAAAAAAAGACGGACGGTTTATCATCATGGACGATAAAAACACCCAAAACACCCTGATCACAGAAGCGTCCAACGAAGTGATTACCAATATTAACTCAACGAAATACAAAGTGTTCCTCTATCCTGACAAAAAAGGATCTTCGGGGATGCTCATGATGTATTTCCCCAAAAAGACAAGTGTTGTATGGAGTTCCATGTGGGGAAATTTGCTGGGAACAGCTTCTTTCACCACCATTATCCTGCTCTGTTTTGCTTATACGGTAAATGTCATTTTCAGACAAAAGAAAGTTTCTGAAATGAAAACGGATTTTATCAACAACATGACCCACGAATTCAAAACCCCTATCGCCACCATCTCTCTTGCAGCGGATTCCATTACCAGCCCGATGATCATGGGTAAACCCGATAAAATTGAACGATTTGCCAACATCATCAAGCAGGAAAACAAAAGAATGAACAGCCAGGTGGAGAAAGTATTACAAATGGCGGTGATCGATAAAGATGAGTTTTCCCTGAAAATTACAGAAGTTAACCTTACAGAAGTTATTCACAGGGCAGTGGACAACATTAACCTGCAGGTAGAAAAAAAAGACGGCATCGTCACCACCGATCTGCAAGCGACCAATCCGTTCATTAAGGGCGATTTGACCCATATTTCAAACGTGATCAACAATCTTTTGGATAATGCGAATAAATATTCTCCTGAAAAACCCGAAATTTCTATATTCACACGCAATGTTGCCAACGGAGTTGAAGTTATTATAAGTGATAAAGGAGTCGGGATGGATAAAGAGGCACGTAAGCACATTTTTGATAAATTCTATCGTGTTCATACAGGAAACCTGCACGACATCAAAGGGTTTGGACTCGGGTTGAGTTATGTCAAAGCTATTATGATAGCCCACAAGGGACGAGTCGAAGTAAAAAGTGAATTGGGCAATGGAAGTAGCTTTATTCTCGTTTTTCCTTTTGAATTATAATCAAAACAATTTAATGGAGATGTTGTCTTAATGGGAAACATCCTGAAAATCCTCTTTAACCATGGAGGACCGAAAAAACTAAACTTATGACGAATAACAGAATCCTGTTAGTAGAAGATGACCAAAATTTTGGAGATGTGCTCAAATCATATCTTGAAATGCATGATTATGACGTTACGCTGGCAACCGACGGGGTGCAGGGCTATGATTTTTTTAACCGGGGAGAATATGACTTGTGCATTTTTGATGTAATGATGCCCAAAAAAGACGGATTTACCCTCGCCCGCGAAATTCGCGAAAAAGATACAGAAACCCCTATCATTTTCCTGACCGCCAAAACGATGAAGGATGACGTCCTCCAGGGGTTTAAGCTCGGAGCGGACGACTATATTTCAAAACCTTTTAATTCCGAGGAGTTATTATTCCGTATCCAGGCCATACTCAAAAGAAGCCAAACCAAACCTGACCCAAGAGAGGAAATTAAAGAATTTACCATCGGAAAATATCATTTTAATTACCCTTTGCGTATTTTAACCTACAATATGGGGCAACAAAATGAAGAAAAAGAGAAACTTTCTCCCAAAGAAGCACAACTTTTGCGTATGTTTGCGATGTATGTAAATGACATATTGCCCAGATCAGAAGCTTTAACAAAAATTTGGGGGGAAGATAACTATTTCACTGCCCGGAGCATGGACGTCTTTGTGACCAAATTGCGTAAATACCTCAAAGCAGATGAAAATATCGAAATTGTCAACATTCACGGCAATGGTTTCCAGTTACTGATTCAGGAAACCGAAGCTTAAAGTTTGTATGAAACAGCCCGCAAGGGCTTTATCATAAATTTAGTTTTTGGGATTATGATTTTGGCTGGATCGCTTTTTTGCTTTCCAGCCCTTTTTTTACCGGCCAATAACTTTAAGGAGCTCGTCAGATTTACCTATTTTTGCCAGGCGATCAAATAATATTTCAGGTTCTCCAATATCTCCTTAAATGTACAAACGATTCGTAAAACCACTCCTCTTCCTGTTATCTCCGGAAAAAGCACACCGTTTCACCATGAGGCTCTTCGCCTTTGGCCTTGGCTTCCCCGTAATTAGCAGCGTTATTCGTAATCTTTTCCATTTCAGCCACAAAAACCTGGAACGTCAGGTACTGGGACTTTCCTTCAAAAACCCTGTTGGACTGGCAGCGGGTTTCGACAAAGACGGAAAATATTTAAACCTCCTGCCCCATATGGGCTTCGGCTTTATCGAAATTGGCACCGTTACCCCAAAACCCCAGGACGGAAATCCCAGGCCACGCCTGTTCCGGCTTCCTGCCGACAATGCATTAATTAACCGTATGGGATTCAACAACGAAGGGGTGGAGGCTTTGGTGGAAAGACTAAAAAAAGCCTATACTAAAAATATTATCATTGGTGGAAATATCGGAAAGAATAAGGTGACACCCAATGAAGATGCTCAAAATGATTATACCTTCTG
Organism: Lewinellaceae bacterium; assembly: GCA_020636105.1. Lineage (NCBI taxonomy): Bacteria > Pseudomonadati > Bacteroidota > Saprospiria > Saprospirales > Lewinellaceae > Lewinellaceae bacterium. The sequence goes on from JACJYL010000001.1 coordinate 3,125,616, forward strand.
TTTTGAGGCTTTATTCCCGTGGGTCGATTATTTTGTCGTCAATGTAAGCTCTCCCAATACACCTGGGTTGCGTGAACTCCAGGAAAAAGAACCCTTGACCCGATTGCTCCAGACCCTTCAGGACCTCAACCGATCCAAAGAAAACCCGAAGCCTATCTTATTAAAAATTGCTCCTGATCTTTCCAACGAACAATTGGATGACATTTTGGAAATCGTCAAAAATACAGGGATCAACGGCATCATTGCCACCAACACAACGATTAGCCGCGAAGGATTAAAAACCGAAACAGAACATATTGGAGCAGGAGGCCTGAGCGGTGCCCCCCTTCAAAACCACTCCACGGAAATCATTCGTTACCTGAGGAAAAACGGACACAAAGATCTTGTCATCATCGGGGTTGGGGGCATCTCCTCTCCGGAATCCGCCCTGGAAAAACTCAACGCCGGCGCCGACCTCATCCAGGTGTACACCGGGCTTATTTTTGAGGGGCCCCAACTGGTAAAGCGGATCAATAAAGCCTTAGTAGTCCAAAACTGATCCATTCGTAGATATGAATAAACATGGGGAGAAGTTCTTTTTTGTATCCTTAAGCAAAATAATCCTTCATCCGATCAAAAAACCCTTTATCCTTTTTACCCGGTTGAGGATTAAAATTCGGGCTTTGACGCAACTGCTCCATCATATCTTTTTCTTCTTTTGACAAGGATCTTGGTGTCCATACATTTACGTAGATCAACTCATCCCCGTGCCCGTAGGACTGAACTGAAGGTAAACCCTTTCCTTTCAGTCTAAAAATTTTACCGGGCTGTGTTCCTTCGGGGATTTTTATTTTCACCTGTCCGTTGATGGTAGGCACACTCACTGAAGTTCCCAGTGCCACATCGGCGAAATTCAAGTAGAGATCGTAGATGAGGTTCATGCCATCTCTTTTCAACTCAGCATGCGGCTCTTCTTCGATATTGATGATCAGGTCACCGGCAGGTCCGCCATTCATCCCGGCATTTCCCTTACCTCTGAGGGAGAATTGCATTTGTTCTTCAACTCCTGCAGGAATTTCAAATTCTATGGTTTCTGTTCCATAAGTTCTTCCTTCCCCTTTGCAGGTTCCGCACTTGGCGGTAGTTACTGTTCCCGCCCCGTTGCAGGTAGGGCAGGCCACTACCGTCTCCATCTGGCCCAGGAAGGTGCTCTTCACCTGGCGCACAGAACCGGCGCCACGACAGGTCTGGCAAGTTTTGACCGAGCTGCTGTCTTTGGCACCACTGCCACTACAGGTTTCACAGGCCACCTGTTTTTTTACTTTAATTTTTTTATTGACCCCTGTGGCGATTTCTTCGAGGTTCAGGGTAACTTTTATTCTCAGGTTACTGCCCCGAACTCCTCCTGAACGTCTTGCGCCACCACGGCCTCCCCCAAAAAAGGCATCAAAAGGACTTCCGCCATCGCCGAAAATATCTCCGAACTGACTAAAGATGTCTTCCATGGTCATGCCTCCCCTTTGGAAGCCCCCTCCTGAATTTTGGTTTAATCCGGCGTGGCCAAACCTGTCATACCGGGCACGTTTATCAGCATCAGTGAGCACCTCATAAGCCTCTGCCGCTTCCTTAAATTTTTCCTCTGCCGCTTTATCTCCCGGGTTTTTATCCGGATGGTATTGAACGGCTAATTTGCGGTAAGCTTTTTTTAATTCATTCTTATCCGCTGACTTTGCCACGCCCAGCACTTCATAATAATCTCTTTTCGACATAAATTGTTTTTTCAATTACGAATATCGAATTACGAATTACGAATTAAATCATTTAGCTATTCGTAATTCCTAATTCGTAATTTATCATTTCCCAACCACTACTTTGGCGTGGCGAATTATTTTATCATTCAGATAATACCCTTTTTCAACTGTATCCACTACGACTCCTTTCATCTCCTCGGCAGGAGCCGGGATTTCAGTGATGGCCTCATGCAGTTCCGGATCAAATGCAACGCCATTGGATTCCATCTCGCTCAACCCTCTTTGAGCCAGAATATTGGATAACTTTTGAATGATAAGCCCAATGCCTGCATTGAAACTATCTGCATTACCCCCTTGTCCGGCAGCTTTCCCTGCTCTGTCAAAATCGTCCAGGACCGGTAATAACGCTGACAATGTGTCCTGCGCAGCAGTCTTCATCAGATCCAGCTTGTCCTTTACGGCTCTTTTTTTATAATTTTCAAAATCCGCGAAAAGCCGCAAATATTTATCTTTTAATTCGTCGTATTGTTTTTTCATATCTTCCGGTTGCTGCGACGGATTATTTTCCGTTTTCAAATCAACTCCTTCCTCATTATTTTCCATTTCAATCATCGGATCTGAGTTTGTAGACTTATCTGCAACGTCTTTTTTGTTTTTTTTGCTCTTTTTGGCTGCCATGTTTAGTCTTTGTTTTTTGTTTCGATAGTAAAGATAATCAATTACTTTGCCAGTTAAAATTTTGTGTCATTTTGACAGGCTGCAAAATAACTCAAAAAAAAAGGCATTACCTCCTTTTACTCAAAGGATTAAAATAAATATCAGGAAAAAAAGATCCATTAGCCTATCTCGCAGTTTTTATCCTCCCTGGCATCATTCCGGGCTTTGGGCTTTAAAAAATCAACTCCAATAAATAATTATCCGGGACAGTAATCAAGGTTTTATTTTCTGTTCATAACAGGGTGATTAACACTGTTGAAATGTCAAAATATTTTAAAAAACCCGTCGAAAACTCAGGAATCAGATAAGATTAACTGGGATATTTTTTTTATTCAGGCCAGCACAATTAAACTCTTTTTTTATCAAAAAAAACTACTCAATTTTCTTATCTTTGCAGGATGGATACGAATAAAGAAAACGAACAGAAAAAGCCCAAGTCCGACAATTATGATGCCAGTAACATTACGGCATTGGAAGGACTGGAGGCTGTGCGCAAGCGACCTGCGATGTACATAGGCAGTACCGACATTAAGGGGCTGCACCATTTGGTTTGGGAGGTGGTGGATAACTCCATTGATGAACACCTGGCAGGACATTGTTCCAGGATAGAGGTAATCATTGAACCAGACAATTCCGTCACCGTAATTGATAATGGCCGGGGCATCCCTACCGGCATGCATGAGAAGCTTCAAAAATCAGCCCTTGAGGTGGTCATGACGGTTCTTCACGCCGGGGGTAAATTCGATAAAGACACCTATAAAGTTTCCGGAGGACTTCATGGTGTAGGGGTTTCATGTGTAAACGCATTATCTGAACATCTCAAAGTACAAGTGCACCGCGATGGGAAAGTCTGGCAGCAGGAATATGCTAAAGGCATCCCTTTGGAAAATGTGAAAGCCATTGGCGATTCCGACAAAAGAGGAACTTCTATCACTTTTAAGCCGGACCACGAAATCTTTGAAACACTTGTTTACAAATTTGAAACCTTAGCCAACAGGCTTAGGGAATTATCTTTCCTGAACAAAGGGCTTCAGTTGATCCTGATCGATAAGAGATCTAAAAATGATAAGGGAGAGTTCCTCACCGAAGAATTCCAGTCAGAAGGCGGATTAAAAGAATTTGTCATCTTCCTCGATGAAAGTCGTCAAAGACTTATTGAGGAACCGATCCATGTATCTGGCAAAGAAGATAATGTAGAGTTTGAAGTGGCCATGCATTACAATACGTCGTTTACTGAAAACATCTATTCCTACGTCAATAATATCAATACCATTGACGGGGGTACCCACGTCAATGGATTCAGAAGGGCGGTGAACAGGGTTTTTTCAAACTACGGCGATGAAAACGGTTTTTTCAAAAAGCTGAAGTTTAAAGTTTCAGGCGAAGATTTCCGTGAAGGTCTCACCGCGATCATTTCAGTCAAAGTGCAGGAACCTCAGTTCAAAGGTCAAACCAAGGGGGAACTCGGAAACTCTGAAGTGACGGGGATTGTTTCCCGAGGAATAGGGGAAGCACTGGGACATTTCCTGGAAGAACATCCCAATGAGGCAAGACGGATCATCGACAAAGTGATTCTCGCCGCAACAGCCCGCCACGCAGCCCGTAAGGCCCGTGAGATGGTTCAGCGGAAAAACGTGCTTACCGGAACAGGCCTTCCCGGAAAACTGGCAGACTGCTCTTCCAAGAATGCGGACGAATGCGAGATCTATCTGGTGGAGGGAGATTCTGCCGGAGGAACGGCAAAGCAAGGAAGAGACCGAAAGTTCCAGGCCATCCTGCCATTAAGGGGTAAGATCCTCAATGTAGAAAAAGCCATGGAACACAGGATCTACGAGAACGAGGAAATCAAGAATATGTTTACCGCCCTGGGGGTAAGAATTGAAGAGGATAAAGACGGCCGTCGACTGTTAAACATCGAAAAACTGCGGTACCATAAGATCATCATCATGTGTGATGCCGATGTCGATGGCAGCCACATTGTTACGCTGATCCTTACGTTCTTCTTCAGATATATGCACCGTTTGATCGAAAACGGGAATATTTATATTGCGGCACCGCCCCTTTACCTGGTAAAAAAAGGAAAACAATTCAGGTATTGCTGGAACGAGGAAGAAAGAAAGGATGCTGTTCAAACTTATGCAAAAGGTGAAAATGATGCTTCTGTAAAAGTGCAGCGGTATAAAGGTCTTGGAGAAATGAATGCCGAACAGTTGTGGGAAACCACCATGGATCCGGACGTTCGTATCCTTCGACAGGTGACCATTGATGACGCCATTGAATCGGATCGTATTTTCTCTATGCTCATGGGCGACGAAGTACCTCCCCGCCGGGCATTTATCGAAGAGAATGCCAAATATGCCAACGTTGACACATAATTTGATATCAACAGCGGGAAGCAGCAGAGGGAGCATCCAAATAAATTGGAAGCTCCCTCTGTTCATCCCCCCGCTGCCTCCTTTTCCATTCACTAAAACCGACCATGATGTTCCGCACTTATCTGCCTGTTTTGGTTTTATTCCTTTTATTTCAGTGCAACGGGGTTTCCACTGCGCAAAATATAGCCTCCCAATTCTACCAGTCCTATCCTCAATACAAAGAAAAAAGCATCAAAGGGCAGAGATTTAAACATCAGGATATTTTACCCCTCATCCGGCAATTGAAATCTCCCTTCGAGGTCATTCCGGCAGGAAAATCTATTGAGGGCCGCGAAATCAACCTCGTAAAATACGGAAATGGCCCCGTTAAAGTCCTGCTTTGGTCTCAGATGCACGGAGACGAACCTACCGCCACTGCGGCCATAATGGATATTTTCAACTTCCTTCAAGCCCACGATACATTCAATCCTTTTCGCGAAAAATGGAGGGATAAACTTACCCTGTATTTCATTCCGATGCTCAACCCTGATGGAGCCGAACAATTCGAGAGACGCAATGCCCTGGGTATTGACCTGAACAGAGATGCGGTGAGATTACAATGCCCGGAATCCAAAATTCTTAAAAGGATACGCGATGAGATCAATGCTGACTGGGGCTTTAATTTACATGATCAGAACAGGTATTACTCAGCTGGCCTCGACCCCAATTCCGCGACTATTTCCTTCCTCGCCCCGGCATTCAATGCTCAAAAAGACATCAATTTCGGTCGGGCAAATGCCATGAAGGTTATTGCCGTAATGAACAGCGCCCTCCAGCAATACATCCCAAACAAAGTGGCCAAATACAACGATACTTTCGAACCTCGTGCCTTTGGTGATAATATCCAAAAATGGGGTACCAATACTATTCTCATAGAGTCCGGAGCCTTAAAAGATGACCGCGACAAACAGGAGATCAGAAGATTGAATTACATGGTTCTCCTGACTGCCTTTGAATCCATTGCCTCCGGAGATTACGAACGCCGCGGAGTGGATGAATACACAAAAATCCCCTTCAACTCCAGCAATGCCTTTAATGACCTTATCATCAGGGAGGTGCAGATTCCCTTTAACAATGAATGGTACACCGTAGATATCGCCTACAAAAACAGTGAAATAAATACCAGCCGAACCTCTGATGGTTATTACCTGAGCGGAAAAATAAGTGATCTTGGCGATTTGTCCGTTTACTTTGGCCATGAAGATTTTTCGGGCATGGGTTATCGGGCCATTGTGGGCAAGACTTATCCCAACCCAATCACCAGTCTCAGCCAGTTAAAAAGCCTAAATGTACAGGAATTGTGGTCCTCCGGTTACACCAGCGTAAACATGCCGGAAGCTCCCTATAACGTGCGTTATGCCAATTTGCCTATCCAGGTTTTAAACGGTAAGAACAAAGCAGACAGCTCCATTGCTCCCGGAAAAAATCCAGGATTACTTATACAAAAAAACGGGCAGACCCGTTTTGTAGTGGTCAATGGTCAGTTGTATGACGCAAGGGGCGAAAAACGCTTATTGGGAAACTGGCTGAATTAAAAATGCCCATTCTATTCAACATAAAAAATAAAATGTACAGACCTATAAATTTACTACTCTTAACGATCCCTCTTATATTTTTTGCCTGCGGCAGTGATTATGCCTATCAAAAAGAATATACCATCCCCGAAGAAGGCTGGACTTATCAGGATACCTTGGATTTCACCTTTGACATTGAGGATACGACAAGTATATACAATTTGTACCTTAAAATAGAGCATGACAAAGATTATGCCTTTCAGAATCTTTACACTAAGGTTCATACCAAATTTCCGGGAGGAGAACGCATAGCCGAAACCCTCTCCCTGGAGCTCGCCGACAAAGCGGGAGGCTGGCAGGGGAATTGTTCGAAAAAATCCTACCAATTATCAATCCCCATTCAGAAAAATGCCTTTTTCAATGCTACCGGTGCCTACAAAATCACTCTGGAACAATTCATGCGTACGGATCCCGTAAAAGGGCTACACAAAATTGGATTCATGCTGGAAAAAACAGCACAAACCCGCTAACAGGCATTACAGAAGAAAGTCTTTGTCAGCAGAACTACATAAATAAACAGTTGGGATTCAATCAATATTATTTACTTTTGTCTTACTTTTTGGAGTATTTCACCCTGATTTTTTAGTTTTTTTGATGAAAATTAAAAAATCACAAGAAGTAATTATCAAATACATTTTCAAACATTACATTATTATCTATTTAATCAATTCGTGAATTATGAAAAAAATCTTTACAATTGCCTTCGCCTCGGTAATGTTTTTTTACGCAAACATTGCTTTCGGACAATCACAACGCCTGGTATTCGTTGAAGAATTTACCCAGGCTTCCTGTGGCCCTTGTGCCTCACAAAACCCCGCTTTTGATGCCTTGCTCATGGCCAACCCTTCAAAAGTTGTTGTCCTCAAACACCAGGTATGGTGGCCGGGTTTTGACCCAATGTACGAAGACAACCAGTCTGATGTAAATGACAGAGTGGATTATTATGGCGTCAATGGTGTGCCTACCGGCATAGTAAATGGTGTTCAAATTTCCAATGATTGTGGTTATTATGACGGTGCTCCGGCATGTCTGAACCAGGCGGAAATCAATACTGCCTACGGCATTGCTTCTCCTTTTGATATCACTATCAGTGCGTCAGGTAATGGTTCTACCATTTCAGTAGAGGTAACCGTTACCTGTACCCAGGATGTATCCGGTACCCTTAAATTACGTACGGCTTTGGCTGAGACCCAGATCAACTGGTCAGCACCTCCGGGAAGCAACGGTGAAACTTCTTTCAACCACGTTATGAAAAAATTCTTCAACGGTACTGGAGGAGAAACTTTATCTAACAGTTGGACAGCCGGTCAAAGTGCAACTTACTCTTATTCGCTTAACCATAACGACATCAATATCTATGATTATGAGCAGCTGGAAGTTGTCGCATACATCCAGGATGATGCAACAAAAGCGGTTCACCAGGCAGCATTAAACCAGGACATCTTGTTCACAGTGCCTGAGATAAACAACAGTACAGCTATTGCCATTTCAGGATTACCTGCAGGGGTATGCAGCGGTTCTCAAACGATCACTCCTGCTGTTACCATCAAAAACAGCGGAAATGATAACCTGACTTCTTTGGATATCGTTTACAATGTAAATGGAGGCGCCAACCAGACTTACCAGTGGACAGGTTCTTTGGCTACCTTTGGCGCAGAAACTGTAACCCTGGATCCTATCACTTTCAATGCTACCGCTACCAACACACTGAACGTGAATCTTCAGAACCCTAACGGACAAACTGATGAAATCCTGGATGACAACACCATTTCTGCCGACCTTGCTCAGTCTGCTTCAGTAGGCAACCATATTGTCATTACCTTGAATACAGATTGCTGGCCTGAAGAAAACACCTGGAACATCAAAAATTCTTCAGGGGCTACAGTGGCCAGCGGTGGACCCTATAACGGACAAACTCAGACACAAATCATAGAGAACGTTACTCTTGCTGATGATATCGACTGTTATGAATTTAACTTTATAGATTCTTACGGAGACGGTTTGCACGGCGGCCAATGGACTGATTGCTCTGCTGACGGAAACCTTACCGTGGCTGATGATGCGGGAAATATCGTATATGCTTACGACGGTTCTTATGATCTTCCTTCAGCAAAAGAGTCTTTCGAAGCTGAATACACTGTAGGAGTACAGGAAAATGTGCTGAACGAACAATTCACCATTGCGCCTAACCCTGTAAGAAACAATGCCACCATGTTCTTCACTTTGAACGAAACACAGGCTACTATTGTTAGAGTATTGAACGTTACCGGAGAAGTCGTTTATACTAAAAATCTCGGTATGCTCAATGCTGGTGAGTACACAGAAGAACTCGCCCTCGATCACTTGAGTGCAGGTGTTTATTTCATCAACCTGATCTCAGGAGAAGCAACAGGAATTAAAAAAGTATCTGTAATTAAATAATTTTACGCAGGTATCAATCAAAATACAGTCGCCCCGAAATTCGGGACGACTGTATTATTCATTCACCGGAAAATTTTATTTATGATGAAAAATTTACTCCTATTAGTTTTAACGGTTTGTGCAACTTTCACCTTATCTGCACAAGTGACCATTTCGCCAAGCCCGGTGAGTGTTGAAGGTATATCAGCCAGCGCTGGCGATGCTGCGGCTCACAGTATCATGACCAATAATGCCTCAGAACAACGTACCTACCGCTGGGTAAGAACGGAAGTTGCTTTGACAGAAGGATGGGAAAGTGCCGTTTGTGACAAAAACCTTTGCTGGTTTGCATCCGTTGATACGAAAGATGTAACTATGGCTGCCGGCGAAGAAGGTACACTGGACGTCCATGTTTACCCCAATGGGGTGGAAGGGGCTGCCGTAGTAATGATCACGGTAACCGATCTTGCTGACTCAACCATCCAGGCCGTCAATATGTATTATTTCAATACCCCCTTATCAACCAATGAGGTACAGGTTGAAAAAATCACCATGTACCCTAATCCTACTGACGGAATATTTTCAATCAAGGCCGGGGCTGCCGTAAAAAAGGTTATTGTTTATAACCTCGCAGGAAAGGCGGTCAGAGAATTTGAAACCGCAGGAAAAAGAACTTTTGATGTTTCTGATCTCCCACGAGGCAATTACCTCGTTCGTATGCTTGGAAAAGATGGTACCTCTCTGGTGACCAGATTACTCCAAAAACTTTAACGGGCAGGAAAGCCTTGTTTGAGATCAATAAAAAAGCCCGGACGAAACGTTTCGCCCGGGCTTTTTTTATTGACCTTTTTATTTACTGGTTCTCCCCGGATCTTACTTTTCTGATCTTTCCGGTAAACAAACTATTGATACTTCTGTTAGCAGGCTGCCCCGCATATTCGATGGAACCGCCGGTATTGGCTTTCGCGTCAAGGGATTGTATGGCCACCACGGACAACTCTCCACCGGTATTGGACCTGGCTTCCGTGTGTTGGCAAACGAAATCCAGCCCATCGTATTTTCCGCCGGTAACGGCCGTAGCATATTGTTCTTCAGCCTTACCCTTTAATTCAATCAGTCCGCCTTCAGCAACGTATACTTTCAATTTTCTTACATAGATTTCAAGGTCCAGTTGTGCCCCGGAAACAGCCTTTAATTCAAACTTATCTCCTTCCAAAGGTTCTGTGGATGTCAGCCGGGATCCTGCACCGATTTTGATATAGTCCAAAGGATCCTTATAAAACACCTTGATGGTTACATTCTCATCTTCTCGAAATATGGTTTTGAGTAATTGCAATTTCAAAACACCTTCCTTAACAAACACGCTTACATCTTCTTCCGAGATCCCATTTGCAGTCACTTCTGCACGGGGAGTATCTCCTTTTTCAAGAATGACTTCAATATTTCCTAAAACGGAAATACCATCAAATGAATTTAAATTATAGACCTCCTGGGCGAATAAGCCCGATGCACAGCCTATTAAAAGAGCGCTCAAAAATCCAATTTTTAGTAATTGTCTCATTTTTTTTAGTTTTAGTTTGTGATAACTTCATTTATATGATGCCTTTTTTCGAAGATTCCCCTATACAATGAGGTCATATATGTATTTTTTTCGGAAATTTGCACCTCGTTTCAAATCACTTTAGGGATAAATCAGGATTTTATCCGAACTAGGGTGCAGGAAATCAAAATGCAGGATATTGGGTTATACCATGAACAATAACCGGGTATCCCAAAAAACAACAGCAAAATTATGTCTCAACAGAGCGATCAGTTTAAGCGGCTAGTAGCCCATTGCAAAGAATACGGATTCATTTACCCGTCAAGCGAAATTTACGAAGGACTTTCCGCCGTTTATGATTACGGACCCTATGGTGTTGAATTAAAAAACAACATCAAACAATACTGGTGGAGGGCTATGGTGGATATGCACGATAACATCGTGGGTATTGACTCTGCTATATTTATGCACCCTAAAATTTGGAAGGCTTCCGGCCACGTTGACGCATTTAACGATCCTTTGATCGATAACAAAGACAGCAAAAGACGCTATCGTGCCGACCAGCTGATCGAAGGCTATTGTGAAAAGATACAGGCCAAAATAGACAAGGAAGTCGAAAAGGCACGTAATCGTTTCAAAGATTCCTTCAATGAAGAGCAGTACCTCACCGAAAATCCCCGGGTAGTCAAATACCAGGAAGATATCAAAGCGGTAATGGATCGTTTTGTCAAAGCGATGGCCAGTGAGGATTTGGCAGAGATGAAAGCCATTATCGAAGACTGTGAGATTGCTGATCCTGAATCAGGCTCCCGCAACTGGACGGATGTTCGGTTGTTCAACCTGATGTTTTCTACCCAATTGGGCAATATATCCGGTACAGAAGGCAAACTCTACCTGCGTCCGGAAACGGCACAGGGTATCTTTGTCAACTTCCTCAACGTTCAGAAGACTACGCGTCAGAAAATACCATTCGGCATCGCCCAGATCGGGAAAGCCTTCCGTAATGAAATCGTAGCTCGTCAGTTCATTTTCCGTATGCGGGAATTCGAACAAATGGAGATGCAGTTTTTTGTCCGTCCCGGAGAAGAAATGAAATGGTATGAATACTGGAAGGGCGTGAGAATGAAATGGCACAGGGCTCTCGGCACACCCGCCGAAAAACTCCGCTACCACGATCACGATAACCTGGCGCATTATGCCAATGCAGCACTCGATATAGAATTTGATTTTCCTTTTGGTTTTAAAGAACTGGAAGGGATTCACTCCCGTACGGATTTTGACCTGGGAAGCCATTCCGAGTTGTCAGGCAAGAAAATGCAATACTTTGATCCTGAACTCAACGAGAACTACATTCCTTACGTCATCGAAACTTCTATTGGCGTGGACCGTATGTTCCTGGCGGTAATGAGCCATGCGCTGGTCAACGAAGTGGTGCCCGGATCCGATGATCCTAATAATACAAGGGATGTCTTGAAGATTCCTCCTTCTTTGGCGCCAATAAAATGCGCTATCCTTCCGCTCAAAAAGAATGAAGATGCCATTGTGGAGAAGGCCAGGTACATTTTTGATAAACTCAAACTGTCCTTCAGTTGCCAGTACGACGATACCGGTAGCATCGGAAAACTTTACCGCCGGCAGGATGCCATCGGTACGCCTTTCTGCCTGACCGTTGATTTTGAAACGCTGGACGACAATACAGTGACGCTCCGCGACCGCGACACGCTGGAGCAAGTCCGGGTGCCTATCGACGAGGTAGCGGCCATCATTGAAAAGAAAGTAGATATGAAAAATGTCCTGGCGTAATTTTTCGCAGGCATTATTGGATTAATATTTCTAAAAAGGCTGAAATCGGGACTAAGCATATAACTTTCCTGATTTCAGCTTTTTTATTGGCTTTTGGGCTGCTTTGCTTGATTTGTACCTATCATAAATATCCGTTATCTTTGAAATAAAAAAGCGTGCAACAGGATATTCAATTAGCAAGACGGTTATTCAATATTAATGAATACTACAGAATGGCAGAGAGCGGCATTCTGGAGGAAAGTGCACGCGTTGAATTGATCAATGGTGAAATTATTAGCATGAGCCCCATAAACAGCAACCATTCAGGGTTAATAAATCTTATTACCCGTAATTTATTCACTATCCTGGGAAACTCGGCAAGCATCTCCATCCAGAATCCTTTAAGGTTGAATGAATACTCAGAACCAGAACCCGACATTGTCGTCGCGAAATTCAAAAAAGACGCGTATCGGACCGCCCACCCCACTCCGAAGGAGGTGTACTTCCTTGTAGAGGTGTCTGATTCTTCACTTGATTTTGACCGCAAGATAAAGATCCCTCTTTATGCCAAAGCCGGCGTTCCTGAATACTGGATTGTCAACATCCCGGAACAACAGGTCGAAATTTACACCCATCCCGGTGACGGTGAATACCTCAACCGCTACATTGCCAAAAAGGGAGACACCGCCAAAGCAACCGGTATCCATTTTGAAATCCCTGTTTCCACCCTCTTTGAATAAAACCCCTCTCAACGGAGCAACGAGCAACCAGTAAACAAGGCTACTTCTCTATCGCATCATACAACACCTGGTGAACCCTCGGGCGAATGTTCAGATCATAAATTTTGGTATTAAACCGGGTGGGATAAACCCGGTTGCAAAAGAAAACATACAACAATCCATTGGCCGGATCCACCCAGGTGAAGGTTCCTGTATACCCGGAATGTCCAAAACTCGACGGGCTGGCATCTTTAGCCACGGAACTGCTCGCCGGATCATACTCGATCAAAGGTTTGTCAAATCCCAGGCCGCGTCGATTCCCTTCTTCGCAATATTGGCAACGGGCAAATTCTTTTACCGCCTCTTCCCCGATGTAACGTTTGCCCCCATAACTGCCATAATTCAAATACATCTGCATAAGTTTTGCCAGGTCTCCTGCCGATCCAAACAGTCCGGCATTGGAAGAAACTCCGCCCATCATGGCCGCGCCTTCATCGTGGACGGTCCCATGCAATTGGATCAGCCTGAAAAAGGTATCCCGCTCCGTTGGAACGATGCGGTTCAGCGGAAAATGCCGGGAAGGATTATAAGTCAACGTATAGGCTCCCAAAGGGCGGTAGAAAGTTTCTTTAAGATAGGTTTCGAAATCCATCCCCGAGCGGTTCGCTACGATCTCCGGCAACAGGTAAAACAACAGCCCTGAATATTTGTATTCCTGTTTTGCGTTCAAAGGCGACTTCCGAATGGCTTTATAAATCTTTTTTTGCTTGTATTTTTTGTACAACCAAAGATCGTCTGTGACATAAACATTGAATTTTGATGAAGAGTCCCTGCTAAAGGTATTTCGTTTAAATGCTCCGTTATTATAATTGTTGTTGTCCCAGCGTTTTCGCCATGGATAGTTTGCACAACCTTTGAGGGTACTTCTCCAGAAAGGTATCCAGGGCATCAATTTGGCGTTGTGCGCCAGCATGGAGCGATAGGTCAGATCTGCCTTATTCGATCTTGAGAAAGCGGGAAAATAGGTTTTCAAAGGAGCATCCAGGTCAAAATCACCCTCTCCATACCACTTCATAATGGCCGGCAAGGAGGACGTCACTTTAGAAACCGAAGCAAAGTCATAAATATCATCCTTCATGACAGGAGCCAGACTATCGTAAGTGTGGTATCCAAAAGTTTCATGATAAACAACTTTTCCGTCCTTAGCCACCAAAACCTGTGCTCCGGGGAAAGCGCCGGCCCTGATTCCTGCTTCAACGATGGCGGCAATACTATCCTCCAATAAATCGGCATTCATGCCAGCGGCAGCCGGGGGCGCATAGCTAAACCTCCCGTTGGGAGAAAGGACAACGCCACTCCCTTTAACAAAAGAAGTGCTGATATTTTCATCCAAAACGGCATGCGTTCCCATTCCTCCAAATACAAGTTGGGCCGCTACCGACTGATACCAGTAAGCTTCTGACGGAGCATAAATGATGGCATCAAAAATGGGCTTCAACCGCTCCAATTGTGGCATTTGTCCCCGTCCAAAGACGACCAGCACCTTGGGATATTCACCCTGAAAATCCTGCAAAAAAGACAACATGGATCCCCGGTCATCATTTTTTATTCCCTCAAAGAAGTCAGCGTTTACCGCTCCGACGAGTAACTTTTTATTAGCCGTTGCTTTAAATTTTTGCTGCCCCCCCTGCTCTCCCAAATGTAGAACGGGCATGTAATTCCTTAAACTTTCCAGGAAATAACTTTTGGCATCACGCCCGAAATAAGCATAACCTATGGTAAGGTCTCCAAGTTCCTTCACAGGCAAAATATCGTTGTTGTTTTGCAGACACACCACCTTCGCTACAGCTTCATTATAACCTGCCAGCTCGTTTTTTCTCTCCTGGGCAGCGCCCAAAAAATAACTTACCATGAATAAAAATAAGAAATACAGTTTGCGCATAATCAATGAATTGTTAATTTGAGTGAAGTTAAAGAAAATAAAGAAAATGATAAAACTAAAACACCTTGCAACCCTATTTCTTGTGGCAAGTTTTTGCTATTCCTGTACTTCCGGTCTGGTTATATCCAAAAAAGAAATCAGGACCGTTACCCAAATGGTAGAGGATTCCCCCGTTTTCGCCAGGCAATTCACAGGTTTTGTCCTCTACGACCCGGAAACAAAAGAAACCCTGATCAATAAAAACGGCAGTAATTATTTTACCCCGGCTTCCAACACCAAGATCCTGAGTTGTTACACTGCCCTGAAAATATTGGGAGACAGTCTTCCTGTATTGAATTATTTGGAAAAAGAGGAGGCATTTTACTTTTGGGGCACGGGTAACCCTTTGCTCCTGCATCCTGATTTTGATGGACAAAACGAGGCCCTTGAACTGTTGCGAAAGGCCGGTAAACCCTTGCGCCTTGTAGAGCAAAATTTCCGGGACAGCAGGTTTGGGGAAGGATGGATGTGGGACGACTATCCCTATTATTTCCAGGTAGAAAAATCCGCCCTGCCGCTTTATGGAAATGCGGTAAGATTTACGCTAAACCCCGGGGCAGAAATGCCGGAAATCTATCCTGAATATTTCAGGGATCTTTCAAAAAAGGTGGATAGCGCAGCATGGTTCAATGTCACCCGGGACGAAACCCGCAACCATTTTGAATACACCCTGCCCGCAAAAGGTTATAAAACCAGGGTGTTCAAAGAGGTGCCTTTCCTCATTTCCGGAGCATTATTGCGCAATCTTTTGAGCGACACCTTGGGCATCAGCGTACTTCCCGGGACCTACATCCCCTTAGATTCGCTGGCTGGATACCATACGCTCTATGTACCTATGCCTGATAGCCTTTACCGGCGCCTCATGCAACAAAGCGATAATTTTATTGCTGAACAATTACTGCTCATGTGTTCCGACAAAGTCTTTGGGTTTCAAAATACGCAGCAGCTTATCGAATATGCAAAGAATAATGTGCTTACGGAAATGCCGGACGAACTCTTATGGACTGACGGTTCCGGGGTATCGCGATACAATATGTTCACCCCACGGAGCCTGGTTACACTCCTGGATCGTATGCGGATGGAATTTACGGAAAAACGACTTTTCGATCTCTTTCCGGCGGGAGGGCAATCGGGCACCATTGAAAACTGGTACGGTGCCAACAAACCTTATTTATTTGCCAAATCAGGCTCATTGCGCAACACCTACTGCCTTAGTGGTTATATTCTTACCGATAGCGGGCGTACCCTAATCTTCAGTTTTATGAACAACCATTTCAAAGGAACCTCCGGGGAAATAAAAGATGAAATGGAGAAGGTTTTGAAATTTGTAAAGGAAAGGTTTTGATACCAATACTGTTAAAAAAAATGGTATTGGCGCACAAAAAAAAAGTCCCGACACTGTGTGTCGGGACTGCTAATAACAAATCATAATCTCATGAAATAATAAGACGACCTAAATCTTATTCTCTTTTGTGTTTCAGTAGTGTATAAAATAATAACGCTTTTTTTAAAATTTTAGTTCATTGGTTAGGTTTCCTGCCGAAGCAGGAAACCTGGGATGTTTATGGGATTATGATCATCTAACCAGCATTTTCCCACTGCCGATCTGTTTTCCTTCACTTTCCAGTTTGAAAATATACATTCCGGAAGGAAGCTGGTTTCGATTAAAATCATATTTGTTACCAATGAACTGTTGAGATCTCACCATTCTGCCTGTAATATCAAACAGGGTGAAAGTCAATACTTTGCCCTCAAATCCTTTGATCTCAAGGGTTACCGTTTCGTTAAACGGATTTGGATAAACTTTTATTTCAAGGCCCGGCAATGTGGGTGCATCCAGTCCGACAGTGATACAACTTTCTTCTTCATCAAGAAAGTTTGTACAACCGACTACGTGGTGCGTCACATTGGTGTAAATGGGCTCTTCGTAATCAAAAAAGATAGCAGCGCTATTTTCGATAATTGTCCCCAGCGGATTGCCCGTTGTTTGCGGGATTGCAAATTTTACAAACCCGCGGGTCAATGCCGCTTCAGCACTGCTACCTGGAAGAAGTTGGATTTCCTCGAAGGTGAATTTCAGGACACCATTGTCGTAAATCTGAAAATCATAGGGGTGACTGCTTGCTCCCGGCCTTATCAAAGTACGGTCGAGAAAAGCCGGCAAGGTGTCCCTTATCACCAAACGGTTTATGGTATCAGTTCCAAAGTTTTGAAACACTATTGTGTAATTCAAATCGGTTGTAGGGGTTATGATCGAATCTTGATAACCCCTGGGATAGCCTCTCAATATAACTGGAGAGTTGGAACTAATCGCTTCTTGCACATCAATTGATATATAGTAATCCTGATCGTTTTCAGGAAACTGTGTCGTTTGTCCTGTAGAATATGATTCTCCTTCTGTCACACAACCTTCCACCGCTACGGTAGGGAAGTTGTTGCCCGGGTGATCCACTGATTGCTCAGCGATGATCCGGAAGGTGGAACCATTTCCTTCAATGGGTTCTAATTCCTGTATTTCTCCGGGGCCTAAAGGAAGGATAGGTTCTACCTGGAAAATGATCTGGTCTTCTACGATGAAAGAATTTCTTTCGATCGATGTACTCAATGCCTGATCTCCGACATTCTGAATAAAAAACTTAATAGAATCATTTTCACAAATACCTGTCACTTTCAAACTTGCTCCATCCCATCCCGGTCCCGGTTGCAGGCAGAGTGTATCAGGAAAAACATGGGCGCTGACTACAATGGCCTGGTTTCCTAAGATATTATCACAAGCAACCGTTGCCTCGATGGTAAAAGTATCACTCTGTGTCGGTGGCACATCATCAATCGCAAAACGGTAAAGATTGCCTCCCAAATCCGTCCCTGCGATGCTGGATGAGATGAAGGTCAGTTCATCGTCGAGTTGTACATCTATATGAGGGTCATTGACTGTTACCGGACCTTGATTGGTATAGTTAACAGTGTAGGTAATATCTTCGCAGATAACGGCTTCCCCTGAGGATACATTTACTGAGAGGTATGGGCAATTGAGCTCTGCCTCTACAGGAAAATTAAAACTTGTCGTGTCATAGAACGTGTTGAAATTAATCGAAAATTCTGTATTACAGATCGACCAATAATCATTCAGTGGTAAAAGTGAAACAGTATAAAAACCTGAATCCACTCTTATATCGTATTGGCCATTTTCATCCGTCGTAGCGAAATAAGTGGCCTGATCACTTTCTGCCTTTACAATCCAGTCTTTCAACAGCACATCACCTGCATGGTAGGCATTACAACCGTCGTTGGAAAAATAAACCTTTCCTACAATATGGTTGGTAATGAGATCCCCGTTTTCATCCGTTTTGATCAGAACCACATCGTTGAAAGCAGTAAAATCACTCAGTGAATTATATCCTGCAACGATGTAGCCTCCATCTGATGTTGGGGCCAGACCTTCTGCAAATTTGGTTCTGATATTTCCTTCGATGATCTTTTCCCAAATCAGCTCTCCGTTTTCGGGTTTCAGTTTAACGAGCAGCACACCTGATTTGAAAATGGTTATATCCCGGTATCCGCAGGCAACCAATTCGCCGCCTTTGGTTTCGATGACATCATTGAGGCGGCTTTCCCCTTCAATTTCCGTCGTCCATACCTCTTCGCCATCCAGATCGTATTTAGCGACCATACTATTGGCCAGGCTGTTGGAAGCTCCTGCAAGGATCAAATAATTGTCCTGTGTCAACAACAAATCTCTCACCTCTTCTCCAACCCCGGTTTCACCTATGGTTTTGGTCCAGATGATCCCTCCCGTGCTATTGATTCTTACCAGGAGAATATCGTTCTGCACTCCGTCTGCTTCTTTGGAAATGGCTGATAAAACGAATCCGTCTTCCAGCGCGACAAGTGAAGTGCCCTCGTCGCGGGTATCACCTCCATAAGTCTGGCTCCAAAGTTCGTTGCCTTCTTCGTCCACCCTGATCAACAAAATATCGGAAGAATTACCACTGTTCGCTTCGGAAGTCAGGCCAATGATCGCATAACCTGCACCATCTTTTGCTTTTACAATATCAAAACCCGTCTCATCAAAATTCGGACTGCCATAAGTTTTTGTCCATTTTACATCGCCCTGTTTATTTATCCTAAGCAAATAAACATCGCTGTAACCGTTCTGTGTTATGGCTCCGACGATCAGAAAACCTTCGTCTTCTGTCTCTAAAATCTGATATCCGTAATCGTTGACGTTCGCTGCAATACCTTCGCTGTAAGCTTTCGACCAGATGGGTGTACCATCGACATCCGTGCGAACAACATATACATTAAAATCAAAAAACGGATCATTGCCTGAAAATGACTGGCTAAATCCTGCTGTTATATAACCGTGATCTTTTGTTTGAATCACCGAATAAGCCTGATCTTCACCTGCTCCTCCGAAGAGGATATCCCAACCCTGAGCATTTACCTGAAAAGTGGCAAATAAAACCAGCCATGTAAAAATACATCTCATTAATCCGTTGAAAAATGTTGCTGATTTATCAAGCATTCGCTTGCTCATTAACTTTATTTTTAGGTCGTTCACTTTCAATTGCATAACAAAAGTCTATTATAATGATTACTAAAACAATGACAGAAAATGCTATTTGTTGATAAAAAATTGTAATTTTACAAATCATTTTTTTTAAATAAAAACAAACAAGTTATTGATAATCATTTATTTATAAAAAACAATATTTTGATTTTCCTGTTGAAAAAAAACACTCTATTTACTCATGAAAAATAGTCATATTTTTATCATTTTTAGAAATTTTTCTAAAAAAGAAGTCCGTGAATTACGGAAATGGCTGCTTTCTCCGGTACACAACCAACGGGAGGATGTGGTTGCTTTGTTTGAATACCTCTCCAACGAGAAACATTTAGATAACGAAAAATACTACGAAAAAGAGCGGGTTTTCCAAAAAATATTTCCAAAAAAGAAATACGACGACGCCAAATTCCGCCAAACCATCTTTTTTTTAAATAAGTGTATTGAAGAATACCTCATCTACAGTGATCTTCGTGAGGATGAAGTTCGTTCAAAAATGGCACTTGCCGGGGTTTATCGTAAGAAAAATATGTCAAAGGCCTATCAAAAAATCATAAAAAGCATTGCTGATCTCCAGGAAAAAGAAAACCTTAGAAACGAACATTTCCTTCGTAATGAGTACCTGATCCAAAAAGAACAATACCTGTACTTTGAAAAACAAAAGCGGAACATCAAAATGAATCTGCAGGAGCTTTCGGATGCACTCGACATTACTTTTTTTGCAGATAAGCTCAAACTGAGTTGCCTTATGCTGGCTCACCAAAGGGTTTACAAAGCTGAATACAACCCGGGACTGCTTGACGAGGTGCTCAATTATGTTGAAGAAAATAAAATTCTCGATATTCCAGCCATCGCTGTTTATTATTATGGCTACAAAGCCCTGACCAGCCAGGACAAATCCTTCTTTGATCACCTCAAAGCTCATATGTTCAACCTGGGTGGAACTTTCCCCAAATCCGAAACAAGAGACATTTACCTCATGGCACTGAATTATTGCATACGCCGAAATAATGAAGGCGACAAGGCTTTTATCCGTGAGACTTTTGAGCTGTTCAAAAAAATGCTGGAACTGGACCTGCTCATCGAAAATAAAACTTTCAGCCCCTGGACGTTTGCCAACATTGCCCTAAACGGCCTGCAGCTGGGAGAGTACGTGTGGGTGGAAAATTTTATCAAAACCTACCAGACCTACCTTCCTAAAAAAGTCAGGGATCACTTTGTCCATTATTGTATGGCAAGACTCCACTTTGAAAAGAAGGAATACGATAAAGCCATGCCGCTGTTGGTACAAACCGAATTTGATGATATCCTTCTCAACCTGAATGCCAAAACTTTATTGCTGAAAATGTATTACGAACTAGTAGAGTTTGATACCCTCGAATCACTGTTGGAAAGTATGCGCACCTATCTTCACCGGAAAGACGTGGGGTATCACGAACCTCTGTTTAAAAACGTGATCCGCCTCACCAGGAAACTCGTAAGGGTCAACCCCTATGACAAGAAGGAAAAAGCAAAGTTGCGGCTGGAAATTGAAAATACCAATCCTTTGAGGGAACGCACCTGGCTGCTGGAGCAGTTGGATGCTATGTGAGAATGCGAGGATGAGTGGATGGGGGGGATGAGTGGATGCGAGGATGAGTGGATGCGAGGATGTCCCAAATGGAAATCCTGAAAATTCTGGAATCCTGAAAATCCTGATCCTGACAAGGAGGCAATGTGGGGATGTGAGGATGAGTGGATGTGAGGATGTCCCAAATGGAAATCCTGCAAATTATGGAATCCTGAAAATCCTGATCCTGACAAGGAGGCAATGTGGGGATGGATGTGCTCCATTTGAACCAACCTCCTGATGTTGTCAGGCAGGCTTTGAAGCTGGAACTTTGAACAGTCCCGCCTTAAACTGCCGCCGTTTTCTTCTTCAGTATAAAAGCCGTGATGAGAGCCACGATCAACCCTACCGGGAAAATTTCGAGGAAAGTCATCCCTGTTTTTAAGAAAGGATTTTTATACATTTCCTTGTATTTTTCCATCAAGGCTATCTGGCGAGAGATCTCTTCTTCGTCGGCTCCGCTGTTCTGTAGCTGTTCCAGGTTGTACTTGTAATACTGATCCATAAAGTCCGGGGCCAGGAAATGACTATACAACATCCAAGTAATCACATAAATGCACGATGCGATCAATGCGATCAACAATCCCGTTTTAAAAGACTGATCAAAAGAAATACTCCCTGCAAGATGGTTATCCCGGTAAGACTTAACCCCCACGAAAACCATTGATAAAGAAATGATCATGGTGACATATCCCAATAACATCCCTCCGGAAAAATCTATTTCTTCTCCCCGTCCCTGGATGGAAAACGTCAAGATCATAAAAAAAGCTAAAACGCCTCCTGAAATTAACCCGTACTTCCAAACTGTATTTTTCATAATTGAGTGTTTTTTGAACGAACCAAATGAATAAATGATTTCAATCCAAAGAAAAGCTATTTTGGAATTTTTCAGGTTTCGCCCAGGGACTAATTTACAAAAATCATAATTAAGGAGGAAGGAAGGATTATGATGCCAGACTCAGGCCTGGCCAAGCAATCGGCCTCTAATCCTGGTGCATTTCCTGCTCTTCCTTAACCGACAGTTTATAATCTTTGGAAAACTCAGCCATGTAAGGCCGTACAAACAAAAGTGCCAGCCAGCCAATACTGAAATATAAAGCGTTGAGTTCATCCCCCGTTAAAAGCAGGGCAACCACGGCAAAAAGAATGGTTCCTTCAATGAGGGCTGACCGCATAATGATTCGGGTCCTGTAATCATTTAATTTTTCAGAAAGGTCCGATGTTCCCTTGAAGGCGGCCATTTTATTCCTGTCAAGCAGCCTGGAAAGAAGAATACTTGATAAGACCATCAACGGCACCAGGTAGGTAAACACCTTTAAATCTTCTCCCTCCGGTGCACCAGTGTTTTCTGTACCCAGCAGGAAATAAACCACCATAAAAAACAGCAGCGACCCCAAACAAAGAGCGCCATGTACAATGCGAATGGAAAGAAAGTCTTTTTTCATAGATCTGTTAGTTTGTGAACTACTGAAGATATTTTGATAAAATAACCTTTGAATGAAGTTATTTCACTCCGTGCATCAACTTTTTGATAAACGGACTGATCAATACCGCCAAGAGGCCCATGCCCACAGGAATCAGGGTGAAAATCAGGAAGAAAGTGGTAAGATCCCACTGCTCGGTGATCTTATCGATCTGGCCTCCCATTACGCCCGCCAGTTTATTGCCGATAGCAATAGCCAGGTACCAAACTCCAAACATGAAGGCGATCATTCTTGCCGGCACCAGCTTACTGATATAGGACAAGGATACCGGGGAAAGGCAAAGCTCTCCAAGGGTATGAAAAAGATAAGCCAATACCAGCCAGACAATACTCACAGAGGCCGCTTTGGCCCCTTGGGGAATAGCCATCGATCCGAAAGCCAACACGGCGAATCCTATCCCCAAGAGGATCAATCCCAAACCATATTTAACCGCCGGTGGGGGATTGTACTTGCTTTCCCACCATTTCGAGAACAAGGGTGCAAAAGCGATGATAAACAACGAGTTGAGGATGAGGAACCAGGTCGCCGGAATTTCCACCTCATTTTCCCGCTTTTTAATCACGGTCGCCTCGATCTTACGATCCACAACCGCTATTTTATCCGCCGAAAGTTCCCGGTAGGTTCCTTTTTTATCGATGTCCAGAATATAGGTTTTGTCACCTGCACTCAGGTTTTCAGCACTGCGAATGGTCGTCGGCTGCTGTTCGATGACTGCATCGGGTGCTACATCCATCATCCCCGTCAGGGCCGTGTAGGTTGTTTTTTCCTTACCATCGTCGCCGGTTTGTACGCTGACCAGGGCCGGGTAGGTAATATCGTAAGAAAAGGTATTCAGATTCCGGTTGATCTTCCACCCGACGATGCCCCAGATGATCACAAAACTTAGCCCTAAGATAATATTGGCTGTGGCGTATTTGGCAAAAGTTTGTCTGAACAACAACACCAAAACCCAGGTAATGATCGCCACAGGAATCACCGTGATGAGAATATCCACTACAATGAAGATATTGGCCGCACTTCCTGAAAATACACGTTGGGTATAATCTTTGGCGAAAATGGTCATGGACCCTCCGGCCTGCTCAAAAGAACCCCAGAAGAATATGATAAAAAAGGCGAAGAATACGATCGCGATCATTCTCCCCCGAAGCACTTTGTCATAACGCATGATCCTCAAGCCCAGCACCAGGAAAAACAGGATCAGTGCCCCGGCGATAAAATAGTTGGAATAATCGACTCCACCAAAGGCCAGAATGTTTAAATCGGCAATTTTTGACATCGGATCATTGATGATCCAGGTAAGCCCGACTACTGCAATAACAACAATCATTATTTTATCCAGGAGGGTAAACGGATTCAACGGCACATCATCTTTTTCATTTTTAACCACCGTCTTTTGCGCTTGTTTTACCGGTTTTTTACCAATATCCCCGAAAATATCCTGGGCAAAATAAAACTGCAACATCCCCATAAACATAAAAATACCGGCCAGTCCAAACCCCCAACTCCAGCCCACCATCTCCCCGAGGTAACCGCACATCATAATCCCGAGGAAAGCGCCAGCATTCACGCCCATATAAAAGATCACATAAGCCCCGTCTTTTTTCTCCGGGGTATCTTTATACATTTCAGAAATAGTGGAAGTCATATTGGGTTTGAACAACCCATTGCCGATAATCAGTAACCCAATACCGATGTAAAGGAAAATGTGCGAAAATTCAATGGCCATACAGGCATGTCCCATGGTCATGACCGTCGCCCCGTAGAACACCGCTTTACGGTAACCGATCACCCTGTCGGCCAGCATGCCACCCAGGATAGGCGTCAGATAAACCAATGCCGTATAGGTGCCGTACAAGGCAAGAGCATCTTCCCTGGGCCAGTCCCAGCCACCCATTCCGAATGCACTGACCAGAAAAATAACGAGCAAAGCCCGCATCCCGTAGTAACTGAATCGCTCCCACATTTCTGTAAAAAAGAGGACAAACAGCCCTGCCGGATGACCCAATACTTTGCTCTTGAAAAATTCCGAATTTGATTCCATTTACTTCTGATTTTGTTCCACTATACTTTGGCTTCTAAAAAAATTATGCCTCCGCACTTTTTTTCTCCCGGGGTCTGATCACCATTTTGTCATAAAAATATAACGCCAAAATGGTTACAATTCCAATCCCTACAATGACATACCATATTCGATTGGGCTGGTAAGTGTCCCAAAGGAATTGCGTCATTTCATTTTGAGTCATACTCAGTTTTTCAGAAGCCTGGGCGAAATAATCATTCTTGGAAAATGTCCCCCCTATCCCTTCCATGCTAAGGTCTTTATTGCTTTTTACAAAAACGCTTATTTTGTCAATAACAGGCTGCCAATTAGTCGTATCAACATTTACCGGGATAAATTTAGAGGTAACTTCCGCTACATCCATTTTCAAAACATGGGCCGTTTTTTCAGCAAATTGAGATTGGGATAAATTCGTTCCTACCTCTTGAACCTGGATTCCTCTTTGCAGGACTTCTCCCTTCAACAGACTAATTTTATCAGACCAGGCTTGATAAAGATTTCCAGAAACGAAGGTGGTGAAAAAGTTCCCCGCAGCGACCGGTAAGAAATAAGTTCCCATGTATAAAGCCTCTTTCCCTTTTGGAGAGATTAAGGCAATGAATGAAGAGAAAGTAGGGTTAGTGGCCATTTCACCAACGGCAAAAATAACAATACCAATGATAGTATAAAGTCCGTTATCGGTATAAAAAGTAAGTCCTATACCGATGGCAGCGATGATAAAACCCGTAATCATCGCACTCACGTGACGGAATTTGAGCACCACATAGGACACCAATAATTGCAACACGATTATAGCTCCTGCGTCGATATTAATAAGCATTTCAGGTTTTACGGCAACGGAATCACCCCCACCAGCCATTAATTTCGCAAACCACGGCGATACAGATGCAATAGTATTATATAGTGCGCTCGTGTTTACCCAATCCTCAACAAACGTAGGAAGTGTATAAAAAAGCTGATTAAACATGGTCCAGAAACCAACCATGATCACCAGAAGCACAGTTAACCTTACATCCATCACCGCTTCAACGATCTTCTTAAAGGAACTTTTAATCGCTTGACCAATGCTTTCTTCCGTTTTTATCCGATTAGGCTCCTTAAAGAAAAAAATCACGATCAGTAAATTCACAAAAATAACAGAGGCTGCCATTAAAAAAACGATCTTCCATCCGTAAGCCTCTCTCAAATTAGCCGAAAAGGCAGGGCCAATAAACCCACCGATATTGACCATCATATAAAAAATACCAAAACCAAGTGTTGAATTGGATTCATCGGTACTTTTTGTAACAATCGCTGAAGCTACAGGCTTAAAGATCGCTGCCCCCACTGCTACATACAGGAAAACAACAAAAACAGCCACATAACTCGACACTTCGCCCATTAAATAGTACCCCGAAATCAGCATTACATAGGCAATAATCAGGGAAAGCTTATACCCGATTTTATCTGCAATCACCCCGGTCAACAAAGGTAAGAGGTATAAAATAGCTGTTACAATACCCATGATTTGTCCCTTTTCCGTATGGGAAAACCCAAGTGCCCCTTCATCGGTAGACCCCACTAAATATAAGGCCAGCACAGCAAACAAACCATACCAGGCCCACCGCTCGAACAATTCCATTGCACTGGCTACCCAAAAACTCTTAGGGTAGGATTTCATTACGCTTAAAAATGATTTTTTCTCGTTGCTCATAAAATGTAAGGTTAAATAGATAGACCCTGTTAGGAGGTAACAGGGTCTATCCAGGTGTTATTAACTATTAAATTTTGTCATTTTCCTTTTTAATGGATTCCTTTCATGAATTTATTTAAAAATGGAGATAACAATACCAAACATATACCTGATCCGAGCATTAACATCGTAATAAAAGGATATAGCTCAAAATCGTATTTTTGTAAAATACTTTCCAACATAGCGGCAAGATAGTTACCGGCTGCAAAACTTGCCATCCACAAACCCATCACTACCGATACTAATTTTTTGGGGGCTAATTTGGTAATCATAGAGAGTCCAATAGGTGATAACATCAACTCTCCAAGTGTCAAAATAACATAAACGGCAACGAGCCACATAGGTGATATTAATTTTCCACCTTCCGCCAGATGACTAGCTTGTGTCATAATCCAAAAAGCAAATGCTCCCAAAAACAATCCAATCGCAAACTTGATCGGGGTTCTTGGATTAAGCTTCATGGCATCCAACTTCAACCACATGATTGAAAATATAGGTGCAAAAATCAGAATGGCGATTGGATTAATATTTTGGAACCAGGTTGCCGGTATCGTCCAATTAAACAAAACCCTGTTGGTGTTTTCAGCAGCAAACAGGTTCAACGTACCCCCCGCTTGTTCAAATCCGGCCCAAAAGGCAACATTGAAAAATGCCAGTACCAATATCACGATCATTCGGGTCCATTCGTCCGCTCCATTTGTTCCTTGTACAATGACATAACCCAATCCTAAAACACCCACGACAAAACCAACAATAGTAACAATATTGGCTACATTATCCGGGATCATTCTCCATAAGAAAACCAGCAGAAAAGTCACTACGACCAGGCCAATGGCATAAATGATAATATCACGCCAATCTTTGCCGTCCAACACTAATTTTCCGTTTGCTGTATTCGGAGGTAACCCTTTATCTTCCAAAGATGCCTCTCTGGTCTTCATCCAAAGCACCCCAATGATCATACCTATGGCTGCTGCCAGGTAACCATATCCCCAATAGACATTTTCGCCCAATGCACCGGCAATAAAAGGTCCCAGGATGGCTCCAAGATTGATCCCCATGTAAAAAATATTAAATGCGGAGTCTTTTCTTGGGTCATTGTCATCATAAAAATCACCTACAATGGTGGAAATATTAGGTTTGAAAAAACCATTTCCAATGATGAGTACCCCCAAACCGAAGTTGAAAATAAACAGCCTGGTGGCAACATCGACAGAACTCATCATAAAGGAACTGGAAGCCAGTAATAATTGGCCTACTGCCATGACCAAACCACCGATATAAACTGTTTTTCGTTTTCCTAAAAATTTATCGGCTACCCAACCTCCAAGGATAGGAGTAAGGTATACCAATCCGGTAAAAATTCCATAAATAGCCAACGCCTCTTGTCGTTCCAGGCCAAATCCTCCGTTGACCAATTCAGCGGTTAGATATAAAGTTAACAGCGCGCGCATTCCATAGTAGCTGAATCGCTCCCACATTTCGGTAGCAAAAAGCGTATAGAGCGCCTTAGGGTGTTTTGTCGTTGTACTCATATTTTAATTGATTTTAATTTTCAAATCGAGTAAAAATAAATTATTTAACCTTAATAAGAAAAAATAAGATAGTGGCTTTCAATGGCTATAAATTGTTCTCAGGCATTTATAGTCGTTCCCAAAGCAGCACTAAAGTAATTTTTTTTGGTAAGAATAAGTGAAAAAAAGGGCTAAATTTTGTTAGGATAAAGTTAATCCGCTAAAAAGGTGGGGTGAGTGGTTAAATTTGGGATGAAATACTGCGATATCGAGAGGTTGCAGTGCCTTGATCCGGTGATCCCAATGGTATTATGCCCCCGGAAGGCTGCGGTGGTTTGCTGTGAGATAAAGGGCAGAAAGTGTTTCTTGTGCAAATGTGATTAATTGACCCTAATCCGGAAAAGAGTCCCGCTCCAACACGGGAATGAGGTCATTGTCGATTTCGACCCGCCAACCGACTGAAGTAGCCATATAAGTGATGACACTGAGCATTTGATTGCCTTGTTCCCTGGCTTCTTCCAGGAGGCCGGATTCTGCAGCTTTCTTTTTGAGCACCTCTTTGGCATTCTTATTGAGCTGGGTATAGTCATCAGGAGTAAAGCTGTTGAAAAAGCTCTCTTCCAGCCCCATGTAACTCAACTCATGGTCGATAGAAAGGATTTTGGGCTCCGGCAAATTGCGAATGATCAATACATGACGGGCACTGTCGGCCGTGATGGTCACCTGTTCCATGTCATAACCAACATAGACCGTACCCTTCACCTGCAGTAAAGCTTTTTTGGAAAACTCAAAAACAGTGGGAAAAGGCAGGTACAAGGTCATCGGACGGATATTTGCCTCATTGTAAACCTCTGCAAAATTACCTTCAATGGTCACCAGTTTACATACCTTTTTGACCTTTTCGAGCAACACCACCGATTGAATGTTTCGCTGCGCTTCCGCTTCTTTTTTATAAAAAAGACGGGTAATAAAAACGCCGGCAAGAAATATTAGGACAATACCTATTCCATAAAGGATTTTTTTCATCGATTTGTCATGCTACATTAAAAAATTAACGCTTATCTCCCCACCCCTAAAATAGTCCTCGAAAGTTGAAAACGCACCATTTTCAGGGCCTGATTTCTATCCCATCCTGCTATAATTCCTATAAGGCTGCTTTCAACTGGTCGTACAACAATTGTTTATGACTCGGGCGAAAAGCACTTTTATTAACGACTTTTCCTTCTTTATTCACGATGATATAAGTGGGTAAACTCAACACTTTCATACCATTCGACTCCCGTGAATAAAAATGCTCCTTCAGATCGGCAACCAGCTGTTCATTCGCATGTACATGATACCCTGCCATGTGTTTATCTTTAATAAAGTTGCCCCACTTTTCCCATTCATAAGAATGATCCACCGAAAGGTATAACAATTCGATCTCTTTATCCTGTATAAAATTATTCAAATCATCTTTATACAAAAGCTCATTGCGACACGGACCACACCATGTTGCCCACAGATCAACATAAACCACTTTCCCTTTGAAGGGCTTCATCAATTCTTCAAACGAATTGATCTTGTCATAGTTTTCAATAATCTGAACTTCCCCCGAACCAGAGGAAGCAACAGGGGGAACTGAAAGGTCATCATCTGTCACCGTTTGGTGTTTTTTAACGGTATTACAGGAAGAAATGGCTAAAACCATTATGGATAATATCAAAACGAAAAAGCGCATGATCTAATCAACTTTAGCGGTAAACGGATACTTAAGTCCTTTGTAGCTTTTCAGGACAACCATTACAGAACCAACAGCAATAGGGGTCTCAATCATCAACGGCACACGATTGTCATCATCGGAAACCCATATCTTCATCTCGTCTCCTTCCTTAAAAACCTCTCCGGCTATCAATGACAAAGATAATTCAACGGTATTGTAAGTTCCCATGCCCTTAATTTTTTTTTCGGCCACCTTCCCGTTGCTCTTCACCTTTATAGGATATTCCTCCCGATCGAGGAAAATTTTCACGGGAAATGATTGTTGCTTCGGCATAGTGCTGAAGTTTATATTTCTGGCAAAATACATGGCAGACAAAAGGTCATGAATACATTCACTGACTTCATGGTTTTCCTTCCAGGTCTTTTCCTTGGTTTTTCCACGAACATATTTCGCAGAATTGTTTTCCTGGTCAAAAGTCACATTCTCATAAAGCTGGTATTTTCCTTCACTGATATCCCGTATCGAACGAGTAGGCAATAAGCTAGTCTTATCGACATAACTTTCAATTTTATCCCGCACCTTAAAAGCCCAATCATAGGATT
The DNA here is from genome assembly GCA_020636105.1 of Lewinellaceae bacterium. Lineage (NCBI taxonomy): Bacteria > Pseudomonadati > Bacteroidota > Saprospiria > Saprospirales > Lewinellaceae > Lewinellaceae bacterium. The sequence goes on from JACJYL010000001.1 coordinate 3,155,739, forward strand.
TATAGGTACGGCCATCCACTATATAATGAAACTGGTTGCCTGATTCTTTCACCCTGAAAGTGGCTTCTCCTGCAGCGACCCACATGAATCCCCAGTTATAGTACAATTTATAAACGACCTCCTCTCCTGCTTTAAAGGTCGTATTTTCAATGGAACACTGATCAAAATTATTGTCCGGCATAGATTGGGCATAAAAATGATCCGCAGCGGGAAAGCTGAAAGCCATCATAAAGAAAATGGCTGTACTCCATAAAAGTGGTCGCTTTATTTTATTTTGCATAACCTAACGATTTTAATACGTTTGTTCTGACGATTATTACTAACCCAAGTAACGCGGGCACACTCAGGTTTATTATAAACAACAAAAAGGTCGCTGCCAGGACGGCCAGTTCATTTACCTCCGTAACCCCCCAAACAGTGAGTGCAATTTCGCCCCTAACCAACAGCCCGATCACCATTGGCAAAGGAATACTTGTTTGCACCAGGAATATAGTAGCAATACCCGACAGAACGGTAAAAACGGGAAGTTCCACCCCAAAAAAAAGCAGGATAAGATAATATTGGAAACTATAGACCAAATACCGTATGGCAGATAAGAACAGTACATTTCCGAGTAAGGCAACGTCATAGGATTTCAATACGACCATTTGCTTATAAATAGGCACTTTCCAACGCCCCAGGGGCAATTTTCGCACCAGCGGCAATGCCATATCCACATTGAAATAAATGAGCAACATAATGAATACCAGGCTTCCGCCAACGAAAATACTACTGCTCAAAATAAAAACATCAATCATCTCAAACAGATGCAGATAGTACAATGCCCCGCACAGCCCAAAGGCCAATAACACAATGAGCTGACTCAGGCTGCCTACCAGGGTGGCCAACACCCCACGCCAGTTGTATTTTGCCTCCACCTCCAGGATGCGACCTCCGTACTCGCCGATCCTGTTGGGGGTAAAGATGGAAATCGTCACCCCCGCTAAAATGGCGCGAAAAGCTTTTTTGAAACTCATAGGAAGAAAAGGTCGCATCAACTGTTTCCACTTTAGACTTTCGAGCCCCCAGTTGACAGGCATTAGTAAAATGGCCAAAGCGAGATAGATATAATGATCGGCTTCAACCAGGCTATTCAGGGCGGTTCTTACCTCCCCAATATTTTTTTGAGCATAAAACTGTCGGTAGAAAGCCCACAACAGGAATAATACGATGGTCGCTTTTATGAGAAAATTAAGTCCTCTTCTGTGTGTAATTATATTCAAGTGATCGATTTTCCTGTCCTCAACAAAGATATTATTTTACAAATATGCTTCTTTTGATACTAATTTCTATCCTAAATCCATGAATAGGACAAGAAGTTGCATATTTTCGCAAGATATCAACAACTTAAAAAAAACTTGAGCAAGGAAAAAGCGCCGCCATACAGACTCATAGGCATCGACCCGGGAACCAATTTATTGGGTTTTGCCGTCATCGAGATCGCCGACAAGCAAATGAAGCTTATCGAGCTGGGCGTGGTACGGCTGGGGTTGCTTGAAAATCACCAGCTCAAACTCAAAAAGATTTTCGAGCGGATACAGACCATCATCAAAACCTACCATCCTAAAGAAATGGCTATCGAGGCTCCGTTTTTCGGCAAAAATGTACAGTCGATGCTCAAGCTCGGCCGGGCACAAGGGGTAGCCATTGCCGCCGCCGTTACGCTGGATGTACCCGTCACCGAATATTCTCCCAAAAAGATCAAACAGTCGGTTACCGGAAACGGGAATGCCTCCAAAGAACAAATCGCGGCCATGTTGACCAATATATTCAAAGTTGACATGACAGAGCATACCCTGGACGCAACGGACGCACTGGCGGCGGCAGCCTGTCATTTTTACCAGGGCAGCAGCTTACCAGGGAGTCCTAAACGTTACAATAGCTGGGATAATTTTTTGAAAGATAATCCGGACCGGAAAGGATGAGGCAATGCTTTTCCAAACGAAACATGAGTTCATCCCGAATTTCATCTAATCAGATTAAATTCGGGATTTTTCTTTTACAAAAGAAATAAACCGCAAAATTTAGAAGTGTTTGGGTCGTGGGTTAGGTGTTTTGCGACAAAAAATGACTTTTTTCCAAAACCCAAACCTTTTGCCCACTCACTTTTACACCTGCCTTCCTGCGTCTGCAGGCAGGTTTTAAATTCCTTGTTTTACACCTGCCTTCCTGCGTCTGCAGGCAGGTTTTACATTTAAAAAATACTTCAAATAATCAAAAAATTTCTTTTTCAGACAGTTTTTGAAAATTCGGGATGACTCATGTATTGTTTTGGAACTATAGCGAATTGAACTTATCGGCGATCTTTTCAGCCAGGGATACAAATTCCTCCTGGCTCATCTCCACCGGTTTATTGCGCAGGTTCATTTCTTTCTCCCTGGTAAAAGGAATGAGATGGATGTGGGCATGGGGCACTTCCGTCCCAACCACAAGAATGCCTACACGCTTACACGGCACTACTGCTTCAATGGACCTGCCTACCTTTTTTGAAAAGGTCATCAGCCCGGAGAGCACTTCGTCAGGGAGATCAAAAATATAATCGACTTCCATTTTGGGAACGGCCAGCACATGCCCTTTTACCAGGGGACGAATATCGAGGAAAGCAAAATAATGCTCTGTTTCCGCGATTTTATAAGAAGGAATTTCTCCGCTGATGATTTTGGTGAAAATGCTGGCCATGATGATTAAATTGAAATGTTCATGATTTCAAATTCAAGATTGCCTCTCGGGGTCTCCACGACCGCAATATCGCCCACTTCTTTTCCCAACAGACCTGAGCCCATAGGCGAGGTTACTGAGATCTTTTTGAGTTTCAAGTCTGCTTCAGTCTCTGATACGAGTTTATAGGTAACCTCAGTGCCTGTTTTAATGTTTTTAATGGTGACATTAGCCAGTACGGTAACCTTTGAGGTATCCAATGTGCTTTCATCCAGTATCCGGGCATTAGCGAGTACTTTTTCCAACTCATTAATTTTCAGTTCGAGCATGCCCTGGGCATCTTTGGCCGCGTCATACTCGGCATTTTCGGAAAGATCTCCTTTCTCACGAGCTTCTCCAATGGCTCTGGCCGCTTCAGCTCTACCCACATTCTTTAGTTCATCCAATTCTGCCACGAGGTTGTTGTAACCTTCCTGGGTTAAATAATTAATTGCTGACATAAAATATTATTAATAAATAAAAAGACAAGAACGCTTTTTGACTCAATTGAATCAAAAAGCGTTCTTGTCTTGTTGAACCCCAAAAATAAGCAATCTTAAGCGGAAAATCAAGATTTACCGCTCAATCAGAATAAAAATATGACGTAAAACATATTTTTTCTGATGAATAGAGTACCAAAGACAGGAATAGTGTCCTTTTTAAAAAAAAACTTCCTGGCTTCCTGGCTTTTTTCGATCTGCCCGGACTTAAGTTTTGCTTTCCGGATTCTAATTACATATTGAAACGGATTCCGATATTGTGGGTACCGTTGAATATTTTTGTTTGACGATAAGCATAATCAATGCTTATTTTTGTGTTTTTGTTTTCTTTACTCAATGGCAAAGAAACGGTTGCGCCGGCACTCAGCCCTGTGTACAACGGACGTTCAAATTCTTCGGGACTCCCTGAGACAAATTCATATCTATATCCTGCACGGAGCATAAACATTTCCTTGAGCGAAAATTCCAATCCACCTCCCAACTGATCCTGGGAGAAAGAGTTCGAAGTAAAGTTACCCAAAGCCGTCAGGCGTCCTGTTGTTCCGAAAAGGAAATCATAAGAAAGACCAATATTCAGCATGGATGGTAATTCATAACCGGCAGAGCGCTGAGAAAGCGTAATCTGATACCCGCCTTCAACATTGTTTACCTCGTTGAGTCCTTCCCCGGAAAACTTCATTTTACCTCCGACGTTTCTTAAGGAAATGCCGAACTTGAAATTATCATCCTCCCCTGTAACGTATTGCACCCCTGCGTCTACCGCGAAAGCAAAAGCGCTGATATCGGCGGTAGATTCCGAAACACCACGAAGGGTAATACCCACCGTTACTTTATTTTCAAAAGTATGGGCATAAGACATTCCAAGATTGAAAAAATTCGGAGAGAACGTTGTTCCGGTTCCTTCCGGCTGATCAGCCGTAGTGACGGGGATATCTCCAAAATCAAGGGCCATCAGGCTAAACCCGAAAGCACCGTTTTTTCCCACCTTCCTGGCTACGCCAAAAGCATTCATATTGATCCCGGTACCCGTGAGGTAAATGCCATTACTAAAGGACAATTCAGTGGTATTGATCCGTGCCAAACCGGCAGGGTTGATGCGAATGGATTCCACTCCTGACACGTTTGCGGTAGTCATGGCATGCAATCCGGCAGCCCTGGCATAAGGAATCATCAACAATTCATAAGCACCGGCCTCTCCCTGGCGATCGGGGTTACCCGCCTGCACTTCTGTGGCCATTCCTCCCAAAACCAATAGGAATATGATTGAGTATATAGTTTTTTTCATTATTTGAAACCTTTAAATAAGACTCCTTTAATAAAGTCTGAATTAAAAAATGGACTTCCGGAAGTCAAAAACCTCCGGAAGTCACAAGATATTTTATAACCCTGACGGGTCGAATTGTCTGTTGACACCGAACCACTTGAGGGTTCTCTCACCAAGGCCTTCTGCCGCCACATGGATCAGGTAAACGCCACTGGCGATAGGAATGCTCTTACTGTTTTTCAAATCCCACTCAATATCCGGCAATACCTGCTTAAGTTCAACGGCTGAACCTTTAGGCAAACCACCCAATTCATCCCTGTCGTATTGACGGATGAATTTTCCGTCCAGGGAGTAAATGGTCACCGTACATTTTGCAGGAAGGTTGGTGATCTTTACGGTAGTCGTGAACTGGCTGATTTCATAATCAGAAAATCCATAATACGGGTTAGGCACCACATTAATCAGGTCAAGAGCCGTTTCCACACCATCCGTATCAAGCTCTTCTGCCTGAAGACCGTCAAGTTTAAACCTGTAAGTTGGATAACCATTGTAATCTCCTGTTCCTACTTTCACTTCGTAAGGGTTGTTGGCTCTCAACTTAACGGTTACATCCTCAGGAATCAACCCGTCGGCGTAGGAAAGCATCTCCTGCCCAGAAGCCGGCATGATCAATCCTGCCCATGTAATTTCCTTGACTGCTTTTACTTTTTTCAAAGCAGAACTCGAATGTTCCAGACGATCCGCAATATCGAGACAACCATCATAAGGCTGTTTGGTGACATAAACGTAATGTTGTCCGCCAGCGTAATAATTAAAGCTAAAGGGCTCTCCAAATACTCCCGTATTGAGGAACAACTGCGAGGACGGGTTGAACATCATATCTCGTCCTGTTGGTGCTGCATCAAAAGCATCTCCGAACAATGAACCATCATAGGTCGAATTTTCACCAAAGAAGATATTCAATCGTTCTCCTGTTTCCACATCAATGGCATACCCCGGGAACCAACCCATACCCATGGCTACTTCCGGATTGGGGTCCACATCGGGCAACAGATCCCCGTCGTTATCGAATTTGGTCACACTCGGGCTTCCTCTGAGGTCAAAATGAACAATATTGGCTCCTTCGGTAGGAAGACCTCCATTGGTCACCCATTTATTGGCTGTTTCAATAACCACGCAACGGCTCCAGAGATCTTTATTCGAAGTAAATACGATATCTACGTTATTGATTTCGCTGAGAGACGTCTGGTCGTGAACGATTTTGTTGCCATTGGAATTATTGGTCCAGGCAGGAGTCAAAATATCCTGGATAAACCCTTCGTTACCGACCCAGTCACACAAGTAATAAGGCACAAAATACCCCGGTCCGATTTTATTGTAAACCTGTTTCGGATCGAGGAAATCAAATGGCTCTCCTACGTTTGTTTTCACAAAATTGAACAAGGTCTGATCGATAACCGTAATTTCCGGTTGGTAATCATCCGCAATACCGGATAACCAGGAAGTGGCTTCTGCTCCCTTCGCATATTCCTCTTCATAACCGATGTATCCATTCGTAGGATCTACCGATGGCTCTGAACCTGCATCGGCCACCTGGCCGATAGCGACGCTAAAACCGTATTCGTTAACGATCTGTTCGTTCAATTTCGTAATGGTAGTATCCGATAGTATTTCGGGAGTTCCCGGACTACTCAGGTTTTTCAATACCCAATACGTTTTGTTATCGAGTTGGTCATTGCCCATATCTTCATCGATAAAAGTCAACTCAAACTCACCATCTTTAACTTCCAGTGGGTTGTACACCAGGATATCGATAGGTCCGCGACCCGGTCTGTAGGTAAGTTCGTTCACCTGGGTTCCTGTAGCAAAACCATCTTCAATAGCGGTTCTTGTTTCATCGGAAAGATCCAGGAAGTTGGTCGCAGTACCCACCCCGTCAACCCTGGTAATGATGGCTCCGTCACCGTACCCGGCGTTCAGTTTCCTGTCTACAGTAGGACGTGGGATGACCGTGTATGGTTTACCATCCTGATTAGGTCCGATATTTTTTCTGCCTTCAAAATAAGGTTTCTTCTGGCCGATCTGTGTAACCGGATCAAAAGGCTCGTATTCGTTAAAGGCATAAGCTACTGCTACGTAGTAGTATTTTTTATGATTGATCAACCGAATATCATCTCCGGTAGCAAACTGGTCTTCTGTAATGCGGAAAGTATGACGAATGCCATCGTCCTGACCTTCAATTTGCATTACAGGTATGAAAAACTCTTCTGCGGTGGGTCGGTCTGCTTCATCAAGCGCCTTCCAGTTGAACAATTTTCCAACACCGTTTTTAATATCCACCTCTGCCACGATACGTACTTTTGCAGGATCTTCGCGGTTTTCGGAAGAAAGGTCAGTATCAGAATCAGCTACCTGGAAAATACGGTATCCTTCGAAGTAATAAAGGCTGTCTTCTGTGCTGGCAGGAATGTCAAGCCCCGTACCGGCATATTCTTCATTAATATTGTTGGAAGGAAGGTTGTTGGTCAATACCGCAATAATTTCCTGGTCGAGTTCGATGAAATCCACATCCGGAGCATCCGGCCCGTTGGGAATGTTGAAACATTCGTCAAACAGTTTTTGCGCAATATCATCAGCTTCCTGCAATTTACGGATACTTGGACATGGGTAAGCCTGGTCGGCTACCCAAACAGCTCCTACGATCAGCTCGTTAACTGCCCCCGGATCCAAACGAAATGGTCCGGAAGCCTGTACTGTACGACGGTCTCCAAAAGGCAGGTCTTGTGTACACATAGACCATCCTCCATCCTGATTTGGTGGATCGACAAAGGCATAATCAATATCATAGGTTCCCTGCTGCCAGCCATTTCCGCCGTATTGGAAAGGTGAACCATCTTTCCATGTTCCTGACATGTAATTATAGTATTGCTGGTCGTTATCAGGGTCTGTAGTTCCTCCTTCAGGAGAACCTACACTTCCGTTATTGTAATAAGTAAAAGAAGACATGCCGAGTTCCACTCCATCTTCATCCAAAGGCCCGCGGAAGTAATCCACTCCAAGAATCGGCACCTGTTCACAGTAAGTATTAACCCCCTGGTCACAGTTGCAGCCGGTAGTACCGTCAATAGCATCCTCGTTGTAAACATAAGCCATACTCCTTTCCACATCGCAACCTACGTAATCATCGGTGTAACACCCAAGATCCGGGTCGACCCACCAGGCAAAGTAAGTACTGTCAATACTGGTAATGGCCCGGTTGATCAGCTTATAACGCTGGAAGGTCATATTGTTGATCTCATCGCTTGTTGAATAGGCAAATGTTTGCACCTGAACCTCCATCTTGAGGGGTAAAACGGCTCCTGATTCTGCGTGGGAGTTCCCGGAATCATTATAAACCCAAAAGGTCATCTCATCACCGTAATAGATATCAGGACATCCCCTGATCTCAATGATCGGATAATCCCCCTGAACAGGATCGTAGTTTCCGTCTCCATCATAATCATGGAAACCGGCGAGTCCCTGGCTGGTATTAGGCAATTCAAACTCGTGTACATCAAAGAAATAGGGATTGCCTTTAGCAGGCCATCCTCTGACATCTCTTGGAACTTCCGCCTCATCGTAAGGAATCCCCGCAAGTTTTGCCTGTTCGAATTGTGCTTTATGCTTATCGATATCCAAAGCGGAGACAGTAAAAAAGCGGTCCCACTTTGCACAGGTTTCCTTTTCGATCTCGCCCTGGTTATCCCCGTCAGGGATCAGCGGACCAGGCCAGTAGTCGAATTTACCGGTAGAGCGACCATAAGTCTGAGCAGCCAGTTTCAGGTTGCCCCCGTCATCATACCCGCCAAGCCATACCGCACCGGCAAAGATTGAAGATACTTCAGGAACGCCCGGAGCTACTTTAGGTACGACATAACGTCCATCATCCCCATCCCACCAAACGTCACCTCCTGTGGTGAGTCGGGCTCTTACGTTATTCACTGCCTGGTCAATCTGGGCAATGGCATTATCACAATTCTCCCGGTAACTGATCTCACTAGTGGAGGTAGCAGGCTTATGATGAATATTCGGGTTGATGTGTGCGCCAGCCACGGTAACCATTCCGACACCGACAGCACTCAAAAGCCAGGTTTTCAGATTACGCATTTTTAATATTTTTATTTGCATAACAATTTATTTAAGAAGAAAAAACCCTAAAAATGATCGTATTAAAATGATCCATGATAATTTTTCAAGCTCAATTAAATCCTACTTTAAGTTATCGAACGACTCATTTTAATTAACCCTCACTTCTTGGGGTTTGTCTATTTTTTAGAAACTAAAACTTGCTCCCAAGAAAATCCTGCGAGGAAGGCTAAAGTTGTTTGGATTCAACAATGCCCACTGATACGAAGTAATATAGGCTTCGATCTCACGCTTGGAATTTTCAATCGTAGCCAACTTACTGATCCCTCTTGAGGAAGCAAGGAAACCATCATCGTCAGGAGCTCCGGTCGCTGGATAGACATTAATTACATTACGTCTGTCCAATACGTTTGAAACCCTAAGGTAAACGTTAATGCTATAATCTTTCGTCAGGTTTATGCTCTTGTCAATTCTCAGGTTAAGTGTATTGTTCCATGGTTTCCTGGCTCCGTTAATAGCCCCGGAAATCTGTGAACCACCCAATTCGTCAGGCGTCAGGTATTTAGTATAAGGTCGACCTGAAACGGCAGTAAATGTAACGTTGAGTCCTGCATTGGCAAATATTTGTGATCCAAATAATTCAGGACCGTTATAAGAATTTCCGGAACTATAGCGGTAATCCAGTGAGGCTACAAACCTGTGGCGTTCATCAAATGAAAGCGGTGAAAGCGTCCTGATCACCCCGCGGCTTGAGATCCCCCTGGAAGAATTCGCATCAGAACCGGTTCCATCGGCAAACTGCAAAGTGTAGTTGGCCAGTAAGGTCGTATTTCCGGTTCTTCTCAAATCATACTGGAAGCTGAATCCTTTAACCGTTCCAAAATCCAGGTTATCATAGGTGTCATAAGAACCAATGAAAGGAACCGGGAAAATAGTCCGGAAAGTGATCATATCACGCATTTCCTTGTAATATGCCGAAACTTTTAAGGCCGAAGAATTGGAAAGTTTCTGCTGGAATCCTACTTCATAGTCTACCGTTTTCTCCGGCTTGAGGTTAGGATTATTTTTTATTATAGAAGCTTCATCCGTGAAATAGAAATAATCTCTTGGAGAAGCAATAGAGTTAGACGGCGGACGCTGCACGAGTACATCGTAGTGAGCAAAGAAATTCGCCTGGTCAGAGATCGGGAAAGAGAACGCCAATCGAGGCATCACGTTAACCTGTGCTTCATAGTCTTCAAAAGAAACATCAGTATCAAAATCACGACTCTTGATAAAGTTCGGAATATCCTCTATCCGTGGATCTTTGTATTTCGGGGTGACCTGGCCTGTGAAAATAAGCGTGGAATTGTTCACGGGTTCTCCGTTTGCACGGTACCAGGTATCCCCTCCACGATAAGCCAACACATTATCTCCTTCTCCGGTATATACTTTAAAATCAGACCCAATGTTGCCCGGCTTATCTCCTCCAAAATTTTCATGGAACTCATCGGCTCCCATAATTTCATACAAAGAGTATTTATCTTTCAGCACTTTAGTATTGGCATCATAACTATCAATACGCACCCCTAAACGGAAGATAACATCCTTGAAAGTAAACTTATCCTGGATAAATGCTGCCGTGTAAATCGGGCGGGCAGGTGCTACAGGGAATGTTCGGATACCATCAGCATCCTCTGCATCAAAGAAATCGTCAAAAGAACCGTCAAATTCTCCTCCGAGATAATCATACCCGTAGTAACCAAGCACTCCTTCATCATTAAGTTCCTTGGCAGAGAACATATTCAGGCTCAACTGGTCCGGAGTCAATCCATCAATATCCACGTATTGGTCCAACGGAATGCCCAGGGCTTCTCTGACCTTACGGTAGAATAAATTGTCAACATCCTCGGTATAGGCCAATCCATAAATCGGCACCCCTGAAACCATGTTTCCTGCAGGAGTGATCAAATCGATATATCCGATGGTATCTGTTTCAGCATAAGGCAACCTGGTAATAGGGTCAAGAGGAATACCGCTGATGTGCTCATTAACTTTCTGACGCGCAATATTCCACAACCCCCGTGGGGCAACAGTATAAGCGCGGTTGGTACGTTTTTCCCATGCAATACCGATCTGGATGTTGTGACGTCCTTTATCGGAACCACCGGGGACGAGGTCAAATGCTGCATTGGCATTAAAGGTAACGATATCATTATCAATTTTCCTTGCGGTATTGTAAACCGATCCCACATTAGAGTGAAATCCCCATGAGTTGTTAAAGTTACTTCCAACCGTTCCGTTATAGGTAATAAAATCCGTTCTGCTGATCAGGTTGTTTCCGGCTCCTCCTGTGAAAAAATAGGATCCGATTTCCGAATTCAATCCTTCTCCGACAGGAATGTCGAGGTAGTTATTGTAATTCGCCAACACAGGATTGGCATCCCCCGGATCGTATTCTCTCAACACCTGCAGGTATCCGCTGTTGACAATTTGCTCGTCAATAGGCTCCGGGTTTCCCTCTTCAAAAATAGGCACGATCCTAAACGTAGGTACCCATTCGTGCTTCAGCTGGCCTACATACCCATAATCGAAATAATTATAACCATGATGTTGGTCCGCCAGGTTGTTGAGGTTGTTCTCATAGCCTACCTGAAGGGTATAAGATACGTTCTGGATCAGAGCATTTTTCCCTTCATCATCCGTACCGGCTCCACCCAGGCGGTGACGGAAACGGAAGTTTCCGCGATAGGTGCTGTTATTGTCAATAGGATTATTATGTGAATTTAACACTCTCCATCCTCCCGGGGTGAATTGATTTTCGCTTTCGGTATAAACTCCGGTCAATGAAACGTCGATCGCCTCACTGAGCCGTGCATCCAATTTTCCGGTAAAATCATACCGCTTATAGGATTCAAAAGGACGTGCATCCAAAACATTAACGTCGTCCTGAAGCAGAAAATCTGCCGCCACAAGCGGATCGCCCCCTACGTCAATCACAGGATTAGCTTCAATTTCGGCAAGTTTATCGTCTTTAATCCGGTAAACGGGTACTGCTGGTGGATCATCATCTTCATTATAGGTATAACGTCCTGATAAACGGAAGCCTAAAATAGAATTGCCTTTTTTGTCTTTAACCAAAGGTCCGCTTAAGTTGATCCCGACCAGGTTGTTGTTGAATGCGTCGAGGAAACTTGAGGTTTCTGCTTCTATGCCCCCGTTAAATTTGGAAGAAGGTCCCTTCGTAGTAATGGAAATGATCCCCCCGGTAACATCACCATACTCTGCAGCCACACCTCCGGTAATGACCTGGAGCTGATCGATTTCAGACTCAGGCACCAAACTTCCCTGAACACGCATACCATCTACATAGTAGTTGGTGGCATCGCTTCTGGAACCACGAATGGCCACGGCATCTCCTTCATCTGCCGAAGATAAACCGGCAGCGGTGGAAGCCAGCGCGTTGATGTTACGTGTCGGAAGGTTTTTGATGTCATCTCCCGTGATTACACGCCCCTGGGTAGTGTTATCCTGTTCAATCAATGGAGCTTTATAGCCCACTACAATAACCTCCTTAAGGTCTACCCCCTTACTCATCTTAACATCCAGTTTGATAGCCTTACCGGCCAAAACCTGAATGTCAGCAATGCGCTGAGGCGAAAATCCTATATAACTGACCTCGACATCGTAGGTGCCCGGGTCAATATTGGAAAAGGAATAGTTTCCGTCGAAATCCGAAATGGTTCCTCCAATATAATTACCATTTTTATGCAGGGTAATATTGGCATTGAAGGCCGGTTCGCCGGTGTCTTCCTCCGTCACCTTTCCTGCCAGAGAAGTTTGCGCGCTGGCAATACCTCCCAAAAAGAAAAGTGCGAAAAATAATAGTAAATAACGTGCCATAAATTTTTGTTTTAAAATCTACAATACAATGCTCTTTTTAAAAGTAAAATACATAAGGTTAAACGATACAAGTAGCTTGGGGTTTGGTGTTATCCCCTATTGGGAAAACCTGCTGCCAATCTCGGAGATTAACCTTTAATATTTATGATTTCGTTTTCAATTCAGTTGGGAAAAAGGATAAAAAAGATGTCCATTTGTCCTCTTTTATTCAGCAATTTACACTTTTTCAACGCTGTGCTCCAATGCTTGGGGCAAAAATCGTGGGCAATGTTAAGAAAAATAGGTCGCTTTTCAAAAATACATTTGCCAGCTGTCACACATAAGACAAACGTGCGCCACATTAAGCCCATAAAGCTTCCTTTCCTAAAAAAAAGCCGTGTATATTGGTTTCTGATATAAAAGAGAGATGGTTTGTAAAGCCTTTCAGTCCCAAAAGTAATTTTTTTTAATTGAATCCCAATATTATTTTTTATTAAAAGTCAGGTTTCTGATGAATGCATGGGAATAAGTATATTATGCGGGAATGTATGAATGCTTGAATGAGGGAATGCTTGAATGAGAAAGTGCATGGATGTTTTTAAATTCATTTGAGTGGATAACGACTAAGACCGGACAACGAAGCTGGAAGGAAGTATTTTCAGTCTCACGGCCCTGGCTGGGATTGTTCAATGCTCCAGGTTCAAAGCCTGCCTGACAACATCAGGGAGACAGGTTCAATTTATTATTGATTACCAAAGATTTATAGACTCCAAGACATAGTTAAATGAATACTCCCCCCCTGGCCTTCCTCCTTTATAATGCAAGGTAGCCGCGAATTTGTGTCAGACTCGATCCAATTTCTCCGGATCTTATCACACGCTCAAACCCCAAACCCAAACAACTTTTACAATTTACATTCTACATTTTACATTTTAAATTTATATTACTCTATCTTTGCACCCCAAAAGGATCATATTGATGAAATCAGTTTCTGCCACTCTTTTTGTTTGTTTAATAATTTTTTTACAAAGTTGTAATCAGCAGGAAAATCCCATCACCCAACCATCCGTTTTTGAAGATTATTTCGTCAGGTACCTGGCTCCGGAACAAAAACTGAAAGCCCAGGCCATTTTTTCTTTAGGAGACAGTATCGACGTCGCCGTTCCTTTTGTTCCATTTGGCGGAGTGGCCTTCATGGGAAGTGGTATGGAAATGAAAAAAATAAGTGAGCAATTGATTCGATATTCCAGCGAATCGTCTGCCGAATATCAAAACATCTTCAAATTCAGACATAAAAACCCGGCCGGTGACATTGTTCCTTATGAAATAAGCATGACTCCTATCGAAGACTTTTTCGTAAAAAGCAAAGCCAGCAAGTCTTCCGGACTGGATTTAGTCATCAAAGGCGGGTTATTGTCTCCGCAGGAATCCCTGGTGTTTCTCTTCTCTGATCAAAACAACGTGGCCGCTTCCTATACCCTTTCCGGCCCAACCAAAAACATCGAATTTCACCTTCCACCCAATTCAATTAAAAACCTGAGCCCAGGAAACGGAAAACTCTATATCGTAAAAAAAATAATGAAACAAGAAAGCCTGGACCACAGAGAGATCCATGCCGAAGTTGAATACTATACCAAAGACATTGACATTGAAATTAACGACTGATAAAAACCAGTAACAAGCAACCAGTAACAAGCAACCAGTAACAAGCAACCAGCAACCATGGCAAAAGATCAATCCATAAAATCAGTGCTCATCATCGGAAGTGGCCCTATCATCATTGGACAGGCATGTGAGTTCGATTATTCCGGGACACAAGCGGCCCGCTCCCTAAGGGAAGAAGGCATTGAAGTCAGCCTCATCAACTCCAACCCGGCCACCATTATGACAGATCCTGTCACGGCCGACCATATTTACTTATTGCCGTTAACGCCCGAAAGTCTCATAGAGATTCTCGAAGAACGCCAAATTGATGCGGTGCTCCCCACGATGGGAGGACAAACTGCCCTAAACCTGACCATTGAAGCAGGAAAACTGGGCATTTGGGATAAATATAATGTCCGGTTGATCGGTGTTGACCTGGATGCCATTGAGATTACCGAAAACCGGGAAGCTTTTCGCCAACTCATGATCCGGCAGGGATTAAGTGTTGCGCCTTCCTATATTGCCAATTCTTTCCTGGAAGGCAAAGAAGCCGCTCAAAAAATTGGTTATCCTCTCGTTATCCGCCCTTCCTATACGCTGGGAGGTACCGGGGGCGCTTTTGTGCATAACGAAAAAGAATTTGATGCCGCCCTTCGTCGCGGACTGGAACTTTCGCCGACTCACGAAGTCCTGGTGGAAAAAGCTGTATTGGGCTGGAAAGAGTTTGAGTTGGAATTATTGAGAGACAGCGCCGACAACGTGGTCATCATCTGTACGGTGGAAAACCTTGATCCCATGGGGATCCACACCGGAGACAGCATCACGGTGGCTCCGGCCATGACCCTTTCGGATACGGCTTACCAGCGAATGCGCGACGAGGCTATCATAGCCATGCGATCCCTGGGTAATTTCTCCGGAGGTTGTAATATTCAGTTTGCCCAGAACCCGGAAACCGAAGAGCTGATCGTCATCGAGATCAACCCCCGCGTATCCCGTTCCTCGGCCCTGGCCAGTAAAGCCACAGGGTACCCGATTGCTAAAATTGCCGCCAAACTAGCCCTGGGCTACCGGCTAGATGAGTTGAAAAATCAAATTACCAAAACAACTTCCGCTTTCTTCGAACCTACCCTGGATTATGTGATCGTTAAAATGCCTAGATGGAATTTCGACAAATTCCAGGGAGCCGACCACAGCCTGGGATTACAAATGAAATCCGTAGGTGAAGTGATGGCCATTGGCCGCAGTTTCCTTGAAGCCCTGCAGAAAGCATGCCAGTCACTCGAAGATAACAGGATGGGACTTGGTGCGGATAAAAAAGAATGGATCAAAACATCGGACATCCTGGAAAGGCTCGAAAAAGTAAGCGACGACAGGATTTTCAGACTGAAAGATGCCCTCCGTCTGGGTGTGCCTTCCAGGACGATCCACAAGCTTACCCTGATAGACCCCTGGTTTATCAAAGAGATCAAAAAACTGGTCAAAATGGAAGAAAGACTGACGCGTTTTAATGTCGCAGAAGATATTCCTTCCGATTTCTTCCGCGAACTGAAACAGGCCGGATATTCCGATGCCCAGATCGCCTGGGTATTGAGAATAGCCGACGAAGAAGTGACCAATGTCAGGAAAAAACTGGGGATCAAAAGGTCCTTCAAAATGGTGGATACCTGTGCCGCTGAATTTGAAGCCCAGACGCCTTATTTCTACTCGACTTTTGATGGAGAAAACGAAAGTATTGCCTCCAATAAAAAGAAAGTGATTGTACTCGGAGCCGGACCGAACAGGATTGGACAAGGTATAGAGTTCGATTATTGTTGCGTACACGGGTTGCTCGCCGCCAAAGAAGTGGGGTATGAATCCATTATGATTAACTGCAACCCGGAAACCGTTTCCACTGATTTTGACATGGCCGACAAGCTGTACTTCGAACCGGTCTTTTGGGAAAACCTGGAAGAAATCATCGAACATGAAAAACCGGAAGGGGTCATTGTTCAGTTGGGCGGACAAACAGCTCTGAAACTCGCTGAAACCCTCCATAAAAAAGGCATAAAGATCTTCGGAACAGATTTTGAATCCATGGACCTTGCCGAAGACAGGGGATCTTTTTCCAACCTGCTGAAGGAACTGGAAATCCCATACCCCGAATACGGAGTCGCCAATGATGCCGACGAAGCCATCGCCATTGCCGCCAGGGTTTCTTACCCTGTTTTGGTCAGACCTTCCTATGTTTTGGGAGGCCAAAGAATGCGTATCGTGATCAATGACGAAGAACTCGAACACCAGGTGTTGAGTATCTTCAAACATATGCCCGACAATAAGGTACTCGTGGATCAATTCCTCGATCGGGCCAAAGAAGCCGAGATCGATGCCATCTGTGATGGCGATGAGGTGCACATCATGGGGATCATGGAACATATCGAACCCGCCGGCGTTCACTCAGGGGACAGTTCTGCTGTATTGCCAACCTACAGCCTGTCGGTAGATGCAATAACCAAAATGGTGGAATACACGGAAAAACTGGCCAAAGCTTTAAAAATAAAAGGACTGATCAATATTCAGTTTGCCATAAAAGACGACAAGGTGTATGTCATTGAAGCCAACCCAAGAGCTTCGCGGACGACTCCGTTTATTGCCAAAGCTTACAAGGTTCCTTACTTGTCTATTGCGACCAAAGTGATGCTGGGTACACACAAACTAAAAGATTTTGACATCAAACCACAACCGAGCGGATATGCCATTAAGGTGCCTGTTTTCTCTTTCGATAAATTCCCGAATGTGGATAAAAACCTCGGTCCGGAAATGAAATCCACCGGGGAAGCGATACGTTTCATCAAGGATCTTTCCGATCCGTTTTTCAGGGAACTGGACAACCACAGGAATATGTACCTTTCCAGATAATTAATTTTTTTAGCAGGTGTTTATTTTTTCCCGGCCGACCTCCGGAGGTTTTTAAAATCCCTGAGGTCGGCAGAAAAAAGGGATCATAATTAGATCAGTTCACCAAAAAACTTTTCTAATGAAAATAGTGGAGGTTAAAGACATAAAGACCTGGAAATTATTCCACAAGGTTCCACAATTGGTATACAAAAACGATCCTTTGTGGATCGCTCCTCTTGAAAAAGATATTCAGAAAATTTTTACGCCTTCCCAAAACAAAGCTTTCAGGGACGGTGAGGCTCAATGCCTGGTCGTGCTCAATGATCAGGGTAAACCTATCGGAAGGATCGCCGTTTTTATAGACCATGGCCGGAACCAAAAACAGAAACACCTACAGGGCGCCATCGGCTTTTTTGAATGTATCCAGGACAAAAAAGCGGCTGATTTGTTATTCCAGGCAGCAGAATCCTACCTTACGGAAAAAGGAGTAAAGATCATTGACGGCCCCATCAATTTCGGGGAGCGGGATAAATTTTGGGGGCTGCTCGTCAAGGGGAAATACCCGCCCATTTATACCGAAAACTACAACCCGGAATACTACATTGATTTTTTTGAATCCGCCGGCTACAAACCCTATGAAAAAGTTTTGACCCTTAAGGGAAAAACGATCGACATCCCAAATGAAACGTTCCGGGAAACCGCCAACAGAAGTAAGGAAAAATACGGTTTTCATGTGGAATTGGTCCACCCGCGAAACCTCCGGAAATATGTCGATGATTTTTGTGAGGTGTACAATGCGGCTTTTAAAACCTTCCCTTATTATAAACCGCTGACCACCAAAATGGTCTACAACCTGTTCAAAAAGATGAAACCGGTTATGGATCGGGGACTGGTTCCATTTGCCTATAGCGGGGACCGCCCTATTGGATTTTGCCTGCTGATGCCGGAAATCAACCAATATTTAAAAGGGGCCAAAGGAAAATTGAATGTCTTCACCCTTCCCGGAGTAATTATCAGAAAATTTTGGCCCGGGCAAAAAATAGTCAAAGGCATTGCCTTTGGCATACATCCTGACTTCCAGGGCAAAGGGGTGATCGCGCTCATGGTAGACAGGATTTATGAACATGGCAGTAAAAATTATTCCCATATCCTTTTGACGACCATCCGGGAGCTAAACAAAAAAATGCTCAAAGCCATGGAACACCTCAACGTCCAGATCGACCGGGAACATGTGGCCTACCGGAAAATCCTCGATGTCAACATTCCTTTTGAGCCACTCAATTTTGAAAAAGTTTTGGGAAGGCAATGAAAAAAGGGAACAGGGGAACAAGGAAGCAAGGCGTCTAAAAATCGGCCTGAAACCGGATGAGGTGGGCCAGTTCCTTATCATTGGGAGCAGGGGCTTTGAACGCAAAATCGGTGACCACGAAATTGTACAACACCCTGACGTATGGATTGAGGTACCAGTTAACGCCCAGGGTCACATCCTGTGTTTTTCCGGCCGTTTCCATCCCCTCAAAAGTAGTGTAGGCCCCTGGAGCATCCATCACCGAATAACGTCCCATCAGTTCGATGGCTCCAAAACCACCCTGGTCAATGGACCTGGAGGGATTCATTCTGTCGAACGTCCCGTTTTTATATGGACGATGCTCTCCGGTGACAAACCAGGTTAAAAAGGCATAATAACCGGTGACCTTAAAAGTCGTCTCATCCGTCATGATGGAGGATCTCTTGTATTCTCCCTGTACCAAAAACGGACCAACTCCCGCAGCGGCTTCCAGCCCCAGGCTCGTTCGGCGTTTCACATTACCGCCATCCTCAAAACTGACGATCACCCTTTCTCCGGTATGGTTCTCCGGTCTGGATTTCAGTTGATACCCGGACGCCTGGTCATTGGTTCTGTTATCGTAGTTTACCCCGAGGTGGAGCAAGGTATTTTTATCCTTATTTTGATAAGGTGCCCCGCTAAAACGGGCAATGAAGTTTCCGCCATGCTCCAGGCCGTTTTCATAAAAACCTGTCGTATTGACCCCGTTGAACGTATAGGCCAACTGCAACCCAGCCCTGTTGCCAAACCAATTGAAATTGCTATAGTGTACCCCTGACCCCCATCTAAAATCCTGCATATTGGTGAGCATTGCCCGCTCAAAAAAAGGAGTGTATTTGCTACTGGTCATCATATCAAGGCTGGTAGGTTCGGCCATACTTCCTACTGCAAAATCCCCGAACCGCCCTGCTGTGTACTGAAGATAAAGGTCCCGGAACCCCAGTTCGGCGCGGGCAAAATCAACTTCAATTTTATATTTGATCTTCTCTGCTGCGTTGCCCGCCACTGAAAAATGGACCCTGCGGAATTCATTTTTTGCCGTGGAGGTTTCGCCCATGGTCAAAAATTCAAAATCATACTGAATGCGTCCGTTGATCTTAAAGGTGGGTTTAAAGGATTGCGGGGTTTCCTGGGCCTCGGAAAGAAAGGCAATTCCTAGAAAGAAGAGGCTCGCAAAAAAGATGTATCTGTTTTTTTTCATGGCAAAATCTGCACTTTTGGGTATAAAAATTGTCCGGTATTTTAACGAAAGTCAAAAGTAGGCCATACCGAAAGGCTTATCAGTGATTCACATCACGCAAATAAAAAGGGGCACCTGCATTTTTTACCGGAAGTGAACTTTAAAACCTCAGCCCTTTTTCTGCTATTTTTTCCCACAAACTACCTTCGTCTCGTACAATTCCCAGTATCAAAGACCATTTATGGAGTCTTTCGACCAAAACCGTAATAATTTAGATGAACAATTGGACAAGGATTAAAATTTATGATACTTTGCGTGTTTACAGTATACACGCAACATTTATCAAATATGCTGGTCTGGATCATTTTTCTTTCACTCATTACGGTATTTCTCTCGCTTGACCTGGGCATATTCAACCGTGTTCCTCATATCATCAGTTCCAAAGAAGCTTCCTTCTGGACAGTCCTTTGGGTTTCCATCGCCCTCTCATTTTCAGGGGTAATTTACTGGGTTTACAGTGCCAACATTATTCACAACATCGACCAGTTGAGTGCCTCTGAGGCGACCATTAAATACATCACCGGATACTTGATCGAACTCTCTTTGAGTCTCGACAATATTTTTGTTATAGCCATTATTTTTTCTTCCTTCAAGGTGCCTATGAAATACCAACACAGGGTTTTATTCTGGGGAATCCTTGGAGCCATTGTATTCAGGGGGTTAATGATATTTTTCGGAGTGTACCTCATCCACAAATTCAGTTGGGTCACCTATATTTTCGGAGCCTTTCTGATCTATACTTCCTACAAGATGTTGGTGACTGAAGAAGAAAAGGAATTCAGGCCACGGGATTCTTTTGTGTACAAAACCTTCAAAAAATTCATCCCGGTCACCCGGAATTTTCAGGAAGAACACTTTTTTGTCAAAAGAAGACACATTATCGCTGCCACGCCACTTTTTATCGTGCTGATCATCATAGAATTTACGGATATTCTTTTTGCACTGGACAGTGTTCCGGCTATCCTGGCCATCACCTCGGATCCGTTTCTCGTTTTCAGTTCCAATATATTTGCCATCATGGGGCTGAGATCCATGTACTTCTTTTTGTCCAATATGATGGAAAAATTTGCTCACCTCAGATACAGTCTGATCGCCATTCTTACCTTTGTTGGCGTTAAACTGATCCTGACGGAATACGTCCATTTCCCGGAATGGGTCTCGCTGACCTTTATCGGGTTATCACTGGGTATCGGCATTGTTGTATCTTTAAGGCAAAAATAAATGTATGAGGGCTTTCAAATTCACCGCATTGTTATGCTGCTTTTTATTATTTTCCTGTCAAAATTCCCCGAACAAACAATCTGACAAAGGGCCGGAACTAAAAAATCTGAACTGGCTTCCGGGCAGTTGGGAACGCATCAATGACGAGGCCGGCAAACACACCTTTGAAATATGGGAGAAAGAAACGGAGCAGATTTACCGGGGGGTTGGATATACCCTGATGGAGGAAGATACCATTTTCAAGGAATATCTTCGCATCCTTTTCAAAGACGGCAAGGTTAACTATGAAGTGAGCGGAGTGAATGATTCTCCCACCGATTTTAAATTCATAGGCCAGTCTGAATACGCTTTTGCCTGTGAAAACCTCGAAAATGAATTCCCAAACAGGATAGAGTATATCTATCAAAACGACACAATTTTTTCCACGATCATGGGTGGGACAAATTCCATTGTTTTTGTTTTTGTGAGGCATTAGTCCTTTTAACCTGACAAGTTTTAAAAAAATAATCTGATGCAAGAGATCAAATCCATAGAAGCACTCATCGAGTTGCTGAAAACCCGCGAGATCACCCAATGCGCTTTTCAGTCCCTTGACCTGACCGGGGTGACCGACCTGGTCAAAAACGTTCGGTTCAAACACTGCCTTTTCCTGGGGTGTACCTTTGATGATGATTTTTTATTAAAAATTCAAAAAGACAACTATATCTTTCCGCACCTCGACGTACCTTTCAATGCCTACCCGAGCAAAATGTACACCCGTGAAACGCTGTATAACGGGTACGACCCGAAGAACCCGAAAAGTTATGAAAAGACCCTGGACAAGGTGATCTACGATTATTTTATGATCCACGGCAAAGAATCATCCAATATAAAGGAAACCCTGGCCCGGCGCCTCCATGACCATTCCATCACGGACGCCCTTTACGATTTCCTGGAACACTACGATGAACGCAAGATTGTCGCCATCATGGGTGGGCACGGGTTGAGCAGAACTTCCGAGAATTACCTCAAAATAACCCTGATTTCCAAAAGACTTACAGAAAAAGGGTATCTCATGATCTCCGGAGGAGGCCCGGGGGCGATGGAAGCCACCCACCTGGGAGCATGGTTTGCCGGTAAAACCGAACGTTTTTTGAAATCGGCCATCAAACAACTGAGCGTAGCCCCCACCTACAAGGATCCTCTTTGGCTGCCTTCGGCTTTTGAGGTCCTTGAAAAACACCCCACCAGTGACTACCAAAGTCTGGGCATCCCCACCTGGCATTACGGGCATGAACCCCCAACCCCTTTTGCCACCCA
Source organism: Lewinellaceae bacterium (assembly GCA_020636105.1). Classification (NCBI taxonomy): domain Bacteria; kingdom Pseudomonadati; phylum Bacteroidota; class Saprospiria; order Saprospirales; family Lewinellaceae; species Lewinellaceae bacterium. The sequence goes on from JACJYL010000001.1 coordinate 3,177,830, forward strand.
CATCGCCAAATATTTCGCCAACAGCGTCAGGGAAGAAGGTTTACTCGCCGTAGCCAAAGGGGGCGTGATCTTTGCCCCGGGCAGTGCAGGCACCATCCAGGAAGTTTTTCAGGATATTGCTCAAAACCATTATGAATCTTTTGGTTATGCCAGCCCCATGGTGTTTTTAGATAAAGAATACTGGTCCTACGACCGGCCTATTTTTCCCATTATCGAACTCATGAAACACCGGGAAAACCTGGAAAACCTCGACCTCGGCATTTATGATGAAATTGAGGGAGTACTCGGACATATCAATAATTTCATCTGATGCCAAATTTTCCGCTAAGTTACCCCCCGACAATGGATCCACCGGACCAGATTTTTCGCCTTTTTTTTTTTATTAAAAAAAAAGCACTATTTTTATATTAACAATTCAATATAGTTACAATTTTTCAAACAAATGAAAAGAAGTACCAGGAGGGAAATAGCCAAAGACACTTTAAAAATATTAAAACAAGGCTATTACCTCAATGAGCAGGGGAAAACCATAGGAATTAAAGCCAGACAAAAATTCTCAACACAGCATACTCAGTTTTTCAAAGGGGAGGAACTTGAAGAAATGTTTTCCGGGTTAGGGCCTGAACAGCCCTTCAAAACCACCTTTGAAGTGACCGGAGAAAGCACTATTTCAGCCGTCTTACGCCTACAGGCAGAAGATGAAGATCCCCTCACACTAAATTTCGCCTCGGCAAAAAATCCCGGAGGAGGTTTTCTCAACGGAAGCGTTGCCCAGGAAGAAAGTCTGGCCCGTTCAAGCGGATTGTATTCCTGCCAGTTGAAGGGCGAAAAATACTATGCCATCCACAGAAATACCAAAACACCGTTTTATACCGACAACATGATCTACTCTCCAAAGGTGGCGGTGTTTAAAAACGACGACGGAGAATTTCTCGAGGATCTTGCTTTTACTTCGTTTATTACTTCCCCTGCGGTGAACGCCGGTGTGATAAAAAGAGAAGAACCTGAGCACCTTGACAAAGTTGAAGCAGCCATGAAGGGCAGAATCAAAAAAGTGCTGACCCTGGCTTATTCCAAAGGGCATAAAACACTGATCCTCGGAGCCTGGGGATGCGGTGTTTTTGAAAACGATCCGGCTTCCATGGCTAAATGGTTTCATGAGGTATTCCAAAATGAATTCGCGGGAAAATTTAAAAAAGTCGTCTTTGCGATTTACTCCAAAGAAGAAGTATTTATTCAACCGTTCAGGGATTTATTTTAGAGAACCATCCCCCCTTTTTATCAAATCTTAGGACAGTAATATATCCATTTTACAGTGTCCTAAGGTGGTTTTCTAGTGCCCGGATTACTTTCCTCCAGGTAAATGGAACAAGTTTACACATTCATCATTAAAAAAAACTACACATGAAAAATTTTATTGGTTTTTCCATGATCCTATTGTGCTGTTCCTATACGTCAAATGCCCAAAAAATCACTAAAGGTTACTTCCCTTACGTTTTGCAGGATTCTTTGCGCTGGGCCGGTTACGATCATTTTCTTGCCGACACCACCCTTAATCCCATGGTCAAGGCAGATAGCTGTTATAGTTTTGCCTTACATGAATATGAACTGGGGCAATTTGAACAAGCAAGAAATCTCTGCGAACTGAGCATCGGGTTTGCTTCTGACTGGCCAGAGCCTCATATTCTTATCGGAAAATCCTATGTATCAGGAAGAAAATTGTGCCTGAATCCAGAGCCTCCTGAAAAATACCTAAAAGGGGAAGCATTGTGGGTGGCCATGGATGAATGGGAAAAAGCCCTGCAAATAGGCGATAAAAGCGGGATGGCCGAAAAACTTATTGAATTTTATGCCCAGTACCTGCCCGACGAAGCAGCTTTTAAACTTTGTTATGGGGAAAAAACTTTGACGGAAAAAAATGATTTTTTCGTAAATTGCTGGATCCAAAGACATACCAAAGTAAGGTTTAGAAAAGAATAGTACGTTTAGGACTAAACGGTTTCAAATGGTTTCAGGTGAGTGAAGGGACAAAAATAAGTTGAACCATTTTGGGGCAGACTCCTCTTTAGGGTTGGGGCGAGCGAGGGCAATTATTCAATTGATCTTTGATCACCTGCTTAATTTCAGTGGGTTGTTTTTTACCCCGTGAAACCATTCGAAAATAGCCCTTTGGCAATGATCTTGTTATTGCATTCATTAAATTCTATACGAATACGAAGCAATTATTTATGAAAAACATCCTCTTTTTTGTACTCATCCTTTTCACCCTTAGTTCAGGATGCGGGAAATTAAACCCGCCACTGCCAAAATTTTTAAATAGTGCCGAAATCAGCCTCGATTCCATAAAACTGCCGCCGGGGTTCCACATTGAGGTATATGCCGCAGAGGTGGAAAATGCCCGGTCCATGGATCTGAGTCCCAATGGTACCCTTTTTGTGGGCACACGGAGTAAAGGCAACCTGTATGCCATTACCACTAAAGAAGGAGGCCTTAAAGCAGATAAAGTCTGGCTGCTCGGCGAAGATATGAATAAACCCAACGGGGTGGCCTTCAGGGATGGCGACCTTTACGTGGCCGAGGTCAACAGGATACTGAAATATCCGGACATCGAGGCTCATCTCCAGGACCCCCCGGAGCCGGTGATCGTTTACGACAAATACCCTACGGAAGATCATCATGGCTGGAAATTCATCGATTTCGGCCCTGACGGCAAGCTTTATGTACCTGTGGGAGCACCATGTAATATTTGCGATGAGGAAAATCCCATCTATGCGAGCATCACCCGGATCAATCCGGACGGTACCGGGCTGGAGATCGTGCAAAAAGGCATTCGCAATACCGTCGGCTTTACCTGGCATCCCGTGACCGGTGAGTTGTGGTTTACCGATAATGGCAGGGATATGCTCGGCGACGACATTCCCGCCTGTGAACTCAACCACGCTCCCCGGGATTCCATGCATTTTGGTTTCCCTTACTGCCATCAGGGCGATCTGGCCGATCCTGAATTCGGGGATAAACACCCTTGTTCGGACTTTACGCCCCCTGCGAAAAAGCTCGGCCCTCATGTGGCGCCCCTGGGCATCGAATTTTATACCGGCACTCAGTTCCCAGAAGCTTATCGTAACCAGATTTTTATCGCGGAACACGGATCATGGAACCGCAGCAAAAAAATTGGCTACAGGGTGATGATGTTAACACTGGACGGCAACGAGGTGGTGAGTTACGAACCCTTCGCCGAAGGATGGTTGAATGAAGAAAATGACAAAACATGGGGAAGACCCGTTGACCTTGAATTGCTGCCCGACGGCTCCATGCTGGTCTCTGATGATTACGCAGACGTGATCTACAGGATTTATTATGAAGCGTCTGAGTGAGAGGATGCGAGGATGGGAGGATGGGAGGATGGGACTGCCTGTTATTTTGCATGGGCATCTATCACAACTTTCTGAGGGTCGTTTGAAACATTTATTAAAATTATCCGTAATGTATTAAAAAGAGGTGCCGCTGTTTCTGGACAGCCGCACCGCAAAAATATACGGGTAAAGAATAAAACACTATAACATGGCCAAAGTACTGATTGTGGACGACGAAGGAAGTATTCGCCGGACGCTGAGAGATATTCTGGAATTTGAAAAATACGATGTCGATGAAGCTGCCGACGGGAAGGAATGCCTCTTCAAACTCACCAAAAGCGATTACGACATCATTTTGCTGGATATCAAAATGCCCAAAATGGACGGCATGGAGGTTCTGGATCGGTTGCAGAACCAAACACCCGACACCCCGGTGATCATGATCTCCGGGCATGCCAACATTGACACGGCCGTCGATGCCGTCAAACGGGGGGCTTTTGATTTCATTTCCAAACCACCGGATTTGAACCGCCTGCTCATCACCATACGTAACGCGCTGGACAAATCGAACCTGATCACGGAAACCAAATCGCTGAAACAAAAAGTAGCCAAATCCAAGGTGCAGCCCATCATCGGAAAATCTTCGGGCATCAGCCAGATCAAAAGAACCATCGAACAAGTGGCTCCCACCGATGCCCGCGTGCTCGTCACCGGCCCCAACGGAACCGGTAAAGAACTCGTCGCCAGATGGCTACATGAACACAGCTCCCGCAAGGACAAACCCATCGTTGAAGTCAATTGTGCCGCCATTCCCTCCGAATTGATCGAAAGTGAACTCTTCGGCCATGAAAAAGGTGCTTTTACCTCTGCTATAAAACAACGAATTGGAAAATTCGAACAGGCCAACGGCGGCACGCTTTTCCTCGATGAAATCGGGGATATGAGTCTTTCTGCCCAGGCCAAGGTTTTGAGGGCACTGCAGGAAAATGTCATTACCCGTGTCGGCGGAGAAAAAGAAATTCCGGTCAACGTGAGAATCGTAGCCGCCACAAATAAAAATCTGCGGGAGGAGATCGACCTTAGGCGATTCCGGGAGGATCTTTACCATCGCCTTGCCGTTATTATCATTCACGTCCCTTCCCTGAATGACCGAAGAGATGATATTCCCGAACTGGTGGAACATTTTAGCGATCAGGTTTGTAAACAGTATGATTGTCCGTTGAAAAAATTTGACGCCCAGGCCATTCGTGCCCTTCAAACGGTCAACTGGACAGGAAATATTCGCGAATTGCGCAACGTGGTGGAACGACTCATCATCCTCGGAGGCGATACCATTAGCCAAAAGGATGTGGAACAGCACGTCATTTCCTTGAGCGAAGTATCGACGCGATAAGGACGTAAAGGTTTTCAAGTACATGTAAAATCGGTATTAAAATCTCGTTTTATGAAAAAGACATTATGGTTCTTGGGGATCGCACTGCTTTTTACGGCATGTTTCCCAAAACAAACGCTCCCTACAAAAGGAACAGCCCAGGAAAGCCATTACATAGTCGTAGCCTATGTCACCGGATGGGAAAATAACTGGGGCGAGTATTTTGAGAAAGCCAACCAGGTGACTCATGTCAACTATGCATTTGCCAACATCAAAAACGGCAAGGTAGTAGAAGGCGATGAAGGCGATGCAGAAGATCTTAATAAACTCCAAGTACTCAAAGAGATCAACCCCGATCTGAAAATACTGATCTCCGTCGGTGGGTGGGGCTGGTCGGGTAATTTTTCCGATGCGGTACTTACCGAAGCCTCGCGCCAGGTTTTTGCCCAAAGCGCCGTAGATTTTATGCTCCGACACCAACTCGACGGCATTGACCTCGACTGGGAATATCCCGGACAGCGTGGTGCCGGAAATGTGTACCGGCCGGAAGACAAGGAAAATTTCACAGCAGTGCTAAAATTATTGAGAACCAAGCTGGATTCCCTTTCCCCGGAAGGAGCGCCTTACCTCCTCACTATTGCCACCGGCGCCAATCAAAACTACCTTGACCATACGGATATGAAAACTGCTCATCAGTATCTCGATTTCATCAATATCATGACTTATGATTTCCATGGAAGTTTTGAAAAAAAGACCGGGCACAACGCCAACCTTTATGTGTCAGAATACGATGACAATGAGCGGGTAATCAGCGCTGACATAGCCGTTCAACAGCATATCCTGGCAGGCATACCGGCCTCAAAAATCATCCTGGGGGTTCCCTTTTACGGCAAATGGTGGAAAGGCGTGAACCGGAAAAACAACGGGCTTTATCAGCCAGCCACAGGAGCTGCCGGCGGACACAATTTTCGTTTCATTAAAGACAGCCTGCTCACCAATAATGATTTTGTACAACTTTGGGACAGCACGGCACAAATACCTTACTTATGGTGTGAAAAAGACAGCCAATTCGTCACTTATGAAAATCCTGAATCCATTCGTCAAAAAGCAGCATTCGTCAAAAAACACCAGTTGGGCGGCATCATGTTCTGGCAGTATAACGGGGATGACGGAACGTTGTTGAAAGCGATTGACGATCATTTGAAGTGATGGTTTCAGATGGTTCCATGTGGTTCCATGTGGTCCCCGCACTACGTGCGCGAGGATCTTCCTTCGGTCCATTCCAGGGAAGTTTCCCGTGTATTGAATTCTTTCCTACAAAACCCAATTCCATCCATCCTACGATCCAACAAATCATGATCCTGACCATTGCAAGGCACAAGCCGGTAAAAGGCTCTGCCGAAAGGGCCTTTCATTGTTCTTCCCTTCTTCCATCTGCATGCAATGCAAAACGGCCCTGGTCCCGATCGTGTACCTGTTCTTGCTTTGGCCATGGCCAGCCGCCGAATTCCGTTCGCCGGTAATCATCGAAAGCCTGCCTGATCTCTTCTTCGGAATTCATCACAAAAGGCCCATATTGAACTACGGGCTCGTCGATCGGAACCCCCTGGAGTAAAAGGAAAAAAGACTCTTCCGATCCGTTTTGGAGATCAATCTCCTCGTCAGCCTTGAGGTTGACAAGGTATTGTGGCGTAAGGTTTTGATCCTCAACAGCCAGACTTTGTCCTTTATAGTAAAAGAGCGTCCGGTTGGCATTGGCCACAGAAGCCGGAAGCGTCCATTGGGCTCCGGCATCCATGCGGATGGTCAGCACCCAAACGGCATTTTCAGGATCAGCGGCCCAGGAGTCGGGGGTAGGATCAAGCGCTTTGATGCCTTTCACTTCCCCTGCAACGATCTGTACCTCTGTAACCTTGCCATTGTCATCTTTTTCTTTCAGAACAGGAATATGCTCCCGCCACAACATTTTAAAATGAGGGTTCACCATTTTTTTTGCCCTGGGAAGATTCAGCCAGATCTGGAAAAGCTCGGTCGTATTGCCTTTATTCCTGTGGACGAGGGGAAACATTTCTGAATGCTGAACACCGGCACCGGCAGTCATCCATTGGGTATCTCCGGTTCCGAATCTTCCCGCTGCCCCCAGTGAGTCCGTATGGTCAATAAAGCCTTCCCGCGCAATAGTAATGGTTTCAAAACCACGGTGTGGATGGTAAGGAAACCCAGGTACTTTTTTGCCGTGATACATGCGCCATCCGTCTTTGATCGTAAAATCATTACCGACATTTCGCCCGGCAAGATGGTCCGCATCAACCCCCATGTGCTCGTTCCCGGCAGGAAACTCATCACGGTGATGTACACAAAACAAAAAAGGATCCTGTGTCTGCCATGGAAAACCAAGAGGTTTTACTGAAAGAATTTTATTCATGTCAATTTTTATTGGTGTTCATTTTCTATAACAAAAGGAACCGGGGATGGTTTAAAAAGTTTAACCAGGAAAATCCAATCGATTGATTTTGTCGAAAGAAATGTTTGTAAGGTTGTTTTTTACTCTTGAAAATGGCAAAGCACGAGCCGGCCGGACAGGAGCCCTGGACTTTTATACGTTTACAACAGGTGTTTGTAACGAGCTTTGATTTTTTCAATAAAATCTTGTAAATGGTCTTTTGTTTCTTGAAATTTGCGAGCCACTAGCCCGCCGGGCTGCGCACAAGCCAATCCTGCCAATCCCAAAATCCTACAAATCCTGGTCCTGACCATTGCGAGGAACGAGCCCATTATGTTTTTGAACTTTTCCACTTTATCCTTGTTATTTCATTCCTACACTTGATAAAGTGGTCAGAAATGCTTAAAATAGCAGTTCTTTGTCTCCGGAAAAGCCTGTCATCAAAGCTGACAGGCTTTTTTCGGCTAAAAATAAATGTAAATTGGCCATTCGTCGCGCTTTTGATGATTACCCGGATGGCCAAAAAATAAAGAATTATGGTAGATGATAATTTAACGAAAGGGAAAAAACTCCCTATGAAACAGTGGGGAAAGCAAATTAAAGGCGAAAATGCCTGGACCATGTTCAAAATGGTTTCTGAATTTGTCGAAGGCTTTGAAACCCTGAACCAACTTGGACCATGTGTTTCCATTTTTGGATCCGCAAGAACCAAAGCTGATAATCCTAATTACAAACTGGCCGTAGATATTGCCCGGCTCCTGACTGAGGAAGGTTATGGAGTCATCACAGGTGGCGGGCCCGGTATTATGGAGGCAGGGAACAAGGGAGCTCATATCTATGGCGGAAAATCCGTAGGGCTCAATATTAACCTTCCTTTTGAACAGGGCCACAACCAATACATTGATTCCGATAAAAATCTGGACTTTCGCTATTTCTTTATCCGGAAAGTGATGTTCGTAAAATATGCACAGGCTTTTATTGCCCTGCCCGGAGGTTTTGGCACCATGGATGAATTGTTTGAAGTACTGACGCTCGTGCAGACCGGAAAAATATCAAAAGTACCTGTCATCCTCGTCGGAAGCCAGTATTGGACAGGCCTTAAAAGCTGGATCAGGGAAATGATGCTCGAACAGGAAAACAACATCAACGAGATAGACCTTGATCTTATGCCCATTACGGATGATCCGGAAGAAGTGGTCAGAATCATTCGGGAATTTTACGCAGAGAAGGACGATGAATTATCGCCCAATTACGATATTTAAACCCACAAAAAAAAAGCCTGTCCGACAAAATTCGGACAGGCTTTTTTTTCGAATTAACAAATCGAATACCTATTTCACCATTTCTCCACCAGCAGCCGCCCAGGCACCAATACCCCCAACCAGATTGTAAACTTCGGTAAATCCGGCAGACTTCATTTTTTTCATGGCCCCGGCACTTCTCCTCCCGGAATGACAGTAAACGAGCGTGGTGGCTCCTTTATCCAATTGGGCAATCTGAGTTTCAAAATTTTTATCCATAAAATTGATCAATTTCGAATTCTTTAGATGTCCCTGGGCATATTCTCCCGGAGTTCTTACATCAATAAGGACCACATCGCCCTTGCTGATGAGCTGCTTGAATAATCGGGCATCTACATCTTTAAATACATTTAGACCTTCACCTTTCACCATAACGGTATTGACCTGATCTACAGAAGATGCATTGGAATCTTGGGAATTGCATGCACTGGTAAAAACCAACAATATAACCAGCGGAAAAAACAAAACGATTTTCTTCATAAGTGAATTTATTTTTTAATTATTAAATGTTTTGCAAAATTGGCGGATATATCAACCACAAACAGTGATGTTAATCACACGTTGTTTTTGCCAACATTGGCAACTTTACTCCTGAAAGGTTCGTAAATTTAGTTTCGAACCGGGACATTCATTTAAGAACCCATTGTAAAAATAACAAACAAAATAATAAGACATGAAAATAGCTGTTTGCAGTCAAAACCGGAAGGAAGTTACTGGTCATGCCGGAAAATGTCGGAAATTTTGGATTTTCAATATTGAAAATGATTCCGTCACAGGAAAAGAACTCGTCGAACTGCCCATAGAACAAAGCCTTCATGAACTGGGGCACAACCATACTGACCCCGCTTTCGTACATCCTGCATTTGCAGCTGATGTGCTGATCTCAGGAGGAATGGGTTTTGGTTTGTTCAACCGTTTGCAGATGAACGGTACCCAGGGCGTGGTCACTCCTGAAAAGGATCCGGACAAAGCGGTGGAAGATTTTCTAAACGGAACATTAACAGAGGAAGCCCCGCATGCTCACGGACACGGACACGGACATGATCATCATCATTGATCTGTTTTAGAGGCGTGATCAGGTGTTGGCCAACAGTGAAGGAAACCGCTGAGAAGATAACCCAATCGCCACACGCTACTCAATCACCGGAAACAAAAAAGTCCATAAGCCAGCTTCCGTTTTGCTGCCGGGTAAAGCCTGCCCGGAAACCAATTGGGCTACCTAGAAACTTCCCCCAAATGTACCCCTCTTTACCATCGGGAAGTTTGACCTGAACCCAAGGGTACTCCTCACCACCAATGGTCTCAAAATCATGGGTGGTTTCCATTATTTCGACCACATCAAAAGAGAGACTTTTCACTACCGCCGACTGTAAACTCGGCGATTCACGCATTCTAACCCCACGTCCCAAAATCACGCCATGGGTAAAGGCGTCGTATTCGTCGGGGAAAAGAGCATAATAATAGGGAGCGACAAAAACACTGCCGTTATTGCGAAAAATCCCCCCCTGCGTCAAAACAGATTTTAAGGTAGTCCATAGTTTAGAAGAAGCAATGCCTTCCTGAGAATCGAGCTGCCACAGCTGTACAAAACCAGCCACTCCGTCTTCGGCCCCAAAGCTGCACTTGATGTCAGCGGCCGTTTTATCAAGCAGGTAAAAGGCATCCTTATTATCAATCGCCTGCAGCAGTTTTTCCCTAAAGACAAAAAAAGCAGTATCGGTCAGGGCTTCATCGCCCGGGTTGATTTTCCCCAATTCGAAGATAGATTTTGCAGGCAGCCAGTCCTTTCTTTTTGAATAAATTTCTTTATAGATGGCTTTCAGACTGTCGGTCACCACTAAAGGTTCCGAGGATGCCCCGGCTTCAGCATTTTCAGATTGGTCAACGGAGGGATCCTTTTTGCCTCCACAGGCGGTCAATAATAAAAAGACAATAACAAAGATTAAAGGGAATCTCATGACATTCAATTTTATCGGTTCTGCAAAGGATGGTAATAGAGGGTATGCTTTTGGGATCAGATGATTGATGGGGGCGTTCAGGCTTTAATAGGGATGAAAAAAGGAGCACGACCTTCTGTAAACGCTTGAAAATAAATTGAGTTTTTTTGCGGAAGACTCCTTTTTTCAGGGCGGGGCAAAGCAGCGACAAATAGATCAATTTATCTTTATTAAATTTCTTTGTACCAAAGATAGCGCAGAATTTATGAAAAAAAAATTGATCCGCGCATTGTAAACGCAGGATCGACTGCCCTTTTTAATTTTCAATTTATCATTTTACCTTTATCACCCTTTTTCCCATCTTCTGAATTCAGCGGTATCTTCAAAAAGGCGAAGCATGATGAGTCGTTCGGAAACGGTGAATTCGATGCTCCTGCGTTCCAAAACTTTTTCCATGGTGCTGAATGCCTTGTCCGTCTCGTGGGTCGAAAAACCGTGATACCCTCCCCATGAGAACGAAGGGATGAAATTTCTTGGGAACCCCGGTCCAAAAATATTGGCTGAGATGCCCACGACGGTTCCCGTATTAAAGGCAGTATTGATGGCAGATTTGGAATGATCCCCCATAATGAGCCCGCAAAACTGGGTGCCTGTTTTTTCAAAACTTTGTTTTGGATAACTCCACAACCGTACCTCTTCGTAATTATTTTTCAAATTGGAAACGTTGGTGCCTGCCCCGAGGTTACACCATTCTCCGATGACAGAATTGCCAAGGTAGCCTTCATGTCCCTTATTGGAATACCCCAAAAGGATGGAATTGTTCACCTCTCCTCCGACTTTACAATAAGGGCCCAAGGTAGTGGCTCCATAAATTTTAGCCCCCATTTTCAACACGGAGCCTTCGCCCATCGAAAAAGCGCCCCGAATGTGACACCCTTCCATAATTTCGGCATTTTTACCTATGTAAACAGGGCCGGTGGTGGCATTGATAACGGAGCATTCAATGATGGCGCCCTTTTCCACGAATACATTTTCTATCCCTAAAACCTGGTTGGTATCGCTAATGGGCTCCGAAGTCCGGCCCTTTGTGAGTAGTTTAAAATCTGCGCGAAGAGCCTGATCATTCAGCTGGAAGATATCCCAATGATGGTTGATCTTTAAAAATTCAGTGTCCTCCAGGTCAATTCCTTTTAGTTCTCCAATGTCCTGGTCGTGAATCAGTCTTTCAAACTGACGTTCATCCATTTTAGCAGCGATGAGTTCATCTCCCAGCAAAAAAGCCTCCCCAAAATCCATTTGTTTGATCAGTTTGCATAACTGGCTGGAAGGCATGGCAGAGCCGTTGATGATAAAATTTTCATCTCCGTAATCAATGGAATATTTCTCGGCAAGATAATCCTGCGTGATATAAGAAACTTTGGCATTCATCCATCTTTCCCATTTTTCACGAATAGGTAATATACCCACCCTAATTTCACCCACCGGCCTGGTATAGGTTAGCGGAAGGAGATTTTCCCGTACTTCACTGTCGAAGAGAATAATATTTGCCATAATAAGAGATTAACTACACAGGTAATTTACGAAAATTTTACATTTTTTACATTAGGGGATATTATTTATTGACGAATTTAAATAGAGGTGCGTCACTTTTGCCCTAATAAATTGCTACTTACAGCATAATTGCAAAAAGCCCCAATCAATACTGAAAGGAGCTTTTATCTGTTTTTTATAAAAGTACGTAAGAATACGATTACTTTTTCTTCGCAAACGGGTTATTACCGAATTTCTTATTGAATTTATCAATACGACCCGCAGTATCTACGAATTTCATCTTACCGGTAAAAAACGGGTGAGAGAAACTTGAAATTTCCAATTTCACCAACGGATATTCTTTACCGTCTTCCCATACAATGGTTTCCCTTGTAGGAGCACATGAACGTGTCAAAAACGATTCATCAACCGAAAAATCCTTAAACACCACCATGCGGTAATCTTCTGGATGAATATCTTTTTTCATAACGAATTTATTTCATTTTCAAATGAAGCGCAAAGGTAATGTTTTCGCACTTAATTTCCATGAAAAATATTTATTTTTTTCAAAACCTCTTTCAAAACCCGGACTTTCGGGTATTCAATATGCTGACAATGGTTGAAATAGCCTATGGGATTCAATGGCTAAAACAAATTTTTGACCGCATTTATTTTAAGCGGCTTTAAAATTTTAACCCCGCATGCATCAATCCACCCTGGGAGGAATGAGATAATACAAAACCGGCGTCACCACCCTGCTCAGGATCAGCGAACTGATCAATCCGCCGATAAGTACAATGGCCAGTGGGCTGATCAAAGGGCTACTGTCCAGAACGAGGGGGGTCATCCCTCCAATCGCTGTAAGGGCTGTCAGTAAAATTGGTAAAAAACGAGTCTCTGCACCATCCATGACCGCCTCGTACAGGGGCATACCTTTTTCCCTGAGGGAATTGGTATAATCGACCATGAGGATGGAGTTTTTGATCTCGATACCTGCCAGTGCTATGATGCCTACTGTAGCGACAAAAGAGAGCGTCTCCCCGGCAATCCACAAGGCTATCATGGCCCCTACCATACCCAACGGAATGACACTCAAAACGATCAAGGTAGATTTCAGGGTCCGAAACTCCAAAATGAGTATGGCCAGCAACCCGAACACCGCTAAAATAATGATGGTGCCAATACCGCCGAATGACCTTTCCCTTGCTTCCCGTTCCCCGGCAGCCACAATCCGGTAACCCGGGGGCATGGATATTTCATTTTCTATCCGGTCCAATACTTTTGTCGTCAGCGCTTCTGTGTTGTACCCTTCTTTCGTAAAGCAGGTAACCAGGCTATACCTTTCTTTATTGTAATGACGTATCAGGGAGGGAGATTCCTCCAAAGTGATGCCGGCAACGGATCGGAGCGGAACCAGGGTACCGCCCAGGGTGGTGATCTGTACCCTGTTGAAGTTTTCCAGGGCATTGGCAGTGTTGTCCCTGATGGATACCTGTAAAGCATCCTCATCGCCATTCCCCCTTCGTATTTTGCCAATATCCAGGCCAGTGATGGCCATCCGGACTGTCATGGCCACTTCGCGGGTCGTCAGGCCGTACAATCCTGCTTTATCCCTGTCAATATCGATCTTAATCTCCGTTTTGTCATTTTTAAGCTGATTGTTGACGTAAAAGGTACCTTCTGTAGATTTCATGATCTCCTCTACTGCAGCACTTATACTTTTTAACGAATCCATGTCTTCTCCCAATATCCTCATTTCCACGGGAGCGATGACGGGTTCGCCCTGCTGAAATCGCCGCACCTTGATCTTTGCCCCGGCAAGCCCGGTCAATTCCTTCCGAAGTTCGTCGGCCAGGGCGTCAATCTCCGGCACCTCGGCATTTTCATCCATAAAAACCATTATTTGTCCCTGGTTGTCGGCGGATTGTGGCTGAAATTCATTGTAAAAAACCCTGGGATTACCCTTTCCTGTATTGGCTGCAAATCCGCGTATCTGCTCCTTTGAGGCCAGATGTTTCTCCACCTGGTACACCAGTTTATTCGTATGCTGGATATTGCTGCCTGCTTCGGTTTCCACATCAATGATAAACATAGGTTTTTCAGAAGCTGGGAAAAGACTGAACCCCAGTTGCGGAATCAACAATAAAGAGGCTCCAAAAATAAGGGCTGCCGAGAGTAAAGCGATAAAAGAATGTTTTATGCTCCAACTAAGCAATCGCTGGTAGGGATCGTTCACATACTTCTTGAAGGCCCGGAAAACCGCGTTTCCTTCTCCCTCCCCTCCTTTGTGGGGTTTTAGTATCCTGCTGGCCAAAAAGGGAATGATGGTAACGGAAACGACCAGGGAAGCCGTGACGGTAACCATGACTGCCATAGGCATGGCCCGGATAAAATCACCGGAACTTTCCGGCATATTGGCCAAAGGTAAAAAAGCGAGGATCAGGGTGGCCGTGCAACCGATAATAGCGAGGACAATATGGTTGGTTGCTGTTATAGCCGCCTCTTTTACGGGAATGCCCTTCCGCATATAACGCTCTATGTTTTCCACAACCACAATACTGTCGTCCACCAGCAACCCCAGTGAAACAACCATACCCACAATGCTCAACTGGTTGAGGCTATACCCTAGCAAATCCAACAGAAATATACCAATGCTCAACGATAAGGGAATAGAGATCATGACCACCAAAGAGGCCCGGGTACCCAACGGCAAAAGGGTCAGCAACACCAGCAATACGGCAATCAAAAAATCACGCCCCAGGTTTTCCAGGCGTTTGCTCACCATGACTTCCTGATCAAAGGCCTGCACCATTTCGATATTCTCAGGCAAATTTTCTCCGAACTGCCTAAGAATGGGCTCCATCTGCTGCCTGGTGTGGACGATATTCCGATTGTCCTTCATGGCCGTAACGATCCAAATGGCCCGGTGACCGTTGTAGCGGGCGATGTGACTGTTTTCCGCTTCCGTTTCGTAAACATTGGCGATATCCGAAAGACGGGTGATCTTCCCCGTTATTGTTGTGTTGACGATGGTGTTGGAAATGTCATCAATGCTTCCAAATTCAGCGGTCGTCTGAATGTTGAATTTTCGCATTCCCAGATCGATATCCCCGCCTGGAATATTCACATTATTGGCCTGTATCAGTGCCAATACCTGGTTGAGGCCAATTTTTAACAAGGCCATTCGGTCTAAATCCAGTTCGATACGAATATTCCGCTCCGGCACCCCTTGTATTTTGACCCACTTGATGGCATCAATGGTCTCTAGTTGCCTTTCCAGGGTTTCTGCCTGATTTTCCAGCTCTTTCATCGAAGCCGTCTCCGAGATCAGGGCGGTCTGGAGGATGGCCACGTCACTGGCAGATGCCTGGTTAATGGTAATACTCAGGATATCGTCAGGCAGATCCTGAATTTTGTTGACCTCCCTGATCACATCATTGTACTTGCCCTGAGGGTCCACGCCGTAGTTGAATTCTACCAGCATATACAATAACCCGTCATTGCAGCCTGTCTGAATCTTCTTAATATCATCCAGTTGATACAACTCTGCTTCTATAGGATCGGCCACCAGTTTCTCCATATCTTCGGGTGAGGTGCCCGGGTAAATGATCACAATGGTATAAATGGGCGCATTGAATGGGGGGTCTTCACTGCGGGGCATGTTCAACAGGGAATTGAGCCCCAAAATGACCAACCCCAGGAAAACCACTAAGGTGAATTGGTAGTTCTTTACAAAAAATCTGGTGAAATTCATTTTTCAATTTTTAGGTAATTGGTTCATTGCAACAACAGTATCCCCGTCTTCCAGAAACATGGCTCCGATCGTCACAACCTCCTTTACATTTTCCAACCCCCCGGATATGGCAACCCTGCTCCCTAACAGCTCAAGTATATTGATTTCCAGTTTTTTTGCCTTGCCGTCTTCAACGGTAAAAACCGTTGCGGTATGGCCATTACTTTTAACGATGGCCTCTATAGGAATGATGGTCATGGTTTCCAAATCGTGAGGGGTGGTTTCGACCCTGCAAACCATACCGGCTGCCAGAGAAGGCGGCGGTGTCATAAATGAAAATTCGACTTCCAGTGATCCGCTTGCATCGGTGGCAATAACCGATTTTTCACTGACTTGCCCTTTAAATTTTTGACCGGGATAAGCATCGAGTACGAGGTTGACCGGATCCCCGACCTTCAATTTCGCCCAGTCCCTGTCAATCAAATTGGCATTGACTTTCCAATCATTATCCGATACGCCCAGTATCGCATAAACAGGAAGCCCCGGTCCGGCCACCTCCCCCTCATGCAATAATTGTTTGATCACACGACCCTTTATGGGCGCCCGCACTTCGCTGTGTTTTTTATTGAACCGGGCAATTTCGAGGTTTTT
The DNA here is from genome assembly GCA_020636105.1 of Lewinellaceae bacterium. Taxonomy (NCBI): domain Bacteria; kingdom Pseudomonadati; phylum Bacteroidota; class Saprospiria; order Saprospirales; family Lewinellaceae; species Lewinellaceae bacterium. Next base: position 3,194,150 of record JACJYL010000001.1, read on the forward strand.
GGAAGCCAGCATCACCCCGGTTTGGGCATTCTGCAGCTGCTCCAGGGTCGCTACGCTGTCAGCGTATAAATTTTCAGCCCGTTCCAGGTCCCGGGTGGCTTTCGCAAGGCCTTCTTCAGCCTGGGCTACACCTGCATTGATTTCCGTCATGATCAAGGTCGCAATCAGTTGTCCTTTAGACACCCGGTCTCCTTCCTTCACAAAAGTTTTTTCGATCACCCCTCCTGTTTTAAAAGCCGGGGTGGACTGGGTTTTACTCACAATGATCCCCAACACATCTATCGTTTGGGCGTTGGTTTCTACAGCCACATTTACCATCTTGACGTACTGGGTAAGGTCTGGTCCGTTTCCTGTTTTTTCATCCTGATGATCGGCCTCCTGGCGGCAGGAGGATAAAGCAGCGGTAATGGCCACTGCTATTATGATAAACTTCTTCATTTTCATTTTATTCACCACATTAGGTTGTTAATTAATCGGATAACTTGCTGTTACATATTGCAGCTCTGCCCACTTTATCCAGGCATTGTACCGGGCAAGGATATATGAAAGGTCTGCTATGGTCAGTTGCGTTTGTGCATCGATCAGTTCCAGGTAATTGGCGACACCTGTTCGGTATTTTTTCATGACCTCATCATAAGTCTTTTGTGACGACTGGATCCTTGGCTGAAAGGTATTGGCCTGATCAATGGCAGCAAGCAGGTTGTTTTTGGCCACGGCACTTTGTAATTCCAACTGATTTTGCACATAAGATTTTTGCTGCTTTTGAGCTTCGACGGCCGCCAGTGCCTGGTCCTTTTTGTGGGTATGCCTTTTAAAATCATAGATGTTCCATTCCACATTGACCCCAAGCAAGGCGTAGGGCTTCCATTGGAAATCAAAATCCTGGGACCCTGCATCAATTTGAACACCGACCCTGGGAAGATAGAACTGTTCTTCTTTTTTGACCGCCAGGTGTTGCATCTCAATCCCTACATCCAGCTGTTGCAGTTCCTCCCGGGAGCCATTATTGGTAATCATATCAGGCAATTCGGGTAACCCTACCGTTACCTGATCCCGGGAAATGCCCCGCTCATGGAGTAAAAATGCGAGTAATTGCCAGGCGTTTTCTTCCTGGTTTTTGGCGTCGATCAACTGGGCTTTGTTGCTTGCCTGCTCGGATTGTATCCTGTTAACCGCTGAAGGCAAAGCCTTCCCGTTTTCAAACAAGCTGGTGGTCGTCCGGTTGGCTTCTTTTAACAGGGCCTCCGCCTTTTCGTAAATTACGACGGCCTGCTGTGCCATTTGCCATTGCAGGTAAGCTGTCATCACCTCTTTGGAAAGCAATCTTTTGTAAGCCTTTATCTCCAAAGCTTTCAAATCAATTTTACTTGATTGAAATTGTCGGTTGATGGCCAGCTCCGGGTAATAAACGGGTTGTTGAATTCTCAACCTTGCATCCAGGAAATTATTGGGCAAAAAAGAAATCGTCGCATTTTCAACCGCCGGGAAAGCATTAGAAGAAGTTAACTGGTTCAGGGTACTATATACAGGGTTCAGCAGATCACCAACCGGAAAGTCGATCCCTCTACCGCCTGCCGCCAGAGTATATTGCCCTCCCAGGCTGATCGTAGGGCCATACATGGATCTGGCTTCTTTTAATGCAGCCTCAGCCTGTTGGAGCTGGAAATGCTGTGCTTTCAGTTGCTCGTTATTATTCCAGCTTTTTTCAACCAGGGAAGAAAAATCCTGGGCCATGACCGATGTGGTCCATAACAGCAAAATCAAATGGAAGAATATAGCTTTTTGAAACATGTTAATTATATATACAGTGTTTAGTAAATGACAAAAAAAATACTACTTCACCTGAAAAATGGTCCCCATAAAAGTATCCATGGTCTGTCCGATCAGCTCCTGTTCCTCCCGCTCGATCAGATGCTCCAGGTGTCCCGAACGGATCAATGTCACCAGTCCCTGGACCGTGGACCACAATATCATGGCTAATATTTTCGCATCGGTTATATGGGTGTATTTTTGAGCAATAGCCTCCTCACAGGCCTGCAACAATCCATCAAATAACCTGAACCCGGGGCTTGAATCCTCGACGTATTTATCGATATCACAAAGATGCTCGGGTGTATTGAACAACAACTCAAACCATTCCGGATTCGATAAGGCAAAATCGAGGAAGGCCAATCCCGACTTCCGGATCCGCTCCACCGGATGAGTCTCCTTGTACACCGGCTCAAAATACTCCTGCATCCGCAAAAAGCCCATCTCCATCAATTGATAAACGATCTCGTCCTTCCCTTCAAAATAGAGGTAGATCGTGGCAGGACTGTATTCAATAGCCGTCGCAATGTTCCTGATCGACAGTTGCTGCCATCCTTCTTTCAGCAAAATATCCTTTGCTTTCTCCAGAATGCTTTTCTTAAGTTCTTTTTTTTCTCTTTTCCTACGTTCAGAAATACCCATATAGTTTTATTAACAATGTAAATTTACTAAACAGTGTTCATTTTTGCAAATTTAAATCTCCTTCTTTATAAAAAACCAATAAAAAAGCCCGGTCCATCCCAAAGGATAGCACCGGGCTTTTTTACTTAAAATATCTTACAAAATAAACCGCATTTCGTCCCCCTAAAGGCGTCAGCCGTCCACCTTCTACCCGAAAGTAGCCGACAAATACTCACGGTTCATCCGGGCAATATTCTCCAAAGAGATGCCTTTAGGGCATTCCACTTCACAGGCACCGGTATTGGTACAGCTTCCAAAACCTTCTTCGTCCATGGCTTTTACCATATTGAGCACCCTGTCTTTTGCTTCGATGCGGCCTTGCGGCAACAACGCAAACTGCGATACCTTGGCTGCGACGAACAACATGGCTGAACTGTTTTTACAGGAAGCTACACAAGCTCCGCAACCGATACAGGTTGCAGCATCCATGGCTTTATCTGCATTGACTTTCGGAATTGGAATGGCATTGGCATCCTGGGAATTTCCGGAGGTATTGACGGAGATAAAACCTCCAGCCTGCTGGATTCTTTCAAAAGCCGAGCGGTCAACGATGAGGTCTTTGATCACCGGAAAGGCTTTGGCTCTCCAGGGCTCGATGAAGATGGTGTCGCCATCCTTAAACATACGCATGTGGAGCTGGCAGGTCGTAACTCCCCTGTCAGGACCATGAGCTTCGCCATTGATATGGAGGGAACACATTCCGCAGATCCCCTCCCGACAGTCGTGGTCGAAAGCTACCGGGTCTTCCCCTTTCTGGATCAATTGCTCATTGAGCACATCCAGCATTTCGAGAAAAGATGAATCCGGAGATATATTGGAAATCGGATAAGTCACTATACTGCCTTTGGATCGGGCGTCCTGCTGGCGCCAGATTTTTAACGTTAAATTCATATCTTTCTTTTCAGACATAATTTTATATTTTTTCAACCTAAGGGCTATTTATAACTACGTTGTTTCAATTCGATATCTTTAAACTCAAGTTCTTCCTTGTGCAAAACGGCCTTACGAGGATCCCCTGTCCATTCCCAGGCGGCGACGTAGGCAAAATTTTCATCGTCACGAAGTGCTTCCCCTTCATCGGTCTGTGATTCTTCACGGAAGTGACCTCCGCAAGATTCCTCCCGATGCAGGGCATCCAGGGCAAAGAATTCACCCAATTCGAGGAAATCGGCCACACGGCCCGCTTTTTCCAGTTCCGGGTTCAATTCATTTAAGCCTCCCGGGACTTTCACCTCTTTCCAGAAATCCTCACGAATCTGCCTGATCTCGTCCATTGCCTTTTTCAGGCCTTCTGCGTTACGCGCCATTCCAGCGTAATCCCACATCACTTTACCGAGACGTTTATGGAAATGATCCACAGATTTGGTTCCCTTGATATTAATGAGTTTTTCCAGTCTCTCGCGGACTTCCTTTTCCGCCTGGTCAAACTCCGGCAAATCTGTAGGTATTTCTCCTGTTCTGATCTCATGCGCCAGGTAATCCCCGATCGTATAGGGCAAAACGAAGTAACCATCTGCCAATCCCTGCATCAGGGCCGAAGCGCCGAGGCGGTTGGCTCCGTGATCGGAGAAGTTGGCCTCTCCGGCACAATAACATCCCGGAATAGTAGTCATCAGGTTGTAATCCACCCAAATACCTCCCATGGTGTAGTGCACCGCAGGGTAAATCATCATCGGCGTTTTGTAAGGATTTTCATCGACGATCTTTTCGTACATCTGGAAGAGGTTACCGTATTTTTCTTCGATCACCTGTTCTCCCAGTTCGGTTATTTTTTCTTTGGAAGGATTGTGCAATCCCATCACCAGCGCCTTTTCCTTACCGAAGCGCTCAATGGCTTCTGCAAAATCGAGGTAAACCGCTTCTCCTGTAGCATTGACCCCATACCCTTCATCACATCTTTCCTTTCCTGCACGTGACGCAACGTCGCGAGGTACCAGGTTGCCAAAGGCGGGATACCTTCTCTCGAGGTAGTAATCCCTGTCTTCTTCAGCAAGCTGGGTGGGTTTCAAGGTACCCTTGCGGATGGCTTCCACATCTTTTTTATGTTTGGGCACCCAAATCCTTCCGTCATTCCTCAGGGATTCAGACATCAAAGTCAGTTTTGACTGGTGATCTCCTGAACGCGGAATACAGGTTGGGTGAATTTGCGTATAACAAGGATTGGCGAAAAAAGCGCCTTTTTTATGTATTTTCCAGGAAGCCGTCACATTCGACCCCATGGCATTGGTTGAAAGGTAAAAAACATTTCCGTACCCTCCAGAAGCGATCACCACCGCATGGGCAGAATGCCGCTCAATCTCTCCGGTCACAAGGTCTCTCGCGATAATGCCTCTTGCTTTTCCATCCACCACTACGATATCCAGCATTTCATGGCGGTTGTACATTTTGATCTTACCCATTGCGATCTGGCGGTTCATCGCGGAATAAGCCCCGAGCAACAACTGTTGTCCGGTCTGACCTTTGGCATAAAAAGTACGGGACACCAAAACGCCTCCAAAAGAACGATTATCGAGCAATCCTCCATATTCACGGGCGAAGGGTACTCCCTGGGCTACACACTGATCGATGATATTGCCGGAAACCTCTGCCAGTCGATGCACATTGGCCTCACGGGAACGATAGTCGCCCCCCTTAACCGTATCGTAGAAGAGCCGGTAGATAGAATCGTTATCATTCTGATAGTTTTTGGCGGCATTGATTCCCCCCTGGGCAGCGATAGAGTGTGCACGACGCGGAGAATCCTGGTAGGCAAAAGCTTTGACGTTGTAGCCCATTTCGGCAAGAGACGCGGCGGCAGACCCCCCGGCAAGCCCGGTACCCACAATGATGATATCGATGGATCGTTTGTTGGCAGGATTTACAACGTTGATTTTATTTTTATGATTGGTCCACTTGTCTTTAATAGGACCTTCCGGAATTTTAGAATCTAATTTTGACATATCTGTTAAGGTCTTTTGTCTTAATTCAGTGAATTAAAAAAGTGAAACAATGCGATGGCTGAAAAGCCGAGTCCTACCACTATGCAATACAATACTCCAAGGAATTTAATGCCGGGGGTATATTTCGGATGGTTGACCCCAATGGTCTGAAAAGCGGACTGAAAACCATGATATAAGTGAATGGCCAACAAAATGAAAGCCACGACATAAAGCACGACGTACAACGGATTGGAAAAAACTGCCACCAGCAAATCGTAATCCGTACCATATGAACCATGCTCAAATTTGATCGGTATGAAAAAATCCTTTAGGTGAAGAAACAAAAACAAGAGAACCAGCAATCCCGTATAAATCATACTCCTTGAGGCGAAAGTCGAATTTTCGCCGGGTTTGTTCATCGCGTACTTGACCGGGCGCGCCGAATTATTTTTTATGGTCAGCACCAGGCCCATGATGATATGAAGCAGAAATCCTGCGGCCAGCACATATTGCATGACCTGAATTAATACATTCGTTCCCATAAAGTGGGATCCTCTGTTAAACAAATCAGCACTCACCAGCGAAAATGAATTCACAAGCAAATGAACCGCTATAAAAGTTATGAGGAAAAGACCGGATAGCCCCATGAGGAACTTTCTGCCGATCGAGGAAGAAGAAAAATTGGAAAACCAACCCATGTTTAAATGTTTTTTGCGTTTTGCAATGAAGTGAAACTGAACCATTTTTGCGCAATTTCACAGGGGTACAAAAGTAGGCCAGATTGTCCACTTGACCAACATTAAACAGTACAAGTGTTTTCTGTCTTACTAATTTAGAATTAATCTCAATAGTAAAATTTTGTCTTACTACCGACCAGGTTATTTTTCACCCGGAAATAGATTATGTAAAACGCTTTTTATCCCTATCTTGGTTCATTAAAAATTAAACTATCATGATAAAAAAACGACTACCTTTCTTCTTTTTGCTTTTATGCCTGGCCGGTTTCCGGCTTTCAGGGCAGATCGTCATTAACGAAATTAATTACCATTCCGCTGCGGATTTAGATTCCAAGGATTGGGTAGAATTTTATAATTCAAACGGCTCCCAGGTGAATATTGGCAACTGGTCCTTCAGCGATGACAATGACGCCAACCTGTTTACTTTTCCTGCGGGCACAACCATTCCCGGAAACGGATATCTGGTGCTGGTCAGAAATATTGACAGTTTCGCGCTTATTTTCCCGGATGTAATCAACTATGTCGGGGAATTCGATTTCGGATTAAACAATGGAGGAGAGTTGCTCAGACTGTTCAATGCATCAGGAACCGTGGTGGATACCGTTCATTTTGATGATGAGGATCCATGGCCAACAGATCCTGATGGATTGGGCGCCACCTTACAGTTGTTGAATCCCTCCCTTGACAATGCCCTTGCCGGCAGTTGGTTTTCTGCTCCGGGTACCCCTGGTGCACCCAATACCCCCAATATCATCGAAGATCCCAATTTCTCCTTTGGTTTGGAGATTTTTCCCAACCCATTTACCTCCCCGGCTTTGATAAGGATCAATTCGTCCAATATGGATGTTAACGGAGACCTGGTTATCTACAACAGCCAGGGGGCCATGATCAAAACAATCCCCTGGAACGGAGGTCACCAAATGTTGCTCGATGTCCCGGACCTACCGGGCGGACTTTATACGCTTGTCCTGAAACAGAAAGACCGATTTGCTGCTCAGCCGTTAAAGTTTGTGATCACCAGGTAATTCATCCGGGGCAACCGAAAAGCCTGTATTGGGAAGGCCCGAAAAATTTAAAAGGAAGGCATGGGGTTTAGTGCTTTATATTCTTTTTTTCAAAGGCGTGGTGCCTCGCAACCTACGTTCATTGATCCTTGTCCGGTGCACAGGTACAGAAGTGGTCTTAGCAGCGGACAAGAATCAATGATTTTGGTCTTTTAACCCGGCTTACACCGCCCCGGCACATAGAAATTTTACCTAAATTTAACATCTGATTAATATACTGCGTACCTTTAGCCGGCTTGTTAATATACGATTCCCTGAATTTTCTGAAAATAGAAAACTTAAGATTGAAAACAAGAAATGTCTGATTTCGACATCTCAACAATAATTTATTTTAACAGAAAGAATGTTCGATTACTTTTCATTACAGAACAGTGCAGAAAACCCAACGCTGGTTACCGCTATCTTTACGGTATTATTGGCCTTCATTTTGTCGACGGTTTTAGTCTTTACTTATGAAAAGACTACCCGGGAAGTCGCCCGGTCCGATCATTTTATGCAAGGGATGATCCTCATTGCCATCGTTGCGGCTACAGTGATGCAAGCCATCGGGGACAGCCTGGCCAGAGGATTAGGCATGTTGGGAGCATTGTCCATTGTACGTTTCCGGACTACCGTTCGTGATCCCCGGAATATTGTTTTCATGTTTATGTCTCTTGCCATAGGGATCGCCTGTGGAGTTTATGGGTTCCTCATTGCTTTCATCGGCACCATAGCTTTTTCGGTTTCTGCCTTTATCCTGAGGCTCACGCCATTCAGCAAAAAGAACAACCTGATCGGTTCACTCAAATTTGACCTCCTCAACGGGAAGCAATCTTCAGATTACAAAACGATGCAGCGTATTTTGCAAAAGCATTGCAGTAATTATGCCGTTACAAGATATAAAACATCCACCGAATCCGATGGAACACGGGTGGTCTCCTACGAATATTCCCTGAAACTCAAAAAAGAAGGACAGGATGAATTCCTGCTTTCTGACGAACTCATGCCGCTGTCGGATATCAGGAACGTCAGGTTGAACATCCAGGATACGACCCAGCAAATATAAATGATCAGGGTCAGCCATATCGGTGAGAGAAGATACGGGACGAATGCCCGGATTTTTAAACATAAAAATTCATGAAGCGCATCAATATTTTATATATCCTCAGCATCCTGCTGATCATTTTACTGTTTCGGCTGAACCGGCATTTTGGCAAACAAACACTCCTGTTTTACGGTTTTGCCGAAAATAAAGAAATGGACATCAGTCTTGACCACCCCATAACAGTCAATGAAATTTTAGTAACGCCGGGGCAAAATGTGCCGAAGGGAACTGTACTGGCTACCGTCACCCGCAACACCCTTGACCAGAAATTCAATGGTCTTTCCCATGACATCGCCGAGCTGGAAACCCGTGAGGAAATATGGAAAGCCGACCTCCTCTCGGAGATCAATAAACTACGTGCCCAGAAAATTGCCAAAACGTCTGAAATCAACAGCAAAATTGAACAACTACAGGCGGAGATCGACTTCAATGAGGCTTTGGTCAAAGACTTAAAAAGCATTTCCTTACCAGAAAATACCCCGCACCAAAAAAGCAGCCGGGCATTAAAAATTGAAGCCCTTCAAAAAGAACTTGACCTCTCCGTCAAACCCCTGGAAATTGAAATAAACAGGCTTCAGGCTTCCCTTAATAATCCTGAACATCCGCTCATGATCCAAAAAGAAAAATTGCAGGATGAAGTAAAATTCCTGGAAACAGAGCAGGAAAGACTTTCCCTGACCGCACCGGAAGACGGCGTAGTCGGTTCAGTGAATTGTAAAGAAGGCGAAAACCTGAATTCCTATTCCACCATAGTTACCTTTTACAGCCAAAACCCTACCCTTGTAAAAGCTTATGTGCTTGAAAGCCTGATCCTGCAGGTGTCCCTGGGAGATTCACTGATCGTGACCTCCACCCTCCATCCGGAACATTCCTGCGGAGGGGAAGTGATCGGGTTGGGATCCCGAATCGTCGAAATTCCGGAACGATTGAGAAAAATGCCCGACTTCAAAACCTATGGCCGCGAGGTGCTTATTTCCATCCCTGCCGAAAATCTTTTCTTGCAAAAAGAAAAAGTCATCCTGAACCTAATGCCCACCGAAGCAAACGGCGGCACGGGTTTTTTTAGTCCGATTTTTAATTTTTCCACTCCAAAAGTGGAAGCTGCAAGAGAATAGTTTGAAATACTAAGCGAATGAAAGTCTGTTTACCCATAATAATATTCCTGATTTCAAGTCTGAATGCAATAAGTCAGGCACCTCTTTCCGCCAACTCGTTTCTTGCCTCCTCCCGGACCCAACAGGAAATGCTGCACCAGGAAAAGATCGTACAGTTCCTCCAGCGTACTTCTTACCAGATGCCCTGGATCGAACAGGTTGAGTTGAGAACGAGAACCCACGATTTTGAAATTTCACAAGAGGAATATATTTTCAGAGTAACCCCAAACAGTCCACGCCAGCGATGGGCGCAAAATAAATACCACAACAGTACCATCCGTACTGGGGAGATGGAGCAACAATTCATCCTCGAGGAAGCCTTGCTGGATCGATACGAGATCATTGCCGGACTTTATTTTTGCGAGCGGCTTATCCGGGTCAAAAATGAATTTTTTCTCGTTTATGAGGATAAGATCAATACCCTTAAAAAAAGTGCCCTGCTCTCTAATTTTGACATCACCGACCTGATCAAAACAGAAGACGACCGGAATGACCTGCAAATGGAGCTCTTAAACCTCGAAAATACCCGCTCCGGGTTACAGACCCTCGTCAAGCTGATTACCGAAAGTGAGGACAGCCTGGATTTAACCCAGGGTAATTTCATCGGATTGGAAGAGATCAAAAACATTTTGCCTGAATTATACGGCACCCCGTTGGAACAACATCCCCTCCTGGTACGCCAGAGTGCCCGGATCGAGACGCTTGAATACGAATACAATGTTGAGGATGCAGAAAGACGCAATGTGCTGGATTACGTGGAATCCCGTTATGAAGGCCAGCGTAAAGACTTTTTAAGGGAACGATTATCGATTGGTATAGGATTCAAATTACCCCTCAAGGGCTCTTCCAAACTTAAATTGAACGAACTTAAACTCGAACAACTCGAGGCGGAAAACAAACAGGAAGCCCTGGTGTATGACCTCCAAATGAAAAAAGGAGAATACCTCAGCAAGATGCAGGCCTTACTCGATGAACACGCCCTGTTGCTGAAGCAGATGGAAACCAGCCAGGCGAGATTTTCCATGGACCAATACCCCGGGCTGGCTGATGCCACGGCCTACTCCTTGCTAAAGATCAGGGAAAGCCTCCTGGGAAAAGAACTGGACATCGTTAAAAAAGAGCAGGAGATTTTTGAAACCTATCTCGAACTGCTCCATCTTTCGGGTATTGTTGCAGAACAACCGCTGCGAAATTACCTCTCTGCCGGCTTTGAACCATTTTAATTAAACTACCTGACGCAACCATTTTCCGGAAAATGCCGTGTTATCCAACGACGACCATTTTATTTGACTTGACCAATTTGACATAAACCACCCAACACATGGAAAGAAGAAACCTTTTAAAAATCGGCACCCTAAGTGCTCTTTTTCCTTTTTTACCCCATTTCAGTGCTGCAAACACCTGTGACCCCACCACCGAGGATATCCAGGGCCCTTTTTATAGCCCCAATGCGCCCGTCAGGAATAAAATTTCTCCTGAAGGTGCCGTAGGAACGGTGCTCTTCCTGACCGGCACGATTTATTATAACGATTGTGAAACGCCTATCCCGATGGCAAACCTGGACGTATGGCAGGCCGACGACGGCGGAGCCTATGATAATGTAGGGTACAACTTCAGAGGAAAATTCGATACCGACCCAATGGGCAATTACGCCATGGAAACGGTTTTGCCGGGGAAATACCTGAACGGGAGTGCCTTTCGCCCCCGTCACATCCACTTTAAGATCGCCGCTGCAGGAGGGGGCACGCTAACCACCCAATTGTACTTTGAAGGCGACACTGATATTGCCGGCGACCCATGGGCTTCTGATGACAGTGCGGAAGGACGCATCATTCCCCTGACGGAAGATGCCGACGGTAACCTCCACGGCGTATTTGATGTTTCGCTGGATATCGTTCCCGTTATCAATTCGAATACCGATATCAACCTGGATGCCGGCACTAGAATCCTCAACATAAGTCCGAACCCCATGACAGATTCGGGCCAGGTACGGGTAACCATCGTGGAAAAGACGAACCTTTCCCTTGATATTTTTTCCATCAACGGCAGAAAAGTCAGAAATATCCATCAGGGAACAGTGCCCGCCGGCATACAGGCTTTTGAATTGGACCATTTGAGCAAGGAAGGCATAAAACTCAGCGCCGGCATTTACATCATTCAATTGATGGCCAACAACATTTTGGTGGATGCCAAACGGTTTATGATTCTTTAACGATACGGGGAAGGGTAAAGTAAAATGCGGCGCCTTTCCCCGGTTCAGATTCGACCCAGATCCGGCCATTGTGCTGATCGATGATCTTTTTGCAGATCGCCAGGCCAAGGCCTGTACCGTCGAATTGTTCTTTCGTGTTGAGCTGCTGGAACAAGACGAAGATTTTTTCATGAAATTCAGCATCAATCCCTATCCCGTTGTCTTTGACAGAAAATTCCCATTCCTTTTCAGTTGCCCTGCCTGAAATAAAAATTTCAGGGGGCACCCCTTTTTTGTGAAATTTCATGGCATTGATGATAAGATTCTGAAAAACCTGCCAGATTTTTGTGCGATCCCCCCGAATTTCGCCAGGAAAAACATCCCCGAGCTTTATCACGGCATTATGCTCTTCAATATCAGCACTCATGGTGGCCAACAGGCTCTTCAGCAGATGATTTACATCCAAAATGGTTGGATTGAAGCCCTTGCTCTTTACTTTTGAATAGTCCAGCAAATCCTCAATGAGGTTTTGTATTTCGTTGGCCCCATTAGCGATGAAGTCCAGGAATTTTTGCTCTTCTTCATCCAGCTTGGCCCCTGCCCTGGTTTTAAGGAGTCCCGTAAAACTATTAATCGTTCTCACCGGGGATTTCAGATCATGGGAAGCGATATAGGCAAAATTTTCCAGCCTCACGTTGGATTCTATCAAACGATGGAGCTCCTCATTTTGCTTATTGAGGATTTCCATATTTTCCATGATAATTTTTTCCTGGGCCTTCTTTTCCGTAATGTCGAGGGTGATGCCATTAATGGCCACCAATTCGTTTTGATCATTGAAAACGGGCTCCCCTTTGCACAATACATACTTAAGGGCCTCATCCGGGATTTCGATTCTATGTTCAAAAACATAACCTTCTCCCCTGAGGGAAGCTTTTTCCATTAATCTATCCAATGTTGTTAAATCATCCCGGTGAACCCTGCTGCGGAAAGCCTCGTAAAGTTCTTCATTGGGCGTACCCTCCAGTTTGAAAATCCTGTAGAGTTCTTCAGACCAAATTAATTCCCCTGTTCCCGGAAAAAACTCCCAGCTCCCCATTTTGGAGAGTTTTTGTGCTTCATTCAGCGCCTTTTCGCTTTTTTTCAATCGCTCTTCATCCTGCTTCCGCTCGGTAATATCTGTCACAAAAATGGTCAGCCCTGTAATATTCCCATCCAGCGTATAAATGGGAGAATACCTGCTTTCCCAAAAAGTTCTGTACAAAGCTTCGTCGCCATATTCCTCGATAAATAACAATTCCTCTCCTTTCAGAGTAAGATCAAAATTGGCTTTTGCTTTTTCACGGTCATCAGTGTTTGAAATCAACTCGAGCATATTCATCCCAATCTCAATATCCACTCCCCATATTTTCTTCATGGTTTCTTTATGTGAAGTGGTAAAAGCCTTGTAACAATATTCATTATCCAAAGAAAAGATAATGATGCCTTTGGGACTATCGAGGATAGACTGAAGCAACTCGTTGTTGGTGCGAAATTTCAACTCGCTTTGTCGCAATTCATCTTCGGATTTCTTCCTTTGGGTGATATCCCTGAGGATGCCCTCGTGGAATATAATCTTATTGTTTTCATCATAAGTGAAATACCCCTGATCTTCCACCCAAACTTCCGTGCCATCCTTTTTTTTCAACCGGTATACTTCCAAATTGCTGGTCAACACCTCTTCCCGTTCTTCAGGATGAAAATAAACCGATTCTTTTACGTTCACCGCTTTTAAGGCTTCTTCACTTTCGTACCCCAGTAATTTAACCAAAGCAGGATTTGCACTTATGATTTTCCCATCGGGAGTGCTTTTATAAATACAGTCGGAGGTATTTTCAAATAATGTCTTATACCTTTGTTCACTCTCCTCCAGCCCTTTATAAGCTTTTTCCAGAATGGAAAGATCTTTAATGGTGGCAAAACAATGGGTAATTTCTCCTGAATGGTCTTGTATATTAAAGGTTTCAATAATGGCGGGAAATCGCTCTCCGTTTTTCCTTTTAAAGGTCAATTCGAAATGATTATCTTCTTTCCCGTATTTTTTCTGTACGGCGGCTCCAATGGTTTCGTATTCTTCAGGAGGCCAATATGGATAAGGAGGTTTTGTACCGATAAGCTCTTCCTTGTCATAGCCTGTTATAGCACACAAAGTTTCATTAACTACCAGCATTTTGGCTTCCGTATCAATAATAAAAAATCCATCGGCAAGATTTGAAAGGATCTGATCCTGAAGCGCTTTTTCTTTCCGCAATAAATCAAACTCCAACTCCAACTCATGAAGTTTTGACTGCAGTTGAAATACCTTGGCATCTGTCCCCCTGCCAGTTTCGGTTAAATTTGTTGAAGACATTCCTTTTTTCAGGATTGCTCCGGCTTTATCCAGCAATACTGATGTAAAAGAATTACCCTTTGTTTTTTTTCCCACTGGATCATTTTATTTTCTGGCTGCAAGGACGGATAACCAATAACTTAATGTAGAAAGTAAAAACATCAAACAAATGACAATCAATACCTTACAAATAGTATATTGTTTTCTTGAGCCTGTGGCTATTCCTCAATGAAGATGTTCTGAATTACAAAAATGCCTCAAGTCTATGATAAGACCCAGGGAGAAAGGGGAAATTCAACTCCTGTCTTTAAATTTTATTGAGGAAACTTAAATACTCGAAAGGGTAGCACAAAAATGCAAAATTCCGGGGGATTTTTAAAATAAAAACCTTGAAATAGGATAAAAACGTCATTTAAATCGAGAATAGCCCCTTTTTTGTGTTTAAAACCCTAAAAAGGAGTGTACTCTTTTGAATTCTTCGTTTAAAGGGGCCTGAATGGAAAATGGCTCACCCGTTACCGGATGAGTGAGTTTCATTTCAGCGGCATGCAATAACATGGTCATCATGTTCCATTTTTCTTTAAAAAGTTTATTCTGTCTGTTACATCCATGGGGGCGGTCACCAATAATGGGGTGCATTAAATGAGCACAATGCTTGCGAATCTGATGTTGGCGTCCTGTTTCGGGAAAAGCTTCTATAAGGGAATAACGTGACGTCTGGTGTTTGCCGTAAGGGACATCCACTTCTGTTGTTTTGAGCAATCGGAAACGGGTAAAGGCTTCCTGCTTTTTGCCGCGGTCATTGGTCAGCGGATAATCCAATTCCACTGCTTCGGGAAAATACCCCCTCACGATGGCCAGGTATTTTTTTTCAATGGCTTTTTCGACAAAAGTATCATGTAATAAAGCGGCCGAATGGGCGTCCAGCGCAAAGAGCAACACCCCTGATGTTTTTCGGTCGAGCCGATGGGCAGGAAAAACGTGCTGACCGATTTGATCCCGCAAGAGCTGCATGGCAAAAACGTCTTCACCCGCTGCGATCGAAGATCGATGCACCAGCAATCCATTGGGTTTGTTGACCGCAATAAGATGTTCATCCCGATAAATGATGTCCAATGCCTCAGGTTCCAATAGTTAAAAGTTTTGTAGCCCGAGACGACACCTTTTTGCTCCGCACTTTGCCTTGCACGAAGATGTCACCTCGAAAGCCCAATGATGTTGAGAAAAATACACTTTTATAGATCAATTTAGCCCGAGACGACACCTTTTTGCTCCTGCACTTTGCCTTGCTCGAAGATGTCACCTCGAAAGCCCAATCACGAAGATGTCGCCTCGGGAAAGATGTTCATTTTTCTTCTCCCCGGTACTTCACCTGCATTCCATGCAAAAAATTACGCAAAAACTGGTCTTTGCAATCCCGGTACTGACTTTGGTTGGGATTTCGGAAAAGGGCGCTTATTTCGTGTTTGCTGACGGCCAGATCCACCAGTTTAAACATCTCGAGAATATCTTCATCTTTCAGGTTTAAGGCTATTTTCAATTTCCTGAAAACGACGTTATTGTTCAGTTTTTTTTCATTTTTAGGGGGCGGGCCTTCTTTTTTACCGCGTTTGAGCACAATAAATCCGTTGAGGAAAACAGAGAATTCGTGATCATAAATCCCCTTGAAGGCCGGATCGTCCTCTTTTTTCAACCAGTCGCTTATCTGTGCCCGGGTAGCTTCCCCCCCGGCCAGGGCGAAAATCTCCATCATTTTCGAATCGCTGAGATCAAAAGTGTACCGTATGCGGCGAAGGATATCGTTGTTGTTCATGATTATTTTTTTTGTGACATTTGAGCCCCCGATTCCCACTCGGCGGGCGTATTGAAGTTTAATAAAATGACCTCCGTGGAAACCGGTAGTGATACGATTTCCGCGGCATCTGTTTGTTTTATTTGAACATCCAGACGCGACTGTTTATCCGCCGCATCAAGGAATTTTAGTTTTTCCCAAAACGCATATTTCAATTTAACGGGATGACCGTTTTTCCCTTCATAATTGGGCAGCACGATCAACCCCTCCTGATCTGTTATTTGCTGAAGTTCCTCCCAGTTGAGCAAAGGCGTATCAATTGGATGGACCAGTATATCCGGGAAACCGGGAATATGGCGGATCACTTTTTGAAGGGTCGAAAACGGCCCCGGTGAAGGGGTTTCATTTATGACAACGATCACCTTCATTCCCAGGAAAAGAAACGGTTTTTTTACCGCGGCTTCAAACCAGTCAATGGCCTCAAAATAGTCCTGATGCTGAAAACCCAGTCCGATGTAAACGGTTTTAATGGAAGTCAGGGAAATCCTGCGCAATTGCTCGAGTATCCAAAAGGTTTCTTTGAATGGAAGCAGGCCTTTGGGCATCCCCATTCTTTCCGATTTCCCCCCGGCGAGTAAAACAAAAACAGGATTGTTTTCCATAGCCTAAACCAGGTTATGATCAGACAACGGCAAGCTGTAATACCGCTTGCCGGTTGCTTTAAAGATCGCATTGATAATGGCGGGAGCGATAACGGGCACTCCGGGTTCTCCTACCCCCGTCGGCCGTTCGTTGCTTTCCACTATTTCGACATGAATTTTGGGCGCCTCCGGCATGCGTAACATCTGGTAACTGTCAAAATTACTTTGTTCAATGGCTCCGTCTTTGGCGGTAATCTTACCATAATAAGTCAGGGACATCCCAAATACTGCCGATCCTTCCAACTGGGATTTTATGGTATCTTTATTCACCGCTGTTCCGCAATCAATAACAGTAAATACATTGTGGACTTTTACCTTGCCCTGGATGACTGAGACTTCTACCACAGAGGCCACATACGACAAAAAACTGTATTGCACCGCTATTCCATAGGCATGGCCTTCGGGCAAGGTTTTGCCCCATTCCGCATTTTCGGCTGCTTTTTTAAGCACGTATTTCAACCTTGCGGTATCATATTTGTAGTCACCATCCGTATCTTCCAATCGATCCTCTCCAATCATTTTGAGCCTGAATTCCAGGGGATCCATTCCTGCGGCATGGGCCAGTTCATCGGCAAAAACATTGACAGAAAAACCATGGGGAATGTTGATCACCGAACGTAACCATCCTATCCTGACATGAGCGGGAGCTTTTCCGGTCTCCACCTGCATATTGGGCAGATCATAAGGAATATTGGACGCCGTATGGGTTTCCCAACCCTGGGGCTCATCCGTACCCGGCTCAAAAGTAGATTCGATGGACGGGAAGGCAAACCGATGTAACCAACCGGTCACTTTACCGTTTTCGTCGAGTGAAGCTTTCATGTACTGAGCCGATACGGTATGGTAATAACTGTGTTGAATATCATCCTCTCTGCTCCATATAACCTGAACCGGTGCCTTGATCGCTTTTGAAACCGCCACGGCTTCCACAATGTAATCAGGTTTGGATTTCCTTCCGAAACCGCCCCCTAAAAACGTAATATTAATGGTCACCTTATCCTCCGCTATTCCCAAATAATCGGCGACCTCCGTTCTGGCCGTTTGCGGATCCTGAGTAGGCGCCCAGACTTCACAGCTATCACCCTGGACCCATGCCACGGCATTGGGCACCTCCATGGGCGCATGCACCAACAAAGGCGCTTCAAAGCTGCTTTCAACGATCGTATGAGCCTTTTCAAAAGCACTCTCCACATCCCCGGTTGATTTCTGTACGGTTCCTTTTTTATGCACATTGCCCATGATCTGTTCCATATATTTTTCAGAATCATAGTCTTTGTTCTCCCCAAATTTCCATTCCACCTTCAAGGCTTCCTTTCCTTTAAAAGCAGCCCAGGTATTGGTGGCGATTACCGCAACCCCGCCCAGGGCACCAAATGGTTTTTCCATCCTTGGAATTTCAATCACGTCCAGTACGCCGTTCACTTTTAAAGCAGCACTTTTGTCAAAAGATTTCACCGTCCCGAAGGTTACCGGGCAACGTTGAATGGCGACAAATTTCATATCAGCAATACGTTTATCCAACCCGAAAACAGCACTTCCGTTGGCGTAATTTTCCACATCAATACTCGGTAAGGTTTTGCCGATGTATTTAAAATTTTCGGGTGATTTCAAGGTGACTTCTTTCGGAACTTCTAGGGTGGCGGCCATTTCCGCTAAATCCCCATAACCGATCTTCTTTCCGCTGGTATGCACGACAAAGTGGTTGTCGGCCGTGCATTCACTTTCCGGCACTTCCCATGTTTTTGCGGCGGCCGTGATGAGCATGGCCTTGAAGGTGGCCCCCACCTTTCTCATGCTTTCGTATAAATAGCGAATACTGCGGGAGCCATCCGTATTTTGATCACCGAATTTGACATCCCCAGTGGCCTGCTGTACGGTCACCCGGCTCCAGTCGGCCTCCATTTCATCGGCGATGACGGAAGTCAGGGCTGTTCGGATTCCCTGGCCCATTTCCGAGCGGGTAGCCACTAAGATCAAACTCCCATCAGGATTCAATTGCACATATAACTTCGGATTGAAAACGAAGGGTTCTTTTTCATCCTCTGAACCTGAATTAAAATTACAGGACAGGATCAACCCGCCTGAGACCAATCCAATGCTTTTGATAAAATTCCTTCGGCTTATATTTTTTACAGTAATCATAATGAAGGGTTATTTTTTAATTCAACAGAATGATGAATGGCATTTTTGATGCGCTGGTAGGTTCCGCACCGACAGATATTACGCGTCATCGCATTATCGATATCCTCATCGTCCGGATTACCGTTTGTATTCAATAAGGCGGTTGCGGTGATTAACTGCCCCGGCTGACAAAAGCCACATTGCGGCACATTCAATTCAGCCCAGGATTGTTGCAACAACTGAAGATTTTCCGTTTCGCCTTCTATCGTAATGATATCTGTTCCCTGGGCGAAGGAAACAGGCAAAAGGCATGAATTGACGGCCTGCCCATCTACCAAAACCATACAAGCCCCGCACAGTCCTTTTCCACAACCGTATTTTGTTCCCGTAAATCCAATGACATCCCTAATCGCCCAAAGCAGTGGCATGTTCGGATCAACCTCTATCGAGTGCTTTTTCCCGTTGATTTGAAGTGTAATCATAATCTAATAGGTATAGTTGTTTATATTATTCGTTCAATAACCAGGTATTAAAGCATCTGGCGCCCGAATGTTTAAAAATCATGGTTGGCCGTGCGGGCATAGATCTCATCCCCCTACACCCTGTGCTGCATAAAACGGTGATCAGCAGGAAAAGAATGGAGAGGGCTGATTTTTTAAAAAGTCTGCCAAACAATGAATTCATTTTTTTGGAATAGATTTTTGGGTAGTGCTTTGTATTTTTCAAACCCTGGGGTCACCGGATTTCTCCCGGGCGATGAAGTCATCGTCGTGTTCAGAATCATCTTTTGCCTTCCAGGCTGATCATGCTGAATTTGAAATCCTGCCCTAAGTTACATTATTTGGCGAAAAACAGCGCAAGATTAATGGGTGAAATAGCCTTGAGAATAAAGGTCTCCCCTTATTCTATCACAAATTCCCTAAGGTTTGAAATAAGGATCCTGTCCAGTTCTTCGGTATGACTTTTAGGCGTTTGAGTAAAAACAAAACCGAAGAGTGGAAATTCCCTGTGATTTACTTTACGGACCGTCAGTGGTTTCTGAAAAGAAGCGGCCAGCCGCTCGTAATCAAAGGATTTGATGTCCCGGCCTTTGATGCCGGTATTGTTGTCTAAAACGATGAGGCTGAAAAGAGCATCATCCATTGCTCCCAATATTTGTTCCCAGTCCGGCCGTTTATTGGCATGGAAATATTCGTAGGAATTAAAGCCGTAGGCATACCACGTCAGATCAGCGGTAGTGCACCAGCCGCCGAAGCGCATGGGGTTGACTTCGATGGGGGCGATATGGCCGGATTCATCAATGCGCACCTCGATATGGATCAGGAAATTTGTCAGCCCGGCCAGTTGTCCTAATTGAGCCAGGAAAGCTTCGAGCGGTTTCTTGTAGGTTTGAATGATCTCGCGGGAGGTGATGTACACCCGGTCGCTCACATCCTTACCCGAAGAAAAAACATGGTGCATAATATTGAGGATCACGGGCTCGCCGGAGGCTGAAAAGTAACAATCCACGGCATATTCCTCTCCTTTGATGTGTTGTTCGAAAATAAAAGTCGTCGCATCCATGACTTCGATCGGATACAAATCCCTGACCTCGTCCATTTCTTCTTTGATCGTGGCCAGGATTCCGGGCCATTCCTCCCGGGTTTCCACATTGTGGACGCCCATACTAAAAAAACCAACGGCGGGTTTAATAACAAAAGGGACGGGCAATGAATTCACCTCCACCTCATCCAGTTGGGTGAATGCCACGCTTTTGAAAAAATAACCGGGAAACATAGGTTTCAGCAGCTCCCGGAATTTGACCTTGTTTTTGAAAATTTTGACCTTTTCAGGAATATCGAGAAAGGATAAATGCTGTTCCACCCAGGCGATGGAATTTTCAGAATTGGTGAAGAGGCGAAGGGCTTTATCCTGCCTATATTTTTCGACAGCCTCCTGCTCCGGTACGTAAAAGTAATTATCTCCCAGTAGCTTCCTGGCTATTGGCGTTTCGATCACCGGAATTTGTTTTTCGCGTAAGGTTTTTTTAAGAAAATCAGAAACGTAAGGGCCGTCGATGAGTATCATAATTCGGTTTGATTTTGAGCGGCAAAGGTGCAAAAAATCAAACAATTAGTCATTCAATTTCCAATTTTAAAAACGCTGCAGGGGCTCCTTCGTAGAGCCCGGTTTCGTACTGCTCAAATCCTGACTTCTGCAGTACTCGTTTTGAAGCGCCATTCTCCACATGGACTATGCCTACCAGGCGATTTACCCCTTTTAATGTTTTGGCATATTGCACCAGGGCTGCGGTCAGCTCCGAAGCATATTTTTGTCCCCAGGATTCGGGCAGTACCAGGTAGCCTACTTCATGTTGCCCGTTGCCGATATAAACGATCTTCAGGTAGGCAATGAGCCGACCGTCGTTCTTTTCATAGGCCAGCCAGTAGCCGAGGTCCTTATTTTCTTTATTGATGAGAAGTGCCCTTTTAAAACGGTCGATGGCTTCTTCACGCGTCAGCATCTGCTGGGTTACATACCGCATCACCTCCTCATTCGTTCCAAAAAGCAGGTAGTCTTCCAGGTCGGAAGCCTCACATTTTTTGTAGGTCAGCCTTTTGGAGGATAAGCTCATAAACGGGAAAAATTTCAGGAAAATTAAAGGTTCAGAATTAATGCTTTTAATTCAAACAAAATATGAACTTTTGAAAAAAAATTATTGAATGCTCAAGTTCATTAATCTCCTGAACTTTTTTATTTTTAAACGCGAAGAAGGCGTAAAGAACGCAGTGAAATTTTCAGACAAATTTTCAATGACACATCGGTACCTCCTGGGCGGTTTCCCAAAAATTGAAGGTTCTTGGTACTTCAAAGTTCAGGCCCCTGGCGATGAGCAAAGCGGCAAAAGCGACCATAAAAACGGGGTAAAGTTTTCTCACAACGGTTTTAAACCTGATACTCACCACACTGCCCGCCAGGGAAACCATCAACATCAGCGGGATGGTTCCCAACCCAAAAAGGGCCATATAGGCAACGCCCTGTTCCAGGGAAGCCATGGAAACCGCCCCTACGATGGCCAGGTAAACCAGTCCGCAGGGCAAAAAACCGTTTAGCACCCCTGTAAGGTATAACGCTTGCCAACTGTTTTTGGTGAGAAAACGTCCGAGCAGGGATCTTAACTTCGCATAAGGTTTTTGAACAAAAGAGAGGGAGTATATCTTTGATTCAACCGGGATGGAAAACAACGCGATGATCAGCATCAAAATACCCAGGCCGATGGAGAGCCATTGCTGAAAACCGGCCAGGAATACGCCCTTGCCGATGAACCCGATGAACAGCCCAAGAAAGCTGTATGTCGTGACCCTGCCGAGGTTGTACAGCAGGCCGCTGGCGAGCATAACCAGTTTATTTTCCTTCTTGTAAGGTAAGGCAATAGCGATAGGGCCACACATGCCAACGCAGTGCAAACTTCCGAAAAGCCCTATGGTAAATGCCGTCCAAAGCATAAAAAATATTTAATTCACCCGGATATTTTTTTCGTCATAAAACGCTTTGCCGTCTCCCTGCCAGTCCACTTTAACGATCCAGTAGCCGGATATAGCATTGCCGACAGGAATAAGCATTTTCCCATTTTCAGGATTATCTATTTTGACGTAAAAATCATTGGCCTTGTCAGAAGGTCTGTAAAACTGGACCTGGCCTTTAATGTCTTTAATGCCTTGCGGGAAAATGAGTTCGACGGTTCTTTCCGCAGCGTTGTTTTTAATGACCAGCCCTTCTTCGAGCTCCTGGCTGTTTTTGATCTTATCGTATTGTTCCTGGTATGCCAGGTCTTTAGCATAATAATCTTCCACCACGAGACTATGATCGTAGAAGGTGCTCCTTATGACCATAAAGACCATAAAAAGGGCGAAAGAGGTGTAAAATACGGCAATTCCCGTTCCCCAGTTCCATTTCATTGTTTGAATATTTAGCCCTTCACCCCTATGTTATCTGTAAGGTCCGATGAAGGTAGATTTAGCCTTTTCGATCAACTTGCC
This sequence comes from Lewinellaceae bacterium, assembly GCA_020636105.1. NCBI lineage: Bacteria > Pseudomonadati > Bacteroidota > Saprospiria > Saprospirales > Lewinellaceae > Lewinellaceae bacterium. The sequence goes on from JACJYL010000001.1 coordinate 3,216,786, forward strand.
GTTGGAGGATATTTCAATTTCAATATCCGTTTTCCGGTCTTTGACCTTTTCTTTTTCGACGATAATAAAGAAAGTCCCTTTTGTAACCCCTTCTCTGATGGTATCCGGAGGATTGCCTCCCACGTATTCTATGCGGCCGAAATCTCCGTTGATTTTCATGTCAACCGGAAATGATTTGGTGGTTTTGTTGATAATTTCGTAATTGTACAAATTGTTGATGTGGGTATCATCCACTTTGTTGTACAGCGTTCCTCTGGCCCTTAAAATGAGTAATTCAACATCTGATCTGCTCATCAAAAGAACGGAAACGAGGATCACCAAAACACTTAGCACCGCTGTATAGGCTTTTACTCTTGTAGTAAAAATTTTCTGTCCCCCTTCCTCAATTCCTTTCAGACTATCATACCTGATCAATCCCCTTGGGCGGTCGATCTTATCCATCACTTCATCACAAGCATCGATACAGGCGGTGCAATTTACACATTCCAGCTGGGTTCCGTTGCGAATATCAATCCCCGTTGGGCACACCTGAACGCATAATTTACAATCGATACAATCACCCAGCACAGGCGCGGCAGCTCCTTCGTCGGTTACTTTTGCCTTTTTTCCGCGCGGCTCTCCCCGAACATTATCATAAGCTACCACGATACTGTTTTTATCCAGCATAACGCCCTGAAGTCTTCCGTAAGGGCAGGCAACGATACATACTTGTTCCCGGAACCACGAAAATACGAAATAATAGGCAGCCGTAAACAGTACCATCCCCATAAAAGGTCCGAGGTTCATACTAATAGGCTCTAATGCTATTTTGCGCACGCCGTCCACTCCAATCAGATAAGCGGCAAAGGTATTGATCACTAAAATAGAAAAGAGGATAAAAACGGTATGTTTCACAATCCTTTTAATCACTTTCTCCGTCGTCCATGGCCCCTCGGCCAATTTTCGCTGTGCCTTATTATCTCCTTCAATGAAGTATTCTATTTTCCGAAAAACCATTTCCAGGAAAATAGTCTGCGGGCATATCCATCCGCAAAAAATACGGCCGTAAACCACGGTAAAGAGGATGATAAAGACAATCCCTGTCAGCATAGACAATACCAGCAGGTGAAAATCCTGTGGCGGGAACAAAATTCCGAACAGAACGAACTTCCTGTCAAAAATATTGAGCAGCAAAAAGGGATTTCCATTGACTTTGATGAACGGTGTCACAAAAAAGAAAGCCAGCAGAATCCAGCTCACGTAGGTACGCCACCGGTAAAAACGCCCCTTGGGTTGTTTTGGGAAAATCCATGAACGTTTACCACGGTCATCAATGGTAGCAATATGATCCCTGTATTCTTCAGTATCTTTAACTGGTTGATTTGAAGTGTCCATTTTTTTGTGTTTTTACATGTTTGGTATAACACATGCAAAATTTGAATTTTATCCTAAATTATTAAGTGATAAAAGTCACCCCAGGGGATGTATTTTATCCTACTGTACAAATATAAATAAAAATGAGCGGGCCCGAATACGCCACCCGCTCATTTCATCTAAGTTATTACAAAAAACAGTTTTTTCTATTGTCCACCGACTTGTGTACCCTCGGTGGTCGTTGTGTCGGCTCCTTCAGTGGCCGGAGCCACTTCCTGAACAGGCGCTTCAACATAAAGCTCGCCCTGAGGGGCTTTTGGATCTGCCGGGGTAGTGCCTTGAAGGGACAGGACAAAACTGGCCACCTTCTGAATATCAGCTGGTCCGAGTTGTGTTTCCCATGAAAGCATTCCTTTTTCTACCACTCCGTATTTGATGGTAGTAAAAATATTTTTGATACCTCCTCCGTTGATCCAGTATTGGTCGGTAAGGTTTGGTCCGATATTATTTCCTCCGCCATCAACATTATGGCAGGGAATACATTTGGAGGCAAAAATTTCAGCGCCACGTGCCAGGGCAGATTCGTCGGTCAGAGCCACCACTGTATTTTCATCTACAGATTCTCCTTTTTCATTCAGATAGTTGGCAACCGCCGCATCAGCAGCTTCCATTTCAGTGGCATATTGTTCTTCCTGTCCCATGCCTTTATCCAGGGTGTGAAAGTATCCCCAATAAATGGCAGCGAAAATAATCGTGATCCAGAACAAGGCAACCCACCATGGAGGCAGCGGATTATCCAACTCTTTGATCCCATCGTAATCGTGGTCGAGCAGAATGTCTTTTTCCTTTTCTAGTGGAACAGCCTTGGTCAGACTCTTGATCATCTGGGTGGAAGTCGTTTCATCCCTGAACTTTTTCTGAATCTCCTTCATGTCCATTCCTGCATCTTTCATGTATTGCATTTGCTGCAATTTCATGAGAGAATAAAACATGCGCAATACGGTCACGAAGGCAGCCACCACAACAATGGCGGCTCCGGCAATAACCATAATTCCGAACGTATCATCCCAGAAGGCCGGCGTTGAGGTAGTGGTTGCCTGAGCTAACAGGGCCGGAAAACCGACGATAGTCGCCAGCACTACAGTTAGAGCATATTTTAATTTTTTGTTTTTCATTTTGAATTAATTTTTACTTTTCAATTTCTAAAGCATCATCCTCTTGCAAAGGCATATTAGCCATGTGGTCGACGAACTCCTTTTTATGTGACATTGCCCTCCAGACGATGACGATGAAAATAATGACAAACAGCACCATAGGCACAATGGCCATCCACTCTATGTCGCCCGCTTTTTCAAGAATATACTTAAACATTGAATTAAAATTTTTAATTTAGTATGGAGCAATAACCAAGTGTATTGCTCCATAATATGCTTTTTAAAACCTTATTTTTCCGGTTTAATATCTGTACCTAAACGCTGTAAATAAGCAATCAATGCAATGACCTCCCTGCCTTCAAGTCCTTCAAAGTCAATATCACTTTCCCGGAGATTGTCGGCAATCTGTTTGGCCTGCTTTTTGAGATCATCCACAGCGATCTGATCATATCCTTCCGGATACGGGGTACCCAGCAACTGCAGGGTTCTGATCTTTTTAGGAATATCTGCAGTATTCAATTCGCGCTCGATCAGCCACGGGTAATTTGGCATAATGGATCCGGCAGAAGTATTCCTTGGATTTTCAAAGTGGCTAAAGTGCCATGCATTGGATTTTTTTAGCTTTCCGCCTCCTTCACGAGCCAAATCGGGTCCGGTACGCTTACTGGCCCAAAGGAATGGCCTGTCGTAAATAAATTCTCCGGACTTGCTGTACTCTCCGTAACGTTCTGTTTCAGAGCGGAAAGGACGGATCAACTGGGAGTGGCAACTGATACATCCTTCGCGAATGTACAAGTCCCGTCCTGCCAGCTCAAGCGGTGTATAGGGCTGAACCGAAGCGATCTTAGGAACGTTGGATTCCACTAAAACCATAGGAATGATCTCCACCACACCACCAATAAGAATAGCGATCAACGCTAAGATGGTAAATTGAACACCACGACGTTCCAAAGGACGGTGCCAGTGTTCGCCTGCGTGTTTTTTATGCACACTCGGTCTTGGGGCTGCTTCAGCAGGTTCATTGGCCGTCACTTTACCGCTGGCCATTGTTTTGTAAAGGTTGTAAACCATGATGAGGAACCCGGTGAAGTACAAAGTACCTCCCACAGATCTGAGGATATACATCGGAAGGATCTGTGTTACCGTTTCGAGGAAGTCACCATACATCAAAGTTCCGTCAGGATTGAATTGTTTCCACATCAAACTTTGTGTCCAACCGGCCCAATACAATGGGATGGCATAAAACAAAATACCCAGGGTACCCAACCAGAAGTGTGTGTTGGCCAGAGACAGTGAGTGCAGTTTGGTATTGTAAATTCTTGGCAGCAGCCAGTACAACATACCAAAAGTGAGGAAACCGTTCCATCCCAAAGTACCGATGTGCACGTGACCTACGGTCCAGTCGGTAAAGTGGCTGATGGCATTGATACTCTTGATAGAAAGCATGGGGCCTTCAAAAGTTGACATCCCGTAAGCGGTAACCGCAACCACCATGAATTTCAGAATAGGATCCGTCCGAACCCTGTCCCAGGCGCCGCGTAATGTCAACAAACCGTTGATCATCCCCCCCCATGACGGAGCGATCAGCATGATAGAAAATATAGTTCCTAAAGATTGTGCCCAATCCGGCAAAGTTGAATACAACAAGTGGTGGGGTCCTGCCCAGATGTAGAGGAAAATCAGCGCCCAGAAGTGAATGATGGACAACTTGTAGGAATAAACCGGACGATTGGCCGCTTTAGGCATAAAGTAATACATCAGCCCCAGGTAAGGCGTAGTGAGGAAAAAAGCCACGGCGTTGTGACCATACCACCACTGGATCAAAGCATCCTGAACGCCTGCGAAAACAGGATAACTCTTAAACATGGTAACAGGAATTTCCAGGTTATTCCCTACGTGCAGCACGGTAACGGTTACCCATGTAGCAATGTAAAACCAAATGGCTACATACATATGCTCTTCTCTTCTCTTGATAATGGTACCCAACATATTGATACCAAAAACGATCCAGACTACTGCAATGGCGATATCTATCGGCCATTCCAGTTCAGCATATTCGTGGCTGGAAGTAATTCCTAAAGGCAGGGTAATTGCAGCCGCCAAAATGATCAACTGCCATCCCCAAAAATGAAAATTACTCAAAAAGTCGTTAAACATACGCGCTTTGAGTAATCGCTGAAGGGAGTAATACACTCCGGTAAAAATTGCATTACCGACAAAAGCAAAAATGGCTGCATTGGTGTGCAATGGTCGGATACGACCGAAAGTAAGCCACGGAGTATCCAAATTTAAGGCAGGAATATAAAGTTGAAAGGCGGCTATTAAACCAACCAGCAACCCTATCACACCAAAAATTATGGTAGCCAGTGCGAACTTTCTAACGATCCCGTTGTCATAAAAAAACTGTTCTTTGTTAGACATCTTTCGTTGGGTTTTACGAATTGTAAAATATTGATAATACTATTGCTTTGTTTTACTAACCTGATCCGTTTCCAATGGTTCTTTTTCGTCCGTTTTGGGTTTATCATCATCGAATAACATCCGTACAGAAGGCGTGTAATCATCATCGTATTGCCCGCTCCTGACCGCCCAAAAGAAAATCAGGAGAAATCCTATGGCGACAATGAGGCTTATAAAAATGAGCAAAAAAATGACTTTCATACACGAGTTGTGTTAATTTTGATGCGAAGATAATTAGTCAAAAAAAAGGTAAGTATGATTTTTGTCACTTCTTGAAATGACTAATATCATTACTCATCCGGGAATTATCCGTCTACCTTTACCGTTTTTCCCGGCAGCACAAAGATAATTATTGAAAATTTATTCAGGTAATTTTTAATTATGGAGCCATCGAAACCGATAGTAGAAACGACACCTAAAAAAGGCGAAACCCCTTGCTATCACTGTGGCGAACCCTGTCCGGACACCTCTATTTGTATTGATTCTAAATTCTTCTGCTGCCAGGGTTGCAAGATGGTTTTTGAGATTTTGAACGAAAATGACTTATGTAATTATTACGAAATTGACGAAAAAGCCGGGGTGAGCCTCAAAGGACGAAAACAGCAAAAATATGACTATTTAGATGAAAAAAATATCATCGAAAAGCTGGTCAGCTACCAGGATGATGACAAAACGACCGTTACCTTTTTTCTGCCACAAATACATTGTTCCTCCTGTATATGGCTCCTGGAAAACCTCTACAAACTCAATGAGGCCATCTCTGTTTCCCGGGTTAATTTCCTGAAAAAGGAAATTTTTCTCACTTTCAACCGGGATGCTTCCCTGCGACAGATCGTCGAATTACTGGCTTCTATTGGTTATGAACCGGAAATCAACCTGGGCAGCCTCGAAAGGGACGAAGACAAACTGACTTTCCAGCGCTCCTTTTATTACAAACTGGGCATCGCCGGTTTTGCTTTTGGCAACATCATGTTACTGAGTTTCCCCGAATACCTGGGCCTGGAAGCCGATTCAGATGCCTGGTTCCAGTCGCTGTTCGGGTACCTCAATATCATCCTGGCACTACCCGTTTTGTTTTACAGTGCCAAAGACTACCTGCAATCGGCCTGGCAGGGCCTTCGGCAGGGGATGTTGAATATAGATGTGCCCATTTCCCTGGGCATCATCAGTATCTTCGGAAGAAGCGTTTACGAAATTGTTTCACAAACGGGAGCCGGTTATCTCGACAGTTTTGCGGGATTGATCTTCTTCCTGCTCGTCGGAAAATGGTTTCAGCAAAAAACCTATCACCGCCTTTCTTTTGAAAGGGATTACAAATCCTACTTCCCCATCGCGGTTACAGTACTGAAAGCCGGGGAGGAAAAGCCGGTTTCCATCAATAAGATCGAAGAGGGCGACATCGTGCTGGTTCGCCATAGTGAACTGATCCCGGCTGACGGGTTGATGCTCAAAGGCACCGGCAAAATCGATTACGCTTTTGTTACGGGCGAAGCGGAACCTGTTGCCAAAACGGCCGGTGAAAAGATTTATGCCGGCGGCCGACAGGTAGGGGATTCCATTGAAATCACCGTCACCAAAAAGGTATCCCAGAGTTACCTGGTGCAATTGTGGAACAACGAGGCTTTTGAAAAAAAGGCCCCCAATACCACCAGCAAAATTGCCGACAGGATCGGAAAGATTTTTACCATCGTCATCCTCATCGTTGCCTTTTCAACCTTGCTGTACTGGCTGCAGTACGACATCACCACCGCCGTCAATGCGTTCACTTCGGTGCTCATCATCGCCTGCCCGTGCGCTGTGGCGTTATCAATCCCGTTCACCTTTGGCAACGTTCTGAGGGTGCTGGCCAAACACCAGTTTTACCTGAAAAACACCTCAGTCATTGAATCGCTCAGGGATATGGGGGCGGTCGTTTTCGACAAAACAGGCACTCTTACTTTCTCAACGGGCAGTGAAGTCATCTATGATGGGGAAGCGCTGACAGACCCGGAACGGTCGATGGTACATGCCCTTGCCTCACAGTCCATCCATCCCCTCAGCCGCCAGATCGCAGGAAGCCTGCTTAACAGTGAAGAAGAGCCTTTAAGCCCTTCCCTCGCTAACTTCCGTGAATTCACCGGCAAAGGCACCCAGGCCGAGATCAGCGGACATCTTACCAGGCTCGGTTCTGCTGAATTCCTGGAGATCAACACACCCTCCAACGGTGCGGACAAAAGCGTTTATGTGGAGATAGACGGAAAAATAAAGGGCCATTTCACCATTTCCAATACGTACAGGGAAGGGTTTAAAAATGTGCTGCTGTCTTTCCAGGAGAAAATGAAAACCTACCTCATTTCCGGCGACAACGACAGTGAACGAATCTTCCTGGAACCATTATTCAATCAAAACGGTGCCGTTCTTTTCCGTCAGAGCCCGCAGGAAAAACTGGAATTCATCAAAAAACTACAGTCGGAAGGCACTTTTACGGGCATGATCGGCGACGGGCTGAACGATGCGGGCGCGCTTCAGCAAAGCGACATAGGCATCGTGATTTCCGAAAACATCAACAATTTCACCCCGGCCAGCGATGCTATACTCCACGCTTCAAAATTTGCTTCCCTGCCTAAAATGACCGAATACGCCCGAAAATCCGTCCAACTCGTTTACGCCGCCTACGGCCTGGCGCTGATTTATAATGTCATTGGCCTCACCTTTGCCGTTCAGGGGGTGCTTTCTCCCATCGTGGCAGCTATTTTGATGCCGGCGAGTTCTATTACCATTGCTGTTTTCGGGGTGGTTTCCAGTTCGTTGGTGGCCAGGAGGATGAGGTTATGATCGGGTGGTTCCAGTTGGTTTCAAGTGGTTTCAGGCTCGTTTTACTCGCTGAGGAACACTTTAAAAATAAAGTAAAAAGAGCATCAGGTAGAAAGACATAAATTTGGATCGACAAAAATCTAAAACTTATGTTTAAGCTTCCACCTGAATTCTCGGGGATAATATCGGTATTTTCTTTCAAAAAGGATCTTTGAACGTGCTGGTCAATTATTGCAAGGAACTATATTAACACAAGGGCGACGTACAATGTGTAGTGTTCTAAGAACACTAGGTTTGAGGGATATTACGAATTGGGATGTGTTTCATCGAGTACTGAGTCGAGCCAAGTGGAGTTCCTTAAAATGTTCTTTTCAATTGTTGCAGCTTTTAATTAAGTATGCCCCAACCGAACTTTAGTTATCGGAATAGATGAGACATTAGAGCGTCGTTGGGGTTCGAAGATTAAAGCTCGCGGTATTTATCATGATGGGATTCGTTCCAGCAAAAGTCACTTTGCAAAAAGTAGCGGCTTGCCCAGGAAATAGGCGTAATGTTACTTACGCCTATTTCCTGGGCAAATCGAATTAGGGCCTTGCCCTTTTTGACAGTATACCAATTCCAGCACCTACAGCGATTCCCAGACTAATCCACAGACCTAAATTATCTGTAAGAACACCTATTACACTTCCAATGGCAACTCCAAATGCGGCTCCTAATGCTGTTGTTTTTTCGTTTTTCATAATTACTGCTATTTTATGAATAAGTGAAATTCTGTTTCGCTTATTCGATGTTTTTAAACTTTTTCTAGATTTTTCCAATTCCAGGCCAGCCAACCGATATATAAGGTTGTTGCTATTTCTATCAAACTAAAAAAGAAGTAATGCATAGTGAAGTCACCACTTAGCAATGTTCCGGACTGAATTAATGTGAATGCAATTCCTCCAATAATATTAAACCAACGGTTTAAAGAATATCTCAAAACTCTTGATAGAACAATCATCACCATGGCAAATTCCATGATAATCGCAAAAGTGAGTAAGAAGCCTTGTGTTAGTTCCATACCTCCGGCAAACCCTTTTAAAAATTGATTGAGATTCGGAGCATAAAATAATGTAAACACATCACAAAAAATGTAATTTACAGTTAAAAATATCCACAAAGTGGAGAGCATTATTCTGGTGCTTGGTTTTTCCATTTTTATTGGTATTTTATTGATGTACAACCGTGTTGTTCTTTTTAAGAATGGTTTGAATGTAATTCATACTATAATTACAAGCCATTAACAAAATTTCTGAAGGATTGCATGAATAGTTCTTGCTCCTCTAAATGCGCCAAATGAGCACTGTTTTCCAGAATTACCATTTCTTTATCTGTGAAACCGGGTCCACCAATGCTGTTAAAAGCATCAAATCCCATTTCAATTGTATTTACCCCGTCATGCCTTCCCCAAATAACCAGTGATGGTATCTTGATCTTTGCCATTTGAGGGCTGAGGTTTAACTCCAGGATATTGAAATGTTGTGATAAGTATTGACCATTGAAGAATATGGAAAGAGACAGATACGAATTCATCACACCCAAAGCGTTCACTTCTGGTCCTTGCAATATTTGATCGGGATTATACTGGTAAGCATTTGTATTTGAGAGGTAGGCATCGTATTTGAAATAATTATCTTTAATGGTCATATCAGGAACGCTTGCACACCAATCCCGCGCTTCTGTCCAATAGGCAATGTCAATGCCTTGATCAATTTGCTTTTGGGCGTATTCTTTTACAAACACAACAGATTTTGGAATTCCATCAAGTAGATTATGGCCACTATTCATGCAAATGAATCCCGTTACTTTATCCTGATAGTTGCCAGTACTTAAATATGCACTTCCTAATGCACCCCCCCAACTCACACCATAAATAACAATTCTTGGATTGTTGTGACGCAGTTTGATGCCTTCAATAACTAAATCAAGATCTTCCACGAATTGTTCTACGGTAAATGTGCTGGGATCAGGATTGCCCTGAGAAAGTCCGGACCCACGCTGATCCCAATAAACAAAAGCATAATCATTTTCCAATTCTTTTGCCACAGGGAGAAATGAAACCAATGATGCATTGCTGCCTGGTCCACCATGGACAAAAAGAATAAATGTCTTTGATTCAGTATTGCCCTTTATGTATACAGGCATTTCGGCTCCCGCATTGCTGATAAAGAAGTGATCTCCATCGTAGAAATTTTCTTTTTGACAGGAATTTAGCGTAAATAAAGTTGACAAGGCTAAGGCTATAATTAAAAGTCTCATATTGATTGTTTTTTAAATTTATAAGTAAATCCAACCTTCGCCGCAGCATGAGGAAGGAAAATGTGATTAAATGATGATTGTAAATAAGCTTCTACTCCTATATGAAAAGTCAAGGGAAGTTTCTTCTTCCTTGTTCCATCCCACCCAATTAAAAACGATGTGTAAGGCATAAAATGAGAATGCCCCAGGTTCGTTGCTTTTTCAAGTCCACCTTCTGAAGATTTTTGATAAATGGTGCCGGCAGCAAAGGAGTGCATATATCCGGCTCCGAGATTCAGATCAACAAACAAAGACCCGATTGGAAATCGCGTACCAATACTTGTTTTGAGAAACAGTGCGGTATTGTTCGATCTATGCCAATAACCTCCCAATTCTGAATCCCAATGGAGGGTAATCCATCTTTTCTCTGCCAGCGTATAATCTGTTCCCAAGCTAAGCCCGGGGTGCAGCACTAATTCTCCGAAGTAATCAAGCTTAAAAGCGACCTTGTCGTTATAGACAAATCGGGAGATGGCACTTTGCTTTTCGTCTGATTTTGTAATTTTTTGGCCGTAACTTTTGTACATCCCAAGCAATACAAATAAAGCTGTAATAAATAGAATTTTCCTTTTCATATCTAATTTTGTTTTAATTATTATATTCTTATTTTGAATTAATAACAAGACAAAGATGAGGCTTATCCTGGCAGAAAACGTTCTGGATTATTGGTAAGTGGTTCCGATTTATAATTCCGAACTTGATCAGGTGAAAGATAGAAGATTTCGCTAAGCCATTAGAAACGGCCTAGGTATGCAAGGACAAACCTAGTTTGAAGTAAGGAGCTTTTTCCGTCACGTACTTATCTCCTCATCGTTCTAAAAACGCGCTATATGACAATCAGAATCTATAACCGATGTTGAATTGAAAGGCAAGATCAAATCCGAACGCTTCAAAAAGCTTCTTTGGTGTAAAGGTCTTGTATGGGTTTTCAGAGTTTTTGTTGTACGTGAATGTTCCAATACTGATATTCGTTCCTAAGTATGCTCCTTTAAAGGGGTTGATTTCAAGACCATATCCTCCATTTAAAAAGAGATAGTTGTAAGTGGTGGGGTAGTAGCTGTCTCTCTTGTTATTGACATAAGAAAAACGCGTGATAAAATACAGATTGTATTTATTGTTTGTTCCATTTGGAAAGTACTTATAGTTGAATTCAATGCTGAGTATTTTTTGATCCTTTCGAATAAATGGATGTATTCCGAAGCCTAGTTCGAATTGGCTTTCTCCCTTATAATAAGCCACGCTTGGCACAATTCGAATGGGGTAAAGTTCTCCATTAAAGCTTGAATTTATCGTGAATCCAAAACTTCCGGTGGAGTCACTTTTTTGAGCGCTGGTGAAAAATGGGATCGCACTCAACAGTATTATAAAGATGTATTGTTTCATACTTTTGTTTTATTAGTGTCTTAATATTCTTTTTCGAGGATTCGCACAATCCTGTCGTAAACCCGTTCTAATTCGAGCCAGAACAGCTCGTTACTGCTCGTATTAACGAACTGAATCACTACAGCATCTATATCACTGTGGTAGCGTGCGATACTTGTATAGCCGGGTAACCACCCCTTATGCTCGTACTCATAGACAGAGGAATAAATAGCCTGTTCTTCGACATTGAACAATGTGCCATCAATAAGTGCCCTTAAAAATATTCCCACGTCTTCTGCCGTGGCTATCATTGATCCTCCCGGCCAGGTATGTAGCGTTGATTTTAAGTCAGGTTCGTAGCCTATAAAGTAGCCACTTATGACATCATTGGAATCAACTTCACTGTATAAACTATACGTGTTGACTAAGCCAAGCGGCATGAGAATTTCACTCTTGATGTATTCGTGGTGAGAATAGCCTAACGTTCTGTCGAGTATTTCTCCAATCAATAAATAGTTGGTGTTTGAATAGCGATACTTTTTATTGGGCGGAAAATCAGCAGGCTCATCGAAAATAATAGCCGCAGCGGCCATATAATCATCTCCAGCATCAATATCCTCCAACTTCGGGGAGTAAGTGTAGTCGGGAATGCCGCTTCGATGCTGCAACATCATTCTCAGTGTAATCTCATCTGCATTTTCAATTCTTCCTTCAACCTCGGGAATAAGTTGTGCAAGCGTATTATCCAACGACAAGTCTTGATTGGCAATCAATTTGGTGGTTGCCGCTGCTATGTAGAGCTTGCTAATACTCGCTATTTTAAACAAGGCATGAGGATCGGCCGGAATCTGTTTTTCTCTATTCTTCCACCCGGCACTGTAAAACGAAGATTTATCTGCCTGATTGACATAAACAACGATGCCGTCAAATCCACGGTCGATGGCCTTGTTTAATTCTACTTCAATTTCATCTGGTAGTGGCTGTAGATCTATTTGACAACTTGTGATCAGCACGAGCGAGCAAACAATCACTATGATCCCAGTAGTTAAATTGCTTAACGCTAATAGTTTAAATCGATTTTTCATCTGCGATGCATTTTTAAGTTTTTACTTTACATTGAAAATACAGGAACTGTTTTTGATTCATAATCGGGGCTTTATTGCTTTGTGAGGACAAAGATGCAGCCGCAAAGTCTTGCAGATGTTCGCATTCTTAAGAAGTAGGTTCTGATTAATAATTCCGAACCAGGTTATGCAACCGGGCTTTTTTGCTAACCCTTCATAAATTCTTTTGGAGTAAGTCCTGTTTCTTTTTTGAAATAGGTATTGAACACCGTTTTGGAGTTGAAACCACTATCGTAAGCTAATCCGATAACAGTGATATTGGCATTGGCTGGATCTTTTGCTAAGTTTTTAAAAGTTTCAACACGATAATGATTGATAAATTCATTGAAGTTTTTACCAAGGCTCTCATTAAGTAACCATGAAAGTTGATTAGGGTTCATGTTTACTAAAGCCGCTAAAGAACGTAAGGATAAATCCGGAATTAAATATGGTGCTTCGTCCGTCATGTACTTTAGCAATTGATTTCGATAGGTCTCAATATCAGCCTCCTCCAGTAATGCCTTTTTTTTGCTCAACTTTTCCTCGCTCAAGCCTACCAACAGTGTAGTTTCACTTGAATGTTCAGCCTGCTGCGTAGCTCCTTTGGTTTTGAAAACGGTATCGAATATTTTATATCTTGGGTCATCCACTAAAAGCTTGAAAGCCGGATTTTCTTTATAGAAATTCAGATAGTACTTGTTTACTTTGATATCCTTTTCGATTTCTTCAAATGCAAGGTCATAATTTCCCAGGTAAATATTAATTATGACCACCTCATTTTCCTCAGAGGCCAGATGTAAATTTTGAGCCTCAAGATTGCTTTTTAACAAATACTCTTTTGCTCTTGGAAAATCTCCTTTGGTCGCATAAACAATGCCGATTCCTGAGTAGTAAATTTCAGTTTTTTCAGGTGTAACAGGTACTTTTTTATAATGTTCAAGGGCTTCGTCGTATTTTTTAAGACGGGTTAATATGGTCCCCTTCAGGCAGTAAGAATTTGTATGATGAGGAATTAATGTCAACATGGAGTTTATCTCAATTAATGCCTCTTCATAGCGTCCCAACCGAAGCAGAGCAGCGGCATGATAATAGATGTTAGTGGGCGAAAGGGGGTCTATTTCTATCGCCTTTTTTACTCTCGCAATCGCCCTTTCCGGATGATCTGTTAAAACATCCAATACAGATCCTCCCAAAAGTGCATTAGTGTAATTCGGTCGATACTTTAAAGCTAAATCGAGAAAGGTCTGCGATTTATCTAGATCTTTCTCGAAAAAATAAGCGACAATCCCAATGGAATAATTGGCCTCGGGGTCAGATGCGTCAAGTTGAATCGCTTTTTCTGCCGCGGCTTTTGATATAACAAAGGCCTCGTCAGAAGGTATCGCCTGGATCAGTCCCAAATAGCTATAATAAATAGCTTTGGATGCATAATAAAAGGGACATGAAGCATCCAATTCTATAGCAGCTTGTATTTGGTCAATGGCCAGTAAAATGTCATTCTTTTGAAATTTATAGAAATTGGATTTACTTTTCAAGTACAGCTCATAAGCACTGATATTGACGTGTGTTTTAGTCGAAGCTTCATCAATTTCAAAATGACCAATATGTTCGCGTGTCTTTTCAGCAACCTCCATAGCCACTTCCTCCTGGACTTCAAAGATGTCATCCAACTTTCTGTCCCATGTTTCTGACCAAAAATGAAAATCTTCTTCAACCTGAATCAGCTGAGCCGTAATCCTTATCGTCTCTCCTGACAATCGAACGCTTCCTTCCAAAATGGTAGAGACATTCAATTGCTTACCTATTTCTGTAATGGGCTTGATTTTTCCCTTGAAGTAGAAGGAAGAAGTTCGGGAGGTAACCTTGATGCCATCAATTTTTGCCAACGCATTGATGATTTCTTCTGTAATTCCATCGCTGAAATACTCATTCTCAACATTGGAGCTCATATTTACGAATGGAAGTACGGCTATGGTTTTTTTTTTCATCTTTATTCCCTTTTAAAACAACTTCCCTTTTTAGGTTTACTTTAAAGGTACGCTAATTTCAAATATTTTTTGTCGCAGGAGGGTTTTGCTCTCCGTAGCCCCTACGTGTTGTTACAGATACTGGAAGGTATCCTGCGAAATATTCTCCGGGGACGGAATCGGCGCGACAAAGTAGATAAGGAATGGTCTCGGCTATGAAACGTAGGGCATTTCGGAGCTGCGTACTTGTCCACCGAGACAAAGCTTGTTAAGAATCCAAAACTTGCGAAAACTACTGTCCGCCCTATGTTTTATACCCATTTATTGGCAAACCTTTTCTTTTAAAGCTCGAATATGTCTGTTATTAATGATTTATATTTTTGTATATCCTTTTCAAATTTTCTTTGTATCGCAATCCATAAAACTATTCCTAATGCTAATAGTGTTCCACCAAGAATGTACATGGTAGCATTGACATTTATTCCTGAGATTATAGCAATAAGAAAACCTAATACTAAAATGATATGTGTAAATATTATCAATCTTATAAAAAAGTGTTGATTAAAAGTAATTTCCACATTGGTCTCCTTTTCTGTGTCATTTTTTAATAATTCACCATTAACAACCGTCCAATTCTGAAATACCATGTACCATGCATAAAGAACCCTTTTACGCACTTTAAAAGTCATTGAATTATTTTTTCCAGGATTCATGTTAAAGATAAACCCGCCAATAGACCTAAGTTCAGATTCTAATTTCTCAATAGTCTCTTTTGGGGTGATTTTTAGTTTAAAATTCCATGCTTTCATTCTATCTTGTTTTTTAATGCTTGCTAACAGCATTCCGGGCAAAACCCCACCTCATGCTTTAAATGCCCTTAAAAATACCCGACAAAGTCCATAAATGCAACCTCTTGGGATTAGTTTTTTCTATGTATTAATTAACATAATCTTGAATCAGTTTTCTAACAGTCTCAAGAGTTCTTTAAAGTGTCCTGACGATTTTCGCCAGGTGTTTTTAAAATCAGGAAGTTCATCTTTAGTCATCTGTTTCCATAAGCTGGTATTCCAGTCTCTTTCAAACGTTTTCATTTTCGGCATAATCTCCTGCGTAGACATTTGACATTGTCGAATCTCCGATTTCAGTTGGAGCTGTCCCGCCATAGGCCTGCACCGTACACAAAGTGTCGGTGGGAAACCGATAGGTCGGGAGTCCGAAATCACGGTTGGCACCAGTGATTTCAGCCTTTAATATTCCACACAGGCTTTTTATTTTCTTGGATTAATCTCGTAATTCAATTTAAATTGTTTTTCTCCTTTAGTAATTTCTTTTCCATTATCATCATAGAAAATACAAGGAATTTTAAATTCATTTGTTGTCCAACAAATTATCATTCCTTTGAAAGATTCAGCTCCAACATCAGTTTTGCATTTACAATCTATTTTCCCATTTTTATCGTATTGTTTCATTTCGATTTGTTCGCCATTGTAAAAATTCTCTTGAATAATTACGCCGTTTGAACCCCACTTTTTCTTAAAAATTCCTGTTTCTTTAATTTGGTAATTCTCTTCTTGAATTTCACCTGTTTCGAAGTAATTTCTAAAATAGACATCACCAACTTTTGAAGTAGGATTGTAGAAATATTCGGATTCTATATTATTCGAAGCATAGAATTTTGTCATTGTCGCTTCAATTAATTTGCTATCCTTGTAAAAACTTTCTGTAATTGTACTATACATCTTAACTACCCACTTTCCCTGTCTTTGTCCAAATTTATCTTTTCTATTTATGGTATCTCCGTCTACTATCTCAAACTGAATTGGAAAGGTTAAATACAACTCTTTTGTTTCTTCTATTTCTTCCCCATTCAAAAGAATAACTTCGGGTATAACATTTAAGTTGTTGATTTCAATTTCAACTTCTCGATATTTTGAAGCTCCAATTTCCACTAATTCTCCTCTTTCATCAATTACTTTTCCTTTAACTCTAAATTGTAATTTTAAGGTGTCATTTGAAATTTCAGATTCACAAAATAATTTACCTTTTTCCATTGATTTAACTCCAATAGATAATTTCAATTTTTCCTTTTCTTTAGTTTTACTAATTATACGATTCCGATATTTTTTCTTTTCTCCATCTCCAAATATTGTTTCTACAAAAAACATTTCTTCTTCTGTGTGAATTTCCGAAATGATATTGAAATTACATTCCAATTGTCCAAAGATTGGATTTGAGATTATAAACAGAAAAATTATCAATTGAAATGTAGTCTTCATTTTTTCTTTTTTGCTTGTGTGGAACGGTCTCGTGTATGAGCAGAGGCGGCCTAAAGCGATTTCTCTACCCATCTTTGATACTATTGCCAGTGATAATTTTATTTTCAATTTGCAGTTTTTGAAGCCATTGCATATAGCCAATGTTAGGCCATGTTTCTATTTTTCAAATTCCTTAATAAATTTAGTCACTTTATTTTTCATTGGTTCTAAAACATTATCAACCGCTAATAAATAATTTCCTACATCTTCAATATCTAGTTCTTGATCAAATAATTCATTAATTAATTTGGTGGCTTTCTTGAGTTTTCCTCTATCTCGAACCCTTCTTCCACTTTGATGTGCGCCTATTTCATTTCTTAAAAGATCAATCAATACAATTATGTCAATCTTGTTTTCTTTCCCATATTTCAGTAACTTTTTTTTATTTAGAATTCCAAAAAGCCTAATTACATAATTTTGATTCAACCACATTTGAATTCCTTGGGATGCTGTATTGAATAACTCACTTTTATTTTCAGGTAAAGAAACATGAAATTTTATACCCCGATCTTGATAAAAATCAGGACTTGTATATTCATCTTTCTCTGGAAATTTTGAATAAAAAACAGCTCTTGTGAGTAAATGGTATCCCCACTGCAATTCAATTTCTTCACAAATTCCGGTGACTTCTTCTTTATTTAATTCCATTTGCTTTTTTGTTAACTTTAAAGATGTGACGACATGTATAAGGTAATATCTAATATGATAGAATGAAAGATGTAATCAATTCATTATATGGCCTAACGGCCGGGGACATGAGCAGTGGCGGCCTCAGAACGATTTTCCTTCCCGGTCCAGACACCCTTGCCAGTGATGATTTTATTTTCAAATTATATATTTCCAAAGCCATTGTCTTATGGCCAATGTTATCGGGGTTTTCTCACACTCATAACCCTTAACCGTGAACCCACACAAAATTTCCAGATCCCGCTTGTCATCTCCAGGCTTCCCGATCATATAAATTCACACGTTGCAATACTCTTTACTCAAATCCCGGACCCAACGATGTTCCAAGTGAGCATCTCTCTTTTTTCAGAGCAAAACCTGGCATCGTCCTCTTTCAATTTTTAAAATCACCGATAACTCAAAGGAATGTCTACGCTTCTCCCCAACACTTCGGCTTCCCGACACAACCTCCTGCGTAGACATTTGACTTTGTCGAATCTCCGATTTCAGTTGGACCTGCCTTCAGGCGAACCCGTTGCCAGGCTACTGGAAAATGATCTTATAGGGAACTCCTTTGATCTGATTTTTTAAAATCTTGCCCTAATTTACATTATTTGCGACAAAAGGGCTACTGCTTATTGCGTAAAATCGCTTTATAAACAAAGAGCGGTCAAAGAATTTACATTTTTGAGGCTATTTCATTATTTTTGGACATAGCAGTACATGGCTTCATCGCTTTTGGATAAAGCATTACAAGGTTTGCTGTTGTGTCTGCCTGGCCTGACGGTGGACCTCGTTCCTTATGCAGGATGTGTCGCACCAGATACGTGCCATCTGATTGGATGGGATCGATTTCAAAGTCGGTTCCTCCACAGTGTTCGCACTCATAAGGTTTTGTGTCGAGTAAAATCTTTAGTATTTGGATGACTGTCCTGACCGTCTGGCCATTTCGTTTAAGTTGATCAGGGATTTGATCTTTAATTTTTTGATAACTCACAGCTGAGTGCAGCCCATAGTGCCTTACTTTTTGGAAGTACGGAGGTAATTGGTGTTGCAGCAGCATTTGCATGGCTACCAGAGGGGGTAAGTCGCGGTATTTTTTTGGTGCCGCTTGTCCATAATAAAAGTCTTCCCGGTATAATCGATCCACCCACAGCAAATTACCCATTTGGTCAAACTTGGCGAGGTGGGCATAACGGCTGTTATCTGTAGGCTCAATAGCATACCCTGAAAAATATAACAAAATTTCCTGGTCTTCGGTTAAGGCTATACACCCGCCTGTGGGATTAAACATCACATCCGTAAAATCGTGTTGTTGTGTCCAGATAATGTTGCCTTCATTGTCCAGTTTGGTAATTCCCGCTAATGAATTATTCTGCGAACCAATACCCCCACTATAAAAAAATAAATCACCCTCAAGTGATTCAATTAATGCTTGGGCCAGTTTCAAACCCTCTCCCTGATAGGTTTTGAACCAAAGACTATCTCCGTTTTGATCAAATTTCATTATAAAAGTAGACTGATCGTTACCAAGATATAGCGTTCCTGCCAATAAAAAATTATTATCCAATGATTTTATTAAACACCGACTGTTCCCGGCAAATAATGGATCGGTTGGAGGGATATAAGTGTAATTTTTTTTAAAAATCACGTCTCCACTTTCGGCTTCTAACTTGATAATACCCACGCATGGCTTATTATTATTATCTCCACAATACGATCTTGTAACTAGATAAATTCCGGTACTATCAACCAAAATACCCCTAGATTCATCATCATTTTCTGCTCCGGGAATCAACTCGTAAGATTGTTGCCAGGTAATGGTCTGGGCATATAAATGCAGAGAAGAAAAAAGCAAAACAATAAAGAGAATATATTTAATCATGGCATGCCGATTTTTATAAGTAAAAAAGGTATGCTCCTCTGGTTTATTCAGAGGAGCATATTTATTGTTTTATTCAAGAATAATGAATTTCTGACTTTGAATTTGTTTATTTGGCTGTTCCAATACAGCAACAAACAAACCTTTTCCTAACTTATCCGTATTGAGCGTTAAAGGGTTCGTCGGGTTGTTTTTTAAATAAACCAATTTACCCAATCCATTGTAAACTGTCAGGCGGGTATTGCCCCCATTGTCGGCTACCGGCCATTCAATGGTTATTATTCCACGGGCAGGATTGGGAAAAATGAAAAAATCATAGGTAACCTCCGTCTGTTGAAGTTTTTCTCGCCCGACAGCTTCTTGCTGGAGTCTTGCATTAGGTCCGTTTACCGGCATGCTCATGGCCTGGGTAAATAAAGGCAGTTCCGGGTTGAACAATTCTCCTTTTAAAAATGTCAACAGACCTTTGGCATAAAAAGATTCCGGTGTTTCTCCATCAGCGATAGTACGTAGTTTTTCTTCGTCCGTTTCCGTTAAAACATAATCGCCTTCCTGGATTTTTCGGTCGAGGTTCAGTAATGTAGTAAAGGTTGGTGGACTGATTTGAGCCTACTCCACCGCCACCACCTTCCGTACCGCCACTTGCCTGCCCTCTGAAAAGACCACCACATAAAACAAACCTCCATTTGGTAGTGAAAATACCTGCTCACTTTGGATCCATTTTTCTGTAAACAGCAGTTGCCCCAGGGAGCTGTACAGGCGGATTTCAGCATTGGGCGGCAGGGTTTCTGCGAGGAGGTGGAATTGTTTGTCGGAGGTGGGGTTTGGCGCGAGGATGATATTATCAGATTCCGGTAAAGTAATTTCTTCTGTCCCGACAATAAGATTGTTATATCCGGTGCAATCATCCGCATCAAAACAACCTTCACTATCTAATTTTACTACCCAGGCATTGTAATTGGACGTTTCCACAATTTCAGTAGTGCCAACTGCTACCAGGCTGCCATCCGGACATTCATCCACGTCCCGAAACTTAAAAAAGGCAGCAGGCATTTCATCGAGAAAATATCCACGCTGCCAGAGCAATTCCCCGTCTGATGATATTTTGGCAATCCAGCCCTGGTAATTTTCAGGAAAATTTTCGGGATTCCACATTTGTCCATAGGCAAGGATACTACCATCTCCGGTTACGGACATCGATAACAGATATTGACGTCCAATGCTCGGTGGAATAAACTCCCACAGAATATTGCCATCATTATCAAATTTGGTGATCATGGGCAGGTTGTTAATAGCAATTGGCTCTGCAATGAAAGAGTCTATCATTACGGAGCCGGCAAAATTTCCGTCCGGTAACCTTTTGAGTACTTCACCATAAAGGAATTGTTCCTGATAAAGGCGGTCCACCCATAATAAGTTTCCCTCCTCATCAAACTTGGCGAGGTGGGCATAACGGCTGTTATCTGTAGGCTCAATAGCATACCCTGAAAAATATAACATGATTTCCTGGTCTTCGGTTAAGGCTATACCACCATGAGCAGGATTAAACATAATATCAGAAAAGTCATGCTGTTTTTCCCAAATAATATTGCCCTCACTATCCAATTTGGTAATGTCAATTTCTGTAATGCCATCGTTATTAAAACCGTCGCTATGCAAAAAAAGATCTCCTTCAGGAGATTCAATAATGGCATTTGGTACATCTTTTGATTCTCCTACATAGCTTTTAAACCATATACTATCACCGTTGGTATCAAATTTTAATAAAAAAAGGGATTGTTCATAATCGATATAAAGAATGCCTGCCAGCAGATAGTTTCCATCCATCGTTTTTATTAAACATCTTTCGACTCCCGAAAACATTGACGTTACGGGAGGAATATAGGTGTACTTTTTTCTGAAAATCACCTCTCCATCCTCTGGATTGAGTTTTATGATTCCGACACAAGGACTTTCTTCACACCAGGTTTGGGTTATCAGATATATCCCGGTACTGTCAGAAATAACACCCCTTGAATCATCATCATTTTCTAACCCCGGTTCCAATTCATAGGATTGTTGCCAGATTGGAGTTTGGGCACTCAAAAATGTTAAAGAAAAAAATAAAACAACAAAAAGTATATTCTTAAACATGATATCCGGATTTTTAATCACCTTTTATAAATAGGTACTCCCTTGAAAAATCAAAGGAGTACCATTGTTTTTCTATTCCACTATAATGAATTTTCGACTTTGTATTTGTTTGTTATATTGTTCCAAAACGGCGACAAACAAGCCTTTTCCAAGTTTTCTTGTGTCAAGGGTAACCGGAGTATGCGGATTAGGGATACTATAAACCAATTTTCCCCATCCGTTATAGACTGTCAATACAAAACCTCTCTCATTGTCGGCTGGTTGCCAATCAAAAGTGATGGTTTCCCGGGCCGGGTTGGGATAAATCCTCAGTTCCTGGAATTCAGATTGGGAAGAGGAAGAAATTCTTTCAACATTATTTTCTCTCATTAATGCTTTAGGCCCGTTTACCGGCATGCTCATATTTTGGGTAAAATCAGGCAGTTCCGGGTTGAACAATTCTCCTTTTAAAAATGTCAACAGACCTTTGGCATAAAAAGATTCCGGTGTTTCTCCATCAGCGATAGTACGTAGTTTTTCTTCGTCCGTTTCCGTTAAAACATAATCGCCTTCCTGGATTTTTCGGTCGAGGTTCAGTAATGCAATGGTCACAAAAGCGTTATCATTGCTGTTTTGTAAAGGATAATTGGCGATCAAAGTTCCGGCTTCGGTCAGTGCCCCGGTTTCCTGTTTAAACCCGATCAAATATCGTTTGGTATCAATATTTTCTTCGGAAACCAGTAAACTTTCCACTTCCGCGTGATCTCCCTGTTCCTGGTATTGATGAACCAGTCCCCAAAAAACCCGATCCTTTTCCGCTTCCATAGTTGCAAGGATTTCCTCACTTCCAGGCACACCTTGCAATGCTGCTATTTGAGTTTTTATTTCCAGTAACCTTTCTTTGGTGATCGGACCGCCCGGGGGTAATTGGGTATTTCCGCACGCTGAAGATTCTCCTTGATCTGATTGATTCTCAAAATTATTAGCGACATTGCAGGTGCTGTTGATATCACATTTGGGAATAATGCTTGGATCAGGGTCAATGCTTGGATCTGGGTGGTGATATTTAAAAAAATCAGTATTTCCGGTCGAATTGATATGAAATATATTAAAACCGGCCTGGGTGAAATAATTCCATACAGCCGGTAACAACTGATTGGAAGATTGCTGATCAGAAAAACTGCCGGATATTCCAAAGAAATTCGAATAATGCACATCATAGGTATTGTCAAATTCCTGTCGGGTAAAAAACATATTGGTATTATCTCCCCGGGCGTTGATGCCAAAGAAGTCATCCCCATAAATATTACAATCAATAGATTTATCGAACAAAATTCCGCCTGTTTGTTCCAGATCGATAGCTGCCGAAGAGTTGAAAAATTTATTATTTGTTATTGCATAACCACTTAGTCCATTAACACAAACCCCAAAAACATTGTCAAGAAATACATTTCCCAGAACAAATATTCTGTTTATGGTTGATCCATACACGCCTACTATATTGTTGGAGAATTCATTTCTTAAAGCAGGATCGTTTTCATGGCCGATATTTACAGAATGAGTCTCGCCAAGTGTATTGGAGCAATCTATGGCATGTTCAATACCTGAAAAATCGCTACCGGTAATATCCATACTCGCATTAAAAGTCAATACCCCGTATTTGTTCAGTCTTTTGAAGGCACAATCATGCACACGAATACCTTTGGTTGCCCAGTTGGAAATACCATAGTTGGCCGTTCCATCATCGTTTTCAAAAGTACAGCCAATAAAAGCGCTGTAATTTTGAAAATCGTATTTTCTGAATTCGGCGCTGCGGTAGTTGTTGTAAAAATATGATTTTTCGGCATAAACAAACCCGCCGTGATAGGCGTAATTATCCGTCCAGGGCGAGCGGGTGGATATGGCATGGCGGGCGTATTCAAGGGTAGCTTCTTTTAAAATTACAAACCCCGGGCCATTCGGAAACAAGGGGTAAGTTTCACTCTCCATCCCCGGGTAATGAAGATCAGCATCGTTGCCCATAACATAAATTCTTCCCCATTGGCCTTCGTCACATTTATCCCACATGGTTTTATTGTGGGTGATGGTACCGCCATCGACAAAAAGTCGGGCTCCCCGTTCCACAATAATATTGGCATCCGTAGGCAGACCTATTCTGCATCTTATCGTCAATTGGGCCCCTGTTTTTACAATGACGTCAGTAGTCAGTTTTTTATCTACATCCCAGACCACCTGACCGTCACCATTTATTCCGGCATCATTTGTGATAATAATATCATAACTTTCATCCTTGTTACAATAGTCAGTGATTACTGCTTTATAAAGATCTGTACAATCTCCGTTGGCTCCACATTTTCCTTCCAGGAAATAATTTATTCTTGCTAATTGACAACGGGATAAAGCTCTTGTGTAATCAGGCCATCCATCCATCATATTGTTGGTATTCCCAAAATTCCAGGTATCACAGCAATGACCATTATCCTGAGTATGATGGAATAATCCCAATGCATGACCCAATTCGTGTGCCAGCAGTTTTGTGCTTTCTCCCAACGCATAAAGCGGGTCAGGATCCGGCGCTTCAAAATAGCTGTAAAAAACATTGGAAATAACCACAAATTTCTCTTCATCTACCGGTATTCCAGCTGAATACCCTCTGAATTTATGAATTTCAACATTCTGGTTAAATGTTACCCCTTCAATGAAAAGGTGAATGGCATTATCTATCAATTCAGAGCCTGGCGGGAAATCACCATCAGGATTATGGGTTACCCAAAAATCGTACACGTTACAGTTTTGAGCAGTTGCCTGATCCCAAAAATCACTGTCCTGGTGAAATAAAACAGGAGAATCCCTGATAAACCTGACACGTGAATCAACAACCAGATCTGACGGACACCCGCCTACTTGTTGGGACAGCGGGATCAATTCAGAATACATCCAGTTTAGTTGTTCAATTACTTCATCTATTATGGCAATGTGCTCCGGTGTATTTTGAAAATTTCTGGCAGGTAATCCGGCATCCCGCTGAATTACATGAACAACCAGGCGAACATTTCTCAAAGGAGTGTATTCCGGAACAATCGGGGCGTACTTCGAAAAGTCATCACAGCCGACCTCAGGAAGATTAAAAATCAAATCATTGCAAGGAACCTGTTTTGGGTCCTGAGTCGGGTCTTGCGTAAAACACTCCATTTCTTCTGAAGGGATTTGAGTAGCCGGCTCAGGTTCCTGAGCGTTTATGAATCTACCAGAGAAAAGCAAAATGAAGAACAAAACATGTTTAAAAACCGAAAGCAGAGGTCGATTAGCGGAAATTGCCAATTTTTTCATAATTTTAAAAGTTTTAAGTTTTTAACTAATTCACTTCGGGGTAAAGAGTGCCAGCTCTTTCCCCGATTTTTCATTTAAATAAACAAGTCATTTACCGCCTAAAGGAGGCGGATTTTGCGGTGATGTCAGTGCTTAAATTATCTGCTGTACTGTGTAAAAAATATCCCTTAAGTAGTTCGGTTATTTGTGTAACCCCCATATAGTAAGACAATGCACAGCGCATCATACTCCTTAAAGGTTATGAATAAATTTACCTGCCTTTTTTATGCACTTCTTGTATTTGGAAAGAAAACCTTTATAAGGTTCGTTAGAATGGTTATAAAGTTTCCTTTGATTTTTTTGGTATGCTCTGCTTTGAGAAAATTTCGAAAAAAATTTAATTTAAATAATAAAATTTGTTCCTTTTTTCAAATGTAAAAAAAAAAAAACCGAAATGTGGAAATTTTCAGTTCCTTTTTTCTGAAATTCAACACAATACATCCAAAATACCGAACAAAACTTACGCTTACTCCGTCAAAACAATTTCATCCACAAAAATCCACGAAGGCTTGCCGAACCCGCGATGCCAGTCGGGGCATGTTTTCAATGACTCGGCCGTGATCCTGAGGTAGCGTGCGGTTTCCTTGCCAAAACTAAAATCAAAAGGAATGCTCCTGACCAGGTAGTTTTGATCTTCCGTGTCGCCTTTTATGTTCGCTACAGGGCGGTAGGTTTTCCCATCATCGGAAACTTCTACCACTACATTGACGGGCAGGAATACCCAGGAATTGACGTCCTTCAAAAAATTCATATACACCCTCGAGAAAGTCTTTTCTTCGCCCATATCCATCTCCAGCACCATGTCATTCCCTTCAAAACCCAGCCAGTTGTTGTGAAAATCCAGGTCGCCGAGACGGCCGTCATTCAAGGCTTTTGCTCCTCCTACGGGGTAAATTTCGCTGAATGGCGTTTTTAGTTCCAGGGTAGCTCCATCGAGAAGATTACGGATCGTCATGCGCTGTAATTTATTCAACACATATTCCTTATAAGCCGCCGTGGTGAAGTTGCGTTCATTGATCCGGATGTTGTCCTGTTTTTGAGAATTGGTGACGATTTTATTCAATAAGGTCATCATTTCAGGACGAGCTGCCAGGCCTTCAACCGTCTGTTCTGTGATGGAAAAGTCTTTAAATCCGCCGTTCAGGGCTACATCGATATAGGCAAAGTCCACCGGGAGTCTCGTCCTTTGTACACGTTCCAGGTATTGAGGATCTTTCTTCACGGCGGCTTCGGCCTGATCCATGAATGATTTATATTTTTCGAGCAATTCAGGTGTCAGGTAAGAATCGGTATAGTTCATGGGGAACCCATAAATATCAAGCCATTCCTCTTCTGCATGGGCCTTGATTTCCTGCTCCATAAGGTGATAATATCCGAGCACATATTTTGCTGCCGGACCATAATAGAGATCGATAAAATGATTTACCAGCGCAGCCACATCGGCCTCCGGGTTCCATAACAATTTCGCAATCAGGTACTGTTTCAGTTCTGCCAGGTCAGACCAGTTGCTGTTGCTCCCCTGCTGGAACATCATATTAACTTTATTGGCTTTGAAAAACTGAATATTCGGTTGCAATACATGAAAATTCGGAAACGGGGTGAGGTAATTTTTGAACTGCACGACGTAATCCCATACGAAAATGTTATCCGTCAAGGCACTCCAGTCCCGCATATCTTTTACAAATTCAGCACTTCTTTTATCTTCCGTAAGGGGCATGGAGCGGTTGCATTCAATAGAGCAGAACATGATATTCACATTCGGCAGGGGTTTGATGTTTACAGGTGCCGATCGGGTGAATTGGTAAGCAAGGGTAGAAATTTGCTTGTCGGGAAATGCCGCTGCGATGTCATTGGCCATTTGGATATAGGCCCCCGAGATAGAGCCGTATTTTTCATAAAGAGCGAAACACTGATCGCATTCACAATAGTTGATGGCGTCATTCTGGGAAACGGACCAGTATTTTTTTTCAGGGTGCATCGCTATTTCCTTCCCCAGGTTGCGAATGAGCACCTGGATGACTTCGGGATTACTCAGACACAACTGGGCATCTTTCAGTCTGCGACCACTGATCAGAGAAAAATACTCCGGGTGTTTTTCAAAATAGACTTCCGGAGAGATCAGTTTATTGAAGGTGTGTACAAACATGCCCCAGTCGTCGAGTTCTTCGAGTTTGTACCAGGCCCTGTACCTTTCGTCATGTTGACCGGGAAAAAGGGTTCTCCTGAAATCAAAGGCCGGTTCGTATTTTTTGAATCCGTCAGTAAGGCTCAGGCTTTTCTGTTTGGGAATATAATCTTCCGTACTCGATAATTTGACACAACCGAGGTAATCTTCCAGAAAAGTGCAGGCACCGTAAAGGTCGGCTTTCGCATTGTTCCCGGCGATGGTCACATTCCCATCTTCAATGTCGATGATAAACCCATCTTCCTGAAGATCGGCTAACCTGTACTGAAGATCAGCCGGCACCATGGTACGACCAATGCTTATGGATTTTTCTTCCGGGCCGGCAACTGTCTTGAATTCGATGTCCGATCCCGTAATGGCTTTATAATATTCAACTATAATCTTCCCTGCTTCATTCTCCGAAAATGCCCCGGGGTCCGATACCAGGATCACATATTTTTGAAGCGGAGCTGCCTCTTTATTTTTGCAGTTAAATAAAACAACAGCGCAGCACAACCCCAGTGCGATGGTTTTAAAAAGTTTCATAATAATTGTTTATTTGGCAGACAATGGTATATAAAATCAATTTAAAAAGAGAACTTGTTATTCACCTAAAAGCCCATAGGCAACAAACTCCTTCCTGATCTCATCCTCTATGATCCTGGTCACTCTTCCTGCGAGAATTTGTGGGCCGATGAACCTGAAAACAAAAAAAATCGTGCGGAAAATAACCCCGTTGCCGAAACCTTTTTTCAGCCGATTGTGCACCAATATCTCAATGATTTTTTTCAATCGTTTTTTAATCAATGGCGTGATGGTGTTAAATCTATCGGGATCAAAGCGGGGAAATTCCGGCAAGGGTTTCGGAGGCACTTTAAATATTTTTTGCTCGGCATTCAACAAATTGACATCGGGCAGGATGGGCAGGAAAGCAATCCGGTTGCCCTTTTTGTCTTTTTTGAAAAACCTGAACCTGTTTTTCATCTCTTCTGTCCACCCATCGTGGATAAAATGATTGATGTCTTCGCGCTCAGCAAAATTATAGTGCAAAAATTCCTGGGCATTTTTTCGGCCCAACTCAAAATCGTGCTGCCTGAAAGCTTTATCAAAAAACCCGGCCATCCCTCCCAAAGCACCACAAGCAATAGGATGGCGGGCGATTTTTCCGTTTTGCCACCTGACCGGATCAATTAAAAAACGGCTGGTACTGATGTCAGACAAAGCATCCAACAGGTCTTCCTGCCGGAAAAGCACCTGATTCTGCAGTGTAGCGATAAGCTTGGGAATGATGCTCAACAGATCCGTTCGGTTGTCCTGTTCGCTGCGCTTAACGGGTGGACTGGGAAAAGGATCGATCATCAAAATAGCAAAATCATTCTGACTGTCCGGTGGTCTTTGAGCCAGCTTTTCCTTAATGTTTCGGTAGGCAAATCCAAAGGGCTCATTATTGACCATCCCACCGTCAACCGCAACAAAATCGTAAGTCCTGGCCTGGTTCACTGAATCATCCACTTTAATATTTGATCGAAATTTTTCCGGAAAAACCGAATTGGCATATTGTTTAACGAATTTGCTATTCAATGTCATTCGACGAGCTTTAAAGCCGAGTGGGAATGCAGAAGAAGCCTTGGCCGAATTGGCGAATGCCTGTCGGTGTATTCTTTTGCTCAGATCGAGGTTCAGGTAAGAAGCATTGGCCTCCTCGTCCTTCGTGTCAAACCTGAAACGGAAAAAGCCATTGTGCATGGTCATACGAGAAGGAATGGTACCCTGGTAAGATTCAAAATCTACATGAAAATCCAACCCGTTCAGGTTGGTTACCGTCATGATCACATCCATATCCTTTCCTACATATCCTGGGAAAGCTGTTCCTGAAGGCGTTTTGTCAACGGATTTTTGAGCAATTTGGTCAATCACCCGGCTATTGAACAAGGAATTAACAGGCTGACCTCTGGAAATATCTGAAACATCGAGTAACTTCTCTATGGTATTATTCGCCTCCCCGTCATCTATCTGGTTTACCCAGGTATCATAAAGCATAAAATTTCGACAGTCATCATTTCCTTTGTTTTTCGGGTTAGCCATTTCCATCAGGGAAAATGTTGTCAATCCGGCCGCAATGGATCCGGCAGAGGCCCCGCTCATGACCTCGATCTGCACTTTGTAATCGCCGGGCACGTCCTTTTCACCATTGATTTTGGCTTTTTCCCAATTGTCGAGCACCTCCAGCAGATAATCGAGGACGCCCGCAGTATAAGCGCCCGCGGAAACGGCTCCGGCCATGGTTAAACCAATGCTGTAAATTTTTTGATCAGACATCAGGGTTCAGGTTGATTAATTTATTTAGGTGCCGAACCAACTGAATGATCCTGCTTGTTTTTTTTGAGAGGCTCGCTT
Organism: Lewinellaceae bacterium; assembly: GCA_020636105.1. Lineage (NCBI taxonomy): Bacteria > Pseudomonadati > Bacteroidota > Saprospiria > Saprospirales > Lewinellaceae > Lewinellaceae bacterium. The sequence continues at coordinate 3,246,220 of JACJYL010000001.1, forward strand.
TGTGAATATAAACTTTTGTTTTCAAAAATAAGAAAACTCTATAAAATATCCTTCTCCTACAACTTTCCTGCGTACAGAAGAAAAACAGCCGGTTGTTTATGCCAGTCGGGCAATTTCATTTTTTGCCATTCGGCGACGGTCATCGACAGGATCTGTTCTTCCGGCAGGGTCAGGTTGACCGCGACGGCCAGGTGGGTCGCTGCCCCTAGCGTATTAAGCAAAGCATCCATCATAGCCGCATTTCTGTAAGGTGTTTCGATAAACAGCTGGGTTTGATTGAACTTGGCGGATATCGTTTCCAGCCGTTTGAGCTCACGGGATAGTTCGTTGCCTTTATTGGGCAGGTAACCGTGGAAGCAAAAGGATTGACCGTTCATCCCCGAAGCCATGAGGGCCAGCAAAAGCGAAGAAGGTCCTACCAGCGGCACCACCTGGATGCCTTTTTCATGTGCCATTTTCACCACCCGTGCGCCGGGATCCGCCACGCCGGGGCAGCCTGCCTCGGAGAGCAACCCGATGTCATTGCCTTCCAATGCAGGCTTCATAAATTCGGCAAGTCCTTTGGCAGGATCGTGTTTATCGAGCTCAAAGACCGTCAGGTCACTGATGGGTCGTTGCGGTCCGGTACGCTTGATAAAGCGGCGTGCCGTCCTGGCACGTTCTGCAATAAAAAAATCCAGCCGGTGCATGATTTCCATGGCATAGGGCAGGATGGTATGAAGGGCGTTGTCGTCTTCGCCCAAAGGAACAGGAAAAAGGTAGAGCTTTCCTTTCATGGAGCAGCAATGTTTTGTTTTGCTGTAAATGTAATAAGAATGGGGGGAATTTTCAATTCTGTTGTTGTTGATTCGGAGGTTTGAAATTTATCCGGAAGAATAGGAATAGATCAAAATTTTATTTTTTTTACGCAAGGAGCGCGAAGGGTTTCGCAAGGTCGCAAGGGTCACTTCCCCCCCCTTACTTTTAAATTTTAAATTTATTATTTTAAATTTTAAATTTTATAAAATCTATCTTTGCCCTCAATGGATACTTCCTATACCATAAAGCTGCCGCAATTTGAAGGCCCCTTCGACCTGCTGCTATTTTTTATCGAACGTGATGAGCTCGATATCCAGGATATTCCCATTGCCAAAGTAACGGATGACTTCCTGGAGTATATCCGCCACATGGAACGCATGAATATCGACCTGGCCAGTGAGTTCATTCTCGTTGCAGCCACCCTTTGCCGGATCAAAGCCAAGATGCTGATCCCCCGCAAACCAGTGGACGATGAGGGCAACGAAATCGACCCGAGGGAAGAACTCATTATGAGGCTGCTGGAGTACAAACGCTACAAAAGCGTACTGGATGAAATGCGCCAACTGGAAGAGGCCCGCTCCAAACAAACCATAAGAGGCAACGTCTCCAGGGAACTCAAAAGCATCGCCACGAAGGCGCTGGTGGATTCTGAACTGGAATCACTCAACCTCTTTAAATTACTAAAAGCATTTGAGCGGGTCGTGCAACGGTTTGATGACACGCACCCGAGAACGGTCCACCAGATCATCCGCTTTGACTATACCATTGAGGACCAACAGACGATGATTCTTTCTAAGGTAAAAAACGGAAAAAAAGCCAATTTTAAAAACATTTTCGGGGCATGTAGAAACCGCATCCATGCCATCATCACCTTCCTGTCCCTGCTCGAATTATTGAATTCCGAGGCCGTCTCCATGATCGTGGGGGAAGGCTTCAACAACTTCTGGCTCATAGAATCGATACCCGATCCTGATGCTGAAACCGTATCCGAACCAAAGGAAAATCCGGAGGGCGAGACCGCTGTGCCGGAATCTGACAACCAGGATGCTTAAAAGCTCCCCAACCTACTTGAATGCCCAACATCGGTCCGGATAAAATACTATTTGCCGTAAAATCCTAATTTATCTCAATTATTGCAACTTTGATATAAATAATTCGTCGTTTTAGCGTACAACCAGTTGTTTCGCCATCAAATTACATAAAAATCATCCTGCCGCTGGCCTTACTACTATTGGACTAAATTTTATTAATATGCCTACCCGACTATTCACAACAATCGTATTTTTATTGTTCTGTTCCTTTTTATTTGCACAATCTTCAAATGGAATGAACGAAGATTCCTACGCCAAAACCTATACCACCAAAAGAACGGATTCACCGCCCAAAATAAACGGGATGTTTGATGACGAAGCCTGGCAAAATGCCAGCTGGGAAGGGGATTTCATCCAGTACGATCCCGAAAATGCAGTGCCGCCCTCCCAAAAAACGGAGTTCGCCATTCTCTATGACGATGTAAACATTTACGTCGCCATCAAAGCCTATGATACAGAACCGGGGAAGATCGAAAGCCGCCTCACCCGCCGTGATGAAGAACAGGGAGACATGGTCGTGGTGCATTTCGACAGTTATTACGACAAAAGAACCGCTTTTGCCTTCTCCGTAAATGCCGCCGGGGTAAAAAACGACGGCTTCGTGCGCAACGATAATGGTGACGACTACGATGACACCTGGGATCCTATCTGGCTGGTCAAAACCAGCATCCATGCTGAGGGCTGGAACGCTGAAATGATGATCCCGTTGAGCCAGCTCCGCTTCAGCGATAAGGAACAACAAACCTGGGGGCTTGAAGTAGGCAGAAATATCTTCCGCAAAGACGAATGGAGTTTATGGAAACACATTCCGAGAGATGCTGCCGGATGGGTAAGCCGTTATGGTGAAATGGATGGCATTGAAAACATCAAACCCATGAAACAGGTAGAGATCGCCCCCTTTATGGTGGGAAGCACCGAATTTTATGAGCCTGAAGAAGGCAACCCTTTTGAAGACGGCACGGACCTGAAGGGAAATATTGGTGTGGATGGCAAAATCGGCATTACCAATGACCTGATCCTCGACTTCACCATCAATCCCGACTTTGGGCAGGTGGAAGCCGACCCTTCCCAGGTGAATCTCTCCGCTTTTGAGATCTTCTTCCGGGAAAGGCGCCCCTTTTTCATCGAGGGCAATAACATCACCCATTTCCAGCTCACCCCCGGCGACAGCCCCTGGTCACAGGATAACCTTTTTTACTCCCGCCGTATTGGCAGAACACCCCATGGTGACCCCGACCTGGCCGACAACGAATTTATAAAATACCCTAACAACACCAATATCCTTGGCGCTTTCAAACTAACAGGAAAAACCCAAAAAGGATGGTCCATCGGGGTCATCGAAAGTGTGACCAACAGAGAAAAAGCCATCATTGACAACAACGGCGAACGCAGGGAAGTATCCGTGGAACCCTTGTCTAACTATTTCGTGGCGAGGGTTCAGAAAGACATCAACAAAGGGAATACCCTTATCGGAGGAATGGTCACTTCCACCTACCGGGACATCCAGGACGAAGATCTGCTTTTTTTGCCCAAATCGGCCCTCACCGGAGGGATTGACTTTACCCAGTATTTCAAAAACCGGACGTATTTTATTTCTGCAAGCCTTGCCGCCAGCCAGGTTAAGGGAGATCCATGGGCGATCCGGGAACTGCAGGAATCCTCCCGGCGCTTTTATCAACGTCCCGATGCCGATTACCTGACTTATGATCCTGAAAGGACTTCCCTTGCCGGGCATGGAGGAACTTTCCTCGTTGGTAAGCTGACCAACAGCGGACTGCGGTTTTTATTCAATGCCACCTGGCGTTCACCCGGCCTGGAGCTCAATGATGTGGGGTATATGCGATCCGGTGACAATGTATTCCAGTTTCTCTGGGTAGGTTACCAGATCAACAAGCCGTTTTCCATATTCCGGTGGATGGGCGTCAATGCCAACCAGTGGTCTGGTTTTGATTTTGGCGCCAATAATCTTTTCAATGGCGGGAATATCAATTTTAATACCCAATTCAAGAATTTCTGGTCATTGGGCTTCGGCATCAACCGCGAAGGCGAGGGTGTTTCCAATACCAATTTGCGGGGAGGGCCATCCATCATAGAAAACGGCAACTGGAACATCTGGGCGAGTGTGAATACCAACTCCAGGAAAAAACTGGTTTTGGAAGCAGGTTTGTACACCAACTGGCAGGACGAAAACTTATCCAAAAATACGGGTGTTTTCGGAGAGGTCAGTTATCGCCCGATCAACAGCCTTTCCATCGGCATCCAGCCGGAGTATTCCATTTCACAAAATCAATTGCAATACGTAGATCATACCACTCCCGGGGAAGAGGACCGTTACCTGTTCGGCACCATTGACCAAAAAACGTTCAACGTCACTATTGAGGTCAATTACAGCATCACCCCTGACCTGAGCATCCAGTACTACGGTTCGCCATTCGTAAGCGGCGGCAAGTATTACGATTATAAGTACATTACCGATCCACGTGCAACAATGACCGACAACCGCTTTCACACCTATTTTAATAATGAGATCAGTTTTCACGAAAATAACGAAGTGTACGAGATCAATGAGCAGCCCGGAAGTTATCATTACTTCTTCGACAAACCGGATTTTAACTTCCGCCAATTCCGTTCCAATATGGTATTGAGATGGGAATATGTTCCGGGGTCGGTTTTGTTCCTCGTATGGTCTCAAGGCAAAACAGATGATGTATCCGATGGTACTTTTGACCTGGGCAATGATTTAAGGGATCTGTTCAAAAGCAGGGGCCGGGACGTTTTTCTGGTGAAATTGTCGTACCGGTTCCGGGCAGAACAGTGGCGAAAGAAGTAGCTGTAAAATCTCAGGACCTTTAACAAAAACACTTGAGCCGAACCTAATGATGGAACCCTGTTTTAGAATGACCTTCCAGCCACTCTAAAACAGGGATATAGTTAAACAATCGCTGCTCCCCGGGCTGTGTCTGAAGGTCAGACAATTCCTTACTGAGCTCTATGACCAGCTGTTCTTTTTCCTTTCGTCCGGGAACTGACAGCGATCGTCTGAGAAATCTCAATAACATACTCTCCGAGCGGACAATTGCACCCTTTTTGGCAATAGCCCTGCTCGTAGCCGGTAAAAGGGAGTGGATGAATTCGTAATGCTCCAGCTCAAAATGGATCAGCAGGTTGAGTATCCTCGCATAGCGGAATATTTCCAACACGACCTCTTCCCTGGATTCCTGTAGGATAGGCAACAGCCATTCCTGGGCCTCCCTGAAACGACGGGCACCAAAACACAAAACAGCGGCCAGGTAATCCAGCGTAAATCGCTGATGCAGTTTGAGCTGGCCTTCGAATTGACGCAACTCTTTCTGAAAATCCGCCATAACCTCCATAGCTTTGGAGTAGGCCCTGTCAGAATAACAATAATTAAAAAACAACAGGTACCGCTGGTGGAATATCCGGGCTTTTATGTTTTTCACCTTGACAAAAGCCGGATTGTCCGGCAATTGCTCCAGGCGCCGCAGACCTTCTTCAAATGCCGGAATATTTTTCAAGGTCAGCTGGTCGATGATAAAATTATTGAGCGTGCTGAGGTATTGCTCCGGGTGTCGCTTATTGAACTCAACTTCCTGTTCCAAAAGATCCAGTATTCTTTTATTGTAACGGCTCGCTTCCAATGGCTCATCGCGGGTAAAGTGATAAATGGCAATGGATTTAAAATAAAGAATTTTGTTCTGGACAGGCAGATTTTGGGGAGGTTCTTTTAAAAGAGGGTGATTCCGCCAGGCTTCCAGGGTATTGAACTCTTCCGGTTTTCCTGCTTTTTGCATCCGGATCTGCAGGTCGGATATTTCACTGAATAATCGGTTATATTCATTGCTCGCCTCCAGTGCTTTCAGGGCTTCTTTTTGTATCCTGTAAAGCGGTTGCACTTCTTTAAAAACAGATTGACTACTCTGGGTGAGCAGTAGTTGTTGGGCATTGGATACAAGCAGCAACATACCCGGCAGTTGGTATTTTTCAGCCAGCTTCTCCGCTGCCGCCAACTGTCTTTTGGCCTGATGCGTCAATTTTTTTTCGGTGAGAATTTCCGCAAATCTTACTTTTTCGAATATTTCCGCCGACTCACTTTTTTGATGGTATTGTGACAGGCGATTTAAAATAAACCGGTACAGGTAGTTTTTGTATACGGGCAGGTTTTGAACAAAAGCATTGCCACCGTATTCCGCCTTCAAAATCTCCTCGTCATAATGTTCCTGCCGGACTATTGCATCAAACAATTTTACATGTTCGGCCTGTGTGCCGGACAGTCCGAGTTTCAAATAACGCTTTTCGGACTTCGTCAGCGATTTTATCAGATCAAATAAAAACGAAGAAGGTGGTTTCATTGGATAATAGAAACTTAATTTATAAATGACATATTTATTGTAAAATAAGGATTTTTTGTTAAAAAATTAATTTTAGAAACAAAATAATAAAATATCTTTCATTTTGAACAATTTTGTCGTGGGCTTACTTTTGAACCGTTATTCATTCAAAAACACGCTTTCCCCATGATAAAAATTATGAAATTCACAGGTATGAAATATTACACTTTACTACTTTTAGCCGTTTTGAGCACCTTTAATTCATTTGCTCAACTGGCCGATCCCGAAAACTGGAAATTTTTTCAATCCACCCAAAAAGTGAATACTGTGCTGGAAGACGGTGATGAACTGTGGTATGGAACCGAACACGGACTGGTGGTTCTCAACAAAGAGACCATGGAACAAACTTTTTACAACAAATACAATTCCGGGATCCCTTCCGAGGATGTGAAAGCCATCGTAAAAATCGGGGACACCAAATGGATCGGCACCTATGATCTCATCCTTTTACAAATCGAAGGCGACGACTGGACCACGGTTCAGATTCCCATTGACGAATCACAATTACAGGTCAATGAAATGCCAAGATTGTATTGTATGAAGGCGGACCAGGAAGGCAACCTCTGGATAGGAACCAATTACGGAGTTGTAAAATACGATGGGGAAGTCTTTGAGATCATCAACTACAACAACACCCCGGAACTCGATAATACTTTCCAGGATGTATGGGCCATTGAAACCGATGAAGCCAATAACCTGTATTTTTCCAGTTTTGAATTGTACCGTTACAGCGAAGGAGCGTTCACTAACCTTTCGGATGGGGATTTCAATCTTTTCGCCTATGGTGATCCACGATTGTGCTATGGCGGCGGAAAGCTTTGGTACAGCACTTTTAGTCTTCATATCGCCTGGTACGATGTTAACGAAGGCTGGCATTTCCTGCCCCAGGATTCACTGCCAAACAGCCTCCTTAACGGAATTTCCTCCGACCAGGAAGGCAAACCTTATTTTTATTACCAATACGGCGGCATTTACAAATACGAAAACGAGTCCATGACTGTTACCGCCAACGATATTACAGACCAGGGCGGGATCGATATCCAGAGCCTGCTGTTTGACAACGAAAATAATATGTGGGCGAGCAGCAAGGCTGGTTTTTATACCAATAGAACCGGGGAAATCCGTTCCGGTATACTGGGAGATACGCCATTGAGAACCAACACAGTTAGTTTCATCACCGAGGACAAAAACGGGACCATTTTCATGATCAACGATTACAACAACATTTTGTCCTACGACTACATCCAGGGCTGGAGCACTGTTGAATTGCCGGAGGTAAGCGTCAACATTTCGGTGTACGGAATTGTATTTGACAGTCAGAATGAAATGTGGATCAGCACCACCTATGGTCTGTTCCATTTCGACGGAGCCGAATGGGAGATCTTCAACAGTCAAACCGACCCCTCCGTTCCGTTCGCCAGTTGTTATAAAATGGAAATCGACCAGAATGACCGCAAATGGATGGTGGTTCCGGGAGGCATGCTCGCCAAACTCGATGGGGATACCTGGACGGTTTACGACGCCGGCGACATTCCCTGGGAAACCTACCTGATCGACATTGAGGTGGATCAAAACGACAATGTATGGGTCGCTGATTCGGAAGGGCACTTATTTCGCATCAACCAGGACGGTTCGTATGACCAGATCAATGTCAACTCCATTATCCTGACAGAATACACAAGGGTTCAGAGCATTTATTTTGACAAAAACAACACCCCCTGGATCGTCACCAATTACAACGACGGACATCAGGTTTACAGACTGGATGGGGAGACCTGGGTGGAACTGGAGGACGATTCAGACGATATTTATTACAACGGATTCATTACCGAGAATGAAACCGGCATCTATTTTGGTTCCTATAAAGACATTGTTCATCTGGCCAATGACGGAAGCATCGACCTCATTTCGACAGAAAATTCCCTGCTGCCCGACCAAACGACAGGAACCCTGTTTATGGACAGCCAAAACAGTCTTTGGGCGCTCAGTTACAATCTCGGTTTAAGTCTCTACAATGCAACGGGATTCACCCTGACTGATATTAAAGATATTTCAGAGGAGGCATGCGCCGTAAAATGGCAAGCTTATCCAATTCCCGCAACCCAGGGGGTTACGATCGAAGCGGTGCATACTTCTTTTTTTGTCGGACAATCGATCCCTTTGACCCTTATGGATGTGCAGGGAAAGGTCGTTTTTGCCGAAAAGGTTCAGGTTACCGGCCCAAACAGGATTTCCGTCAACTTGGATGTTTCCTCTTTTCCCAATGGTTTTTATTACATCCAGGCGGGTAGTCTTGCTGTCCAGCCCATTGTTATCCACAGGTAGCTGATATGAATGCATCAAAAAAAGCCGCTATGAAAGTTAATCCATAGCGGCTTTTTTGATGCGTAACCCCCTGGTTTTATTTCCTACTTAGAAGGCAACCCAATTTTCAATTTCAAGCCCCTCAAAACGTGATAAATGTTTTTGATTATTCGTAACCATGATCATTTCATGTTGTACAGCAGCCACGCCAATCAACAAATCAAAATCAGGAATGATTTTTCCACTTTTTTTCAATCTTGCTTTCTCCTGGCCAAATAATTCTAAAGAATTATAAATAGGAACAACATCAAATAGAGCATTCATTTTGGAAACTTCTTTAATATGTTTTTCCTTATGCTCGCTATTGAAGGCTCCATAAAAAAGCTCCCCAATAGTAATCTCCGAAATATAACAATTAGCGATTCCAACCTCTTGTATTTTTTCTTTAACTTTTTGATGGCCTTTAAGAAAGAAAATACAAATATCTGTATCAAGCAGGTAATTACTCATATTTAACTGTCAAATGAAATTTCTTTATCAGAAATTGACCGACTTTTGTAAAGGTCATTGATCAATTCCTGATCTATATCATTCCAGGCGCCAAACAATTCATCGAGAAGTTTTCGTTTTTCCTCATCAGATTTTTTAAAACCATGTTTAATACTTTCTGTAAGTCTGGCAATAAGCTCTAGCTTAACCTCTATTTCCAGTGGTTCTATCATTTGCCAATACCTTGATATGATAAAATTTTCCATTTTCAATAATTCTGTATTGCAAACAAAGATACAATTAGTTAAGTTCCTTGTCAATAATTTTCCTTTTCAAAAAACCGACAAAAAAAGCCGCTATGAAAGTTAATCCATAGCGGCTTTTTTATATCTATTCAAAAAGTCTATCTGCTAAATTTCTGTTTTACCCCCAACTTAAGGCGATAAGCCAGCCAGTACATGGCCGGTACCACTACCAAAGTAAGGAAGGTGGCAAACACGAGACCGTAGATCACCGTCCAGGCCATGGTTCCCCAGAATTTGGCGTTATCTCCACCGACAAAATACTGAGGATCGAGGTCCGTGATGAAGGTGAAGAAGTTAAAGTTAAACCCGATCGCCAAAGGAATCAATCCCAAAACGGTTGTAATCGCAGTGAGCAATACCGGTCGAAGTCGGGTGGCACCTCCTTCCACAATGGCATGTTTAACGTCTTCAAGGCTCAAATCCATGGAATCTTCAAGGCCGAGCTCCTGGGCCTTTCGTTTGATCACCAGGTTGATGTAATCAATTAAAACGATGGCGTTGTTTACCACGATTCCCGCAAGAGAGATGATCCCTACACCGGTCATGACGATTCCGATATTCATTCCTGTGGTAATGTACCCGAGGAATACACCAATGGTACTAAACAACACAGACATCATGATGATAAAGGGCGAAATAATGGAGTTAAACTGTGCCACGATAATGAGGAAGATCCCAAAAACCGCCAACATCAGGGCTCCGCTCAGGAAGCTCATCTCTTCTGCCATTTCCTCCTGCTCACCGGTAAATTTATAACTAAACCCAGCTGGCATCGGATATTCTTCCATATAACTCCTGAGTTCCGCGACCACCTCGTTAGGGTTGGCATCAGCCAATACATTGGAATACACCGTAATCAATCGATCCTGTTCTTTACGGTTGATGGAATTATAAGAGGACGAATAACTCACACTGGCTACGGCAGAGATCGGTACCTGGCTGATCCGGCCGTTAGACGGGCTCCGGAAAGTAATTTTTTGATTGAGTATCTGATCGATGTTGTTTCTGTATTTCTCTGAAACCCTCAACTGGATCGGATAATCATCTTCTCCCAATTTGAATTTGGAGATTTCCTTCCCAAAAACAGCCGTTCTGATCACATTGGCAATGGCATAGGTGGAAGCCCCGTAACGAGATGCTGCTTCCCTGTCTATATTGACGATAAGTTCAGGCTTTCCTATTTTTACATCAGCCTTGAGCTTTTCCACCCCGGGCACGTTTTTGCTGTTTAGGTAAGCAATCACATCCCCGGACAAAGTCGCCAAACCATCGATATCATTACCCTGCAATTCGATATTGATCGGCTTACCCGTTGGAGGTCCGTTCTGGTTTTGATCCACGATGATCTGAACGCCCGGATACCCCTTCACCGCCTCACGAATCTTATCCATTACTTCGACCGTAGAAATCCCCTTCCTTTCCTGGTCGGGAACAAAAGCAACGGTAAGCCTTGCTTTGTTTGGTGTTGCAGAAAACGTTGGCACATCGTTCGGGTCCGAGGTATTCTCTCCGATTTGGGCCAACATCGCCTCCACAATAGAATAATAAGGTCCGATCACCCCTTCAATTTTATCTTCGATTTCACGCATCAACTGATCCGTAGCTTCTATATCCATTCCTTCCGGCAATTCCACAAATGCATTGACATATAGCGGATCCGTCTTTGGAAAAAGTTCTACTTTTGGTGGAAATACCCCAAGCAACACAAAAGAGAAGATCATCAGTAAAAAAGTTCCCACAAACGTCAGGGTCGGATTGATCCCCTTCAACGCAAACCGGATGAACCAGTCATAGACATTTTCAAGCAACGGCAGCAATTTATCCTGGAAGTAAAAGGCCGCACTCCTGAGAAAGAAAATATTAGACAAGGTTACCAGGATGACAATCCCGAGAATATTTCTTAACCACATTACCCCCCCAAAATGGGCTAAAATAGCGATGACAAACATAACTGCCACACCAATGAGATTGTTTTTACGTTTTCTTTTTTTGACTTCAGGCGTTTGTTTTTCATCAATTTTCATAAACCTGGAAGTAAACACAGGATTCACAACAAGCGCCACGAAAAGAGAGGAAGTCAACACTACAATGAGGGTGACGGGCATATATCCCATAAACTCTCCCATCAGCCCAGGCCAGAAGGCCAACGGCACGAATGCAGCCAAAGTGGTGGCTGTTGACGCGATAATAGGCACCGCAACTTCGCTGGTTCCGTATTTCGCCGCGTCGATCCGCGAATAGCCGTTTTGCATATATCGATATATATTTTCAACGACCACAATCGCATTATCCACCAACATACCCAGTGCGAGGATGAGGGAGAACAGCACAATCATATTCATGGTATAACCGATAGCACTCAAAACCATGATCCCCAGCAACATAGACAAAGGAATGGCCATTCCCACAAACATGGCATTACGCAATCCCAGGAAGAACAACAATATCAATACCACCAGTATCACCCCGGAAATGATCCCGTTCTCAAGGTTGGAAACCGTATTGCGGATCTGAACCGACTGATCGTTGAAAAACTGTACTTTGAGGTCTGCTGGCAAGTCGGTTTTCATGGCCGCCATAACCGTAGATTTGATCTTGTCGGAAGCATCCAGCAGGTTTTCTCCCTTTTCCTTAATCACGTCCAGGGAAACGACCGGCAATTTATCCGACCTGGCAATACTTTTTTGATCTTCATAACCGAATTTCACCTGAGCAATATCTTTCAGGTAAACGGGCAGCTGATTCTCACTTTTGATGATAATATTTTCGAGTTCTTCAGCAGATTTCACTTCTCCCACCACCCGGATAGAGCGACGGAAATCATTGACCACCAGCTCACCGCCCGACATATTCAAGTTCTCCGACTTAATAGCATTTTCAATATCTCCAAAAGACACCTCCAGGGATTCCATCTTGGGAATATCCACTTCGATTGACATCTCTCTATCCTGTATCCCTTTTATGTCAACGCTGGCAATTTCTTTAATGTCTTCGATTTCATCTTCCAGGAATTCGGCATACCCTCTCAGTTCATCGCTCGTAAAATCCCCTGAAAGGTTAACGGTCATGATGGGCAATTCCGAAAGATCCACATCGATGACCTCCGGCTCCTTGGTCAAATCAGTAGGAAGATTTTGCTTGGATTTATCCACCGCATCCTTAACCTTACGGATAGCTTCATCAATATTCGTTTCGGTGGAAAATTCCACAACGATCAGCGAAAAATCCTGAACCGAAGAAGAGGTCAAATCCGTTATTTCTGAAATTTGAGACAATTCTTTTTCAATGGGTCGTGTCACCAGGTTCTCGATATCGGCTGCCGAATTTCCGAAATAAACCGTATTCACGAAAATGGTAGGAAAGGAAATTTCGGGAAAAGACTCTTTGGGCGTGGTCGTGTAGGCCCGCAGCCCAAAGATCACAATCATACCCGTAATAAGGAAGACGCTGGTAGCATTATCCACTGCCAGTGTGGTCAGTCCAAACTGGCGCAGGCCTTCTTTTATTTTATCAGTTATTTTATTCATTTTGAATATTTTATAAAGTATTCAACCGCCTGTTGAGGCAAGCCTGACCTATTCAATTAAAAAAATCGGATCCTTTAGATCGCTTCAATGGCCGCCCCATTCAACAATCCCCGGGCACCTTCAACAATGATGATTTCATTGCCTTCAAGACCTTCCTTGATCAGAATATTTCCGTCGTAGCTCTCCCCTGTTTTTACATAAACTTTTTTCGCTTTGTTGTTTTCTGCGATCAGGATATAATCTTTCCCGCCAATTTCCTGTTGGACGAGTTCGATGGGAACGGTTATAGCTTTGTCAACGGTAAGGTCATTGATTTTTGCCAGAGCGAGCAGGTTGGGTTTCATCATCGTAGCATTCCCCCCATTCAGGGCCAATTCAATCGGCAACGTCCTGTTTCCTGAGTTGATCACATTACCAATAAGGTTTACCGGTAAGGTCAGATCCTTATCCAGAGCAGGAAAATGCACCTCAATACGTTCTCCTTTCTTGACTGACGTCAGGTATTTTTCAGGGAGATCGACCACCACTTTCAGGTTAGACATATTGATCATCATAATGATCGGCATCCCCGGAGAAGCGAGTTCTCCGCTCTGGAGTACCACGCGTTGAACTTCTCCTGAAACCGGGGCATAAACATTGGTCTTTTTCAGCTGCAGGTTGAGCAATTCGAGGTTTTTATTCAGGCGGTCCACATTGTTTTTGGCTTGAAGGAACTGAATTTCAGACCCTATCTGCTGATCCCATAAACGCTTTTGACGTTCGTAAACCGTTTGTGCCAGTTCAATACCCGTTTCCAGTTCAGCGATCTGTTTTTTGGTCGCCTCCGGATCAATAGTAGCAATTAGCTGCCCCTTTCTCACCGCCTGGCCTTCCTTTACGTTAAGCGACAAAATACGTCCTGGCACTTCAGCGGAAACGTCAACATAATCATCAGCCGTAACGGTTCCCTGTACTTCTACATAGTGATAAAAATCTTTTCTTTCCAATGGAGCCGTTTTAACCAACGCCTTTTCTTCCTGCCTGGAAGATGGGTCTTGTTGGAAAATAGCCTGGTCCAGTGAGTCGATAAACGAAGCCAGTGCTTTCGCTTCCGCACGTTTGGTTTTCAAAAGCGCTTTTTTTGCCGCGATATCTTCAGGAATCACATTTCCTTCCTGTTCCTGGCTACAGGAAACCAGTAAAAATGCCACCAAAAGTGTGCTGATCAAATATTTCATTTGTTTAAAAATTATGGTCATTTCTTCTATAAATTAATTTATGGACAATTTTTTATTCAAGGTATTAAGGATTCAAGATCCTTTGGGTAGCTCCTTTCAATATCAAATCCTTGTTTCATTCAATCATTGTAGCATCAAACCATTGCTGCATTACTCCTAATCCTGGCCGTAAGCGATCTCCAAATCAATTTTTGCAATGATAAAATCGTATAACGACTGGATGTAATTTTGCTGACTCTGGAAAAGGCTTTGCTCTGCCTGGATAATCTCAATACTCGACCCCATCCCTTCTTTGTATTTGATCTGTGAAACTTCAAAGATCCTTTCGGCCAAATCGACATTCCGCTGACGGGATTCAATTTTTTCAAGCGCATTTTTATAATTCCTATGGGCCATTTTTACTTGTAAGTCAATTCCTTTTTTCAGCAATTGCTGCGAATGGCCGATATTTTCAAGATTGATCTGAGCCTGGGCCTTCATGGCTTTTTTATAAAATCCGTCAAAAATCGGTATTTTCAGTTGTAATCCTGCAATGGAAGCCGGAGTCGAACTCGGATTATCAAACAAATTATCCCCCTGAACCTGTTGCTGGTAATTAATAAAACCGTTGAGCGTAGGCCAGTATCCTTTTTTGTATCGGTCAATATTGAGTTTTTGCAGTTCTTTGGTCTCCTCGAGCAGGACATAGTCGGTTCGTTGCATGTAATCAACCTCTGCATCATCATTAAAATCAACCAGCGGAGAAGACAGCGCCTCAACGGATTCCAATAACTGAAGTTCCTGTTCCAGCGGATACCCCATTTGGATTTTAAGGGCATCGATTGCCGTTTTATACGCTTTTTCAAGATCGTCCAGCGTCACCTTCATATTATCAAGGGATAAATAAAGCTTGTCAACATCAAGTTTTTCGACAAACCCTGCTTTAAACATTTCGTTGGTTTCCCGGTACATCTTATCCAGCACATTGATATTTTCCTGGATGGTTATAATATTTTCCGAAATCAGCAAGGGCGGGAGGTAGGCTTTTTTGACCGCATCGCGCAAGTGGGCCTTATCATTCTGATAATCAATCCTTGCATATTCAGTCAACACCTGGGAGGCCTTGAGGGCTGTAAGGTACTGACCGTCGAACAATAAAGTACTCAGGGTAGCAGAAGCCGTCAGATTATTTTTGGTCCCAAAGCTCACCTCTCCAAACTCTCCTTCTGGAGCCGTGGGGTCGAAAAACTGCTTGGGAATAAGTGTCGTGGGTAATTTTAAAAAGTGGTTGTAATCCACTCCTATATTTACCTGTGGCAATCCGATGGCACGGGTTTCTACCTTTTGTTCTTCGGCTGTCCTGATCTTGTTTTCAGCTAATTTCATGTTGAGGTGGTGCTCGTAGCTGTAATTTATGGCATCATTCATGCTGAATGTCTGCACCTCCTGTCCCATGGTTGCAGACAGCAGCCCCATCCACAAACACGTCACAAAAATACTTCTTATCATAGTCTTAATATTTTTTCCTAATCAATTTTTATTAATGGGTCTTACGATCCTTTCTCTTTTCAAAAAATGCCAACCCTTTGGAAGAAGCAATCCCATAAATGTGATATTCAATATGCTCTTTAAACAACACATCACAATCATAGACACCTGCCGGAAACAGTTCATCATCCACCACGACCATTGCCTTTCCTACATAAAATTTGGTAATAATATCAGGATTCAGGCCTTGGCGATAATATCCCTGCTCCACCCCCCATTTGATGTTTTCCAAAATGGTTTTATAAATATGAGCCTTGTATTTTTCGTCAAAACCTCGCCAGGTAACCTGATAATATTTCTGCAAATCATAAATGATCATGGGAGGCATTTCCCTCAATGTTGCCACGACAAAATCTGAGATGCTCAAAATTTCTTCGATGGCATTTTCAGCCCGGGCCCTTAGCTCCGCCATGACCGCTATTTCTTCTTCAAGTTTTTCATTCAAAATAAGGCTAATGAGTTCCGCCTTATTTTCCAAATGGAGATACAGGGTCTTTTTGGATATCCCCATCTTCCCGGCAATATCATCCATGCTCACACTTTTGATCCCAAAGCGCATAAACATGGCCTTGGCCTCATCAACTATCTGCTGTTTTAAATCAATTTCCTGGAACTTCAAATCTCTCTATCTTTTTTCGGGACGCAAATGTATTATATTTTGCTTTAGGAAACTACTAACAAGTAAAAAGTTTCCAAAGTTTTCGACAAGTCTTCCTTTTTCACTATCTATGCGTAATAATTTTTCGACAAATGAAAGGAATCATTCTGGCAGGTGGACTTGGCACCCGACTTTTCCCTCTTACCCTCGCCGTAAGCAAGCAACTCATGCCTGTGTATGACAAGCCGATGATCTATTACCCGGTTTCCTCTTTGCTTTCTGCAGGAATAAGGGATATTCTCATCATTTCTACCCCTCATGACCTCCCTGGTTTTGAAAAACTGCTGGGGGACGGTAGCCAAATTGGATGTAATTTTTCCTACATTCCGCAATACGAACCGAACGGACTGGCCCAGGCTTTCGTGTTGGGAGAACATTTTATCGGTACTGATCCTGCAGCCCTCATTCTGGGGGACAATATTTTTTATGGCGCAGGGATAGAACAACAGCTCCAGGAAAGTTTCAATCCCGCAGGAGGGGTCATATTTGCCTATTGGGTCTCTGACCCGGAACGATACGGGGTGGTGGAATTTGACAAAAGTTTCAAAGCCCTCTCTATTGAAGAGAAACCTAACACTCCTAAATCAAACTATGCTGTTCCGGGCCTTTATTTTTACAATAACGATGTAGTGGAAATTGCCAAAAACCTGAAGCCCAGTGCTCGTGGAGAATACGAAATAACCGATGTAAATAAATTTTATCTGGAAAAGGGAAACCTGGAAGTCAAGGTATTGGGCCGGGGGGTTGCCTGGCTGGATACCGGCACCCATAAATCGCTTATGCAGGCCGGGCAATTCATCGAAGTGATAGAAGACAGGCAAGGCCTGAAAATCGGCTGCATCGAAGAAGTCGCCCATCAAATGGGGTTCATTGATGATGCTCAACTCGAAAAACTCGGATACAAATACCTCAAGAGCGGGTACGGTGAATATTTACTCAATCTTCTGAAAAAAAGATAAAGTAGGTTGTGTTCGTGACTGGATGAACCAGTATCGGGAGTATGCTTGCTATTGATTCGTTAAAAAAATCAATTGCCTCAAATCTTTACGAGAGGATTGAAAAAAAATACACCATGAAAAAATTATTCCGCCTGTTATTGAGATTGTTCCTATTGGCAATGGTCATTATTGCAGGGATCATCATCGTAAAAACTTCAGGAGTTTCCTCCCGCCAGGCCATCATCGAACCGATAGCGCCTGTCAGCATAAAGGAAGGAGCGGAAAACAGACTTTCCGGAGCCATTCAGATTCCGACCATTTCTGACCCAAAAGATTTTGACGAGAGCACTTTTCTCGATCTGGATACCTTTATTCAAAAAAAATACCCCCTGGTAACTTCCATACTGGAACGTATCGAAGTTACTCCGTTGAGCATCGTACTTAAGTGGGCGGGGAAACACGCTGATCTTCAGCCCGTACTCCTGATGGGGCATACGGACGTAGTGCCCGTGGAAGGAGATAATAACCAATGGCAGGAAGATCCTTTCAGCGGAGTAATTAAAGACGGTTTTATCTGGGGCCGCGGCACCCTGGATGATAAACTAACCGTTTTTAGCATCCTGGAATCTATTGAACAACTTCTTGCTGAAGGTTATAGCCCCAACCGTAACATTTACCTGGCCTTTGGTCATGATGAAGAAACAGGCGGAAAGCAAGGGGCCCAACAAATAGCGGACTGGTTCAAAAAAGAAAAGATTCAGTTTGAATATATTCTCGACGAAGGGTTGCTCATCCTTGAAGATGCTGTGACCGGACTCAAGCAACCGGCAGCAATGATCGGTATTGCTGAAAAGGGGTATGTAACGCTTGACCTCACCGCAAGGCTCAAAAACGGAGGCCATTCCTCTATGCCGCCTGCCGAAACGGCCATTGGAGTACTCAGCATGGCAATAGTCAATTTGCAGGAGAATCCTTTCCCGGCAACAATTGACGGCGCAACAGGCATTTTTTTTGACCATATCGCCCCGGAAATGAGCTGGCCTTTTAAAGCGCTGATCTCAAACAGGTGGCTTACCGAAAGCCTCCTGATCCATCAGCTGAGTAAGGAACCTGCCTCTAATGCTATCGTCCGGACCACCACCGCTCCGACGATCATCTCAGGTGGGATAAAAGACAACGTATTGCCTTCCGAAGCATCGGCTAAAGTGAATTTCCGAATTCGACCCGGTGAAACCCAGGCAACCGTGGCCGATCATGTTCGTGAAATTATCGCCGACCCGAGAATTGAAGTCAGCATCGATATGGGAAATGAACCATCAGCTATTTCGGGAACGGAAAGTTTTGGGTTCCAGGTCATTCAAAAATCCATCCAGGAGGTTTTCCCCGGCGTAATCGTCGCCCCTTCTTTGGTTATCGGCGGAACGGACAGCCGTCATTACCAGGACCTTTCAGATAACATATACCGCTTTATGCCGGTAATGATTCACAAAGAAGACCTCACCAGGATTCATGGAAAAAACGAACGGGTATCCGTTGAAAATTATCACCAGTCCATTCGCTTTTTCCGGCAATTGATTTTAAATAGCGGTAAATGAGGAGGAGACAGTTTTGAGTCTGGAGAGAACGGCCCACGGTGGACGGTGGACGATGATGTAATTACAAGTTCGTTGAACACAATAACGTTAAATCCATTTTCAATCTTAAACAAATAAACCAATAGCAACGGAAGACAGGTTTATTATAGTACAGTTCCTGAAACAACTTGGAACTCTTGGAACCATTTGAACTCCTGAAACCTTTGAAACCACTGGAACTCTTGGAACCCTTGGATCAAATCGGCGCATCCGGCTCTTTGGCCATTTCATTGTATATGAGCCGATCGGTAATGGCCGGAAATCTGTTGTACATCCAAACAGCAAGTTTACCTTTCGTGGTAAGGATAATGTCACGTTCCTGATTGAGGATCGCTCGTAAAATGATCCCGGCGACTTCTTCCGGCGTCATCATTTTCTCTTCATCCCTTGGAGTATGATTTTGAGGATTGCCTTTCTTGTTCAAGGCCTGGGTCCTGATATTGGAAGAGGTAAATCCGGGGTGAACGACAAGTACCCTCAGCCCTTTTTTCATATTTTCGATCCTCAGTGTATTCAGAAATCCGTCCAGTGCATGTTTTGATGCGGCATAGGCCGTCCGTCCTGGCAACGGGGTTAAGCCGGTAATGGAAGATATACCAATGACCAGTCCCTTTTGCTCCAGCAAATAAGGCAATGCAAATTTGGTGCAATAAACGGCTCCGTAAAAATTGGTTTCCATCACTTCTTTAAAGACTGACAATTTTACTTCCGCGAATGATGCACGCATGGAAATGCCTGCATTATTGATAAGGATGTCTATTTTTCCATACAGCTCTATGGTCTTTTGAATCAAAAGTTCACAATCGGATTCCACCCTGACATCCGTAGGGATAATTACCGCTTCTCCGCCGTTTTGGATTATTGTTTCTCTAACTTCCCTAAGAGGGGCTTCACTTCTTGCGGCCAGCACAATTTTAGCCCCTTTTTTTGAAAATTCCAAAGCACAGGCTTTCCCGATTCCCGAAGAAGCTCCCGTAATGATTACAACCTTTTGTTCAAAATCTTTGGTTTCCATAACAAATCCAGTTTATTTGAGTTTTTTGACATAACACCGGGCTCTTTTATGCTGCCGGCTATCCAGCTTACTCCACAATTGTGTTACGTTGTGATTATTTTCAAGTTCTCGAGTGGTTTCTAAAAATTTTATCTTGTTATCTAAGAATGATTGTCCGATTTTTTCAAATATCAGGGCATGTATTCCTTTACTTCTGTATGCTGGTATTATGCCCAGTAAAAGTAAATCAATGGTATCGTTTTTTTTCAATGCGCGCCACACCCGGAAATACCCGAAAGGAAACAAGCTGCCTGCTGACTTTTTCAAAGCCCTGGAAAGAGAAGGCATCGCTATGCCGAACCCGATCAGTTCATCATTACTATTTAAAACAACTGAAATGTAATCCGGATTAATAACGCTGAAAAAATCTTTTTTCAACTGCTCTATTTGCCTCTCCGTCAACCTGTTGAAACCATATAAATCATCATAACAGGTATTGATCACATGGAAAAGTTCATCTGCATATTTCCATAGGTCTTTTCGTGAGTTGAATGTTGCATTCCGGACCTCATACCTTTTTCTGACCAGGGCGGCCGTTTGGGTTATTCTTTCTGGGACTTTATCCGGCATTTTTACCTCAAATTCTATCCAATCCGTCTCCTTCTCATAACCATTGGCTTGTATCATCCCATCATAATAAGGGTAATTGTAATGACCAAAAGAGGTAGGAACTTCCTCAAAACCTTCAACCAAAACCCCTGATGCATCAAAAGAAATAAATCCCATCGGACCTTGTGCCTTTTCCATTCCTTTTTCCCTTGCCCATTGTTCAAAGGTCTCAAAAAGGAGTGCCAATACGGCTTCATCCTCGGCAAAATCCAACCACCCAAAACGGGCGATCTTCTCCTGTTCTTTTTGATTGTATTTTGTATTGATGATCCCTGCGATGCGCCCTACTATTTCTCCGTTTCGCAAGGCCAGCCAATAAGCGGCCTCACAGTATTCAAAGGCGGGATTCTTTTCAGATAGTGTTTTTAACTCGCCTCGGTTCAATGGAGGGACATAATATTGATTCTTTTTATAAAGCCGGTTTGGAAATGAGATAAATTCTTTCAACGCTGTGCTGTCTTCAACCCTTTTTACTTTTATATCCATAAAAAATATTATTTTTAGGCAGTACAAACATTACTGCAAATATAGGTTTTTATTCATTTTGATGCACCGGTTCTTTTGGCCTTCATTTTTGCTCGTCAAAAAAAAACACTCAAATGCAACGCTTCATTTACCTTTTATTCATCGGATCCTTCCTAATTTCCTGTACCATGAAAAATAAAAAACCAGCTATTGAACAGTGGAAAGCTGAAATTGTAAAAACGGAAGAGGCCTTTGCCCAAATGGCTGCTGAACGAGGCATCCCAGAGGCTTTTTTACACTTTGCCGCTGAAGACGCAGTACTCCAACGGAACAATAAATTGATTGAAGGAAAATCGGCTATTAGCGAATATTTCGCACAACAAACCTTAAAAGAGGTAAAACTCAGCTGGCATCCCGATTTCGCAGACGTTGCCGCCTCCGGAGAGTTGGGATACACCTATGGAAAATACACTTTTTCGGCGGTAGATACCAGCGGTGCAGCAATCAACGCCGATGGAATTTTCCATACTGTCTGGAAAAAACAGCCTGATGGTGAATGGAAATTCGTGTGGGATTAAGCGTGGAAAAGACTAAAGATTAAAGGTTAAAGGTTAAAGGCGAAAGGCTAAAGAGGGACTCTATCCGTAGAGTTCATAGATCACCTGCCCGGCTTCACAACCTATTTCGGATTTTAAAACATCCGCGGCTTCATCCACCATATTGGCCCAGCCGCATAGATAGAATTTTTTGTTTTTAAAATTGCCTTTATAATGCTTGCGATAAATTTCGTGAACATACCCTTGTCTGACTTCAAAAGATACGCCTGGCAGGTTTTCCTCCTGTGAAAGGGCTACGGAATATTTAAAATGGAGGTACTCTTTTTCGAGCTGCTCAAACTCATGCCGGTAAAGTATCCCGGAGGCATATCGGGTTCCAAAAATCAAATGAATGTTTTTATGCGGTTTTTTATGCTCCAAAAGATCAAAAATCATACTTCTGAAAGGGGCCACACCGGTCCCTGTACAAATAAATACCAGGTCTGTATTGACTTCTTCAGGTAAAGTAAATACTCCCCCCGGGCCATTGAATTCTATTAAGGTACCTTCCTTGGCCACATTAAAAAGATACTCGGTTCCCGCTCCTCCCATATGTGTAATCGTAAATTCAAGTACATTATCCTCGCCTGGACGATTCGCAATAGAATAGGACCTCAGGCGTTTTCTCCTGCTCTCGTGGATGGGCAGATCCATGGTAATGAATTGTCCTGCCTTGAATTCAAAAGGCTCGTCCCCTATCACTTTCAAAAAGATTTGCCGGGTGTTGGGCGTCTGCTGAACGACCTTTATTATTTTTCCTGTGTGCATATTTTTTTTTGATTGTAAGGCATAACCTGATTTCCGTGCATAAAAATTGAGCCCCTGAAATATGTAACGAATTTTACTTTACCATCGCCTCATAGTTAATAACAGTTGCAAAGCCTTTTGTGTTGAACCATTGTTGAGTTTCCTTTAAATCCATTGGGCTTGTAGCCAGCACAAAATCTCCGCCCCAGGCTCCGAGGGACTTCACCGCCCCCGGAAATGTTTTAAAATGAAGGTCACCAGCTGTCGGCAAATCCAGCTCCCTGCTTATAAGATTTTCATGCCGCCTGATGTAGTCTTCAAATTCAAACAATGTTTTTGCCTTCAAAAATGCTTCCGTCAAATGACTGACTTCATCGATCACTCCTGCCCGGGCTTTTCCGGCCAATCTGTATTTTTGGATGCCTTTGCGGCTGCTTTGTTTTTTACCCAGGTACACAAAACAGAGCTGATCTTTAAAATCCGGATCAAAGGCACAGGAGGTTACAACGGGATGCCTTTCCTTCAACTGATACAACAACGGACCCTCCGACAGGGCACAGGCAATGTCATAACCCGACCCGCCAAAACTGTTCCAAAGCAATGCATAAGCATCAACTTCCATCCAGGAGGCGACAGCTGCGATTAAGGTAGAACTGGATCCCAGGCCCCATTCACGAGGAAAATCGAGGAACGTTTTCACTTCCAGTCCATTGCCTAAATGATCCGCCGTTCCTTTTAACATAAGTGCTTCTTGAAGAATGCGCCCCAGGCGTTCGGCAATTTCCTGATCAGTAGATCTGACGATTTGGAGATCAGGCAGTAAAAGAACAGCCTCAAACCATAAAGCCCCCTGATGATCCATACTTTGCCAATGCAGGGTCTGGCTCTCTTCGACAGGCGACACCTCCAGTAGCTGTCCTTTTTTTGTAGGAACAGCGAGTGCAAGAGCCCCATCCAGCACGAAATACTCCCCTGAGAGCAACAGCTTGCCGTTGGTATGTATTTTAAAAGGAAGGGCACCTGGCATATTATCGTTTAATTTCAAATTCTTCGAGGAAATTCCTTACACTGGCAACGGACACCGGATTTTGCTCAAAAAAAGCAAGGGCCGCAATAGTAGCCTCCGGGGAAGCACTTAAATGATTGAGGATATTGGCCAAATGCATTTTCATGTGTCCTCGTTGAATCCCCGTGGTGATCAACGACCTCAAAGCAGCGAAATTCTGGGCGAGGCCCGCCACGGCTATAATACCCATCAGTTCTTCGGCCCCCGGGTTGCCCAGCAATTCCAGAGATCTTTTCGCGAGGGGATGCAGCCTTGTCAATCCTCCAACAGTGCCCAGGGCCAGGGGCAGGTCTATCCAAAATTTAAACTTTCCTTCTTCTATGGTACAATAACTAAGACTTTTGTATTGTCCCTCCCGTGATGCATAGGTGTGCCCGCAGGCTTCCACGGCCCTGAAATCATTCCCCGTGGCAATGACTACAGCATCCACTCCATTATAAATTCCTTTGTTATGAGTAGTAGCGCGGTAAGGATCTATATGGGCAATGCGTACTGCCTTTTTGAATTTTTCTGAAAATTCGGGACCGTTCATTTCTTCGCAGGCACCGGCCATAACTTCCGTGGAACATTCCACGGATGCACGTACAACACATTCCGGCGTATAGTTCGATAAAATCGCCATGATAATCTCCACGGAACGCTCCTCCCCGACAAATCCCGGATGCCCGGAAACAAAAACCTTCAAAGACTGCCCAAATTGTTCCAGGATGGAGTTGATGAAATTCGCTCCCATGGAGTCACAGGTTTCAAAAGTGACAAACAACTGGTAATATCCTGGTTCTAAAGCCGTCAGATCCTTGAGGCTAATATCCACAACGCCTCCACCCCGCTGTTCCATGTTCCTGGTCAAATAGGCCGCATCGACCAAAAGCACCTCCCTTATGACATCAAAATGGCTGAATAATTTTTCTGCAGGGCCCTTCCAGCTGAAATGAACCTGGCCCAGTTTTTTAGTGGAGATGACTTCTGTTTTAAATCCTCCCCGATCCAGCCAAAATTTGGCCGCACTGGCCGCTGCCGCTACCACGGAGCTTTCTTCAATGACCATAGGCAGGGCATATACCTTTCCGTTGATAAGGAAATTTGGTGCCACACCAAATGGCAGGAAAAAATTGCTCAGGGTATTCTCACTGAAATGGTCAAAAATATGTTGCAGGTTATGGTCTTCCAACCAGAATTGGCACAATTCTTTTTTAGCACTGTGCCCTGAATCTTCAGCGGAATCAAAATAAGTGTTAACCACCCAGTCCACTTTCTCCTCTTTCGACAATTTTGAAAATCCCTGTATTATTTTTTCTTGCATGTGTAGCTTAATTCGAATCCCCGAAATTTGCCGGGATTTTTTTTACCGACCTGATCTATTTCAGCACTATCAGCAACTGGCCCTTTTCGACGGCCATGCCTTCTTTTGCTTCTATGGTTTTGACTACCCCCTCTCCCGGAGATTTGATCACATTTTCCATTTTCATGGCTTCCAGTATCAGCAACTGGTCCCCTTTATGGATCTCCTGTCCCGGCTCTGCCATCACCTTGAGAATGAGTCCCGGCATGGGGGCCACGATATCTTTCACTACTACATGGGTATCCACCGAAAGGCCTAGTTGTTGCACGAGTTGTTCGTACTCATCTGATATTTTTAGTGAAAAAGTATCTCCATTGACCTTGATCACAAAGGTTTTTTCAATATTATTGACTTCTAGGATCTCGGCGAGGAAGGATTTATTATTATGCAGGATATGATACAATCCGTTTTCTGCCTTGACGATATCCAGCTCATCAGGGTTCAGGCTGGTAAATTCAAACTGATCCCCATTGACGCTCACCTTCATGTTTTCACTAATCATTTGCATACTGTGTTTTGCCCAATTTCATCATGAAATAGGTTTCAAAAATAGTGTAAATCAGATAAACGCCGAAAAAAGGAATTAAGAAAAATCTCGATTCGGGTTCCGTTATTTTAAAATAGGCATAAACAATGCCTGCTGAAATAAATAATTTGGCAAAAGTAAACCCAAGGATAGCATTGGTAAAAATGTTCTTATTTTCGTTTTGTGCTGCTTTTCGGGAAATAAAGAACATTAGGAGGGTCCAAAGGATAAAAAAAAGAATGCTGGTCCAACCGAGGGAATTAAAAGATTGAAGAGCGGGAATAAAACTCATTCCAAAAATAAACACCACGGAAATCACCATGGTCATCAAAAGCTTTGAAAAAAAGGTCTTTAAGCTCATTCGTCGTCTTGTTTTTTAATAAAATCTTTAAGTACGAGGTAAAGAGCCGCAAAGGTAGAAAATAGTGCGAGTGCAACGGTAAAATAAGGCTTGGAAGTTTGGAAATGAGCATCCAGTTTCTGGCCGGCATAGGCCCCAATGAGGATAATACCTCCCATCTGGATGCCCATTCCCGAGTATTTCATATAACTGTTTACACCAGGTTTGGCATTTTTCTTTTTATTGTCTTTATGCTCCGACGGGTTTTCCTGATTTGCCACTTTCCTGGTTTTTTTGCTGAACCACGGGATTATTGTCCCCACCCATTGAACAAGCGGTTACATTGAAAATTCCTCCGGACTGAACGATGAGTTTTCCGGTAGTTACTTCACCATTGACGACAGCATTCTCCCTGACGTTAAGCAATTCTTTAACGATTAAAACCCCGTCGAATCGACCTTCGATGACGGCATTCTGGCACTTAATCTCCCCCTCAACCGTTCCGGTAGGGCCTATAATAACCTTTGCATCACCGTAAAGCTTGCCTTTGATGGCTCCATCAATACGAATGTCACTGGTAGCTTTGATCGTTCCTTCAATGGAAGTTCCTTTAACGATGCTATTTAGGGCATGCCCTGAAGCAGCAGGATTGATTGAACCGGGTTTTGCCGATTCGTTTTTTTCTTTTGTGCTAAACATTTTTCAATTTTTTAGTTGAAGTTGTCTGAAATTCCGGCTTTTTTAACAAAAATCACAAGGAAACGGAACAATCTTCAATGGTTCCTGATACAAATTTAATTTTTTAAGCACTAGTAACAAATTACCGGGCTAAAAACATTACATCTGACTGAGATTTCGTTTTTGGGTCTCCAGCCCCGAAGGTATGGAAAAGTCTACTGAGGATAGTATGGATTGGAAAAACATACCTCCCGGCGTTTAGTTAACACCGGGAGGTACAACGAGGTCGAGCATGCTCGTAATTTGAAACGGCTGTATTAGAAGTTAGGACAATACACCCCTCTTCTAACCGGACCACATATTTTATACACCATGGCAAACTCGAAACCACCATGTGATTTACTCGCCGCTTTCAATGGTGAAACGTTAATATCATAGCTGAAACCAATGCTGAAGCTGTCATAATCAAAACGAGTTGAAATGATTGCTGCATCATTGAGTACCCCGGTCTGTATTTTATTGGAAATCCTTGACCACAGACCGATCTGGAAAGCCTGGTAGGAGTCCCGTCCTTTGCTCAGCAAAAACCGGAAACTGGTTCCCGCATTTACCTGGAAGGAAGGACCCTGGCTCATCACAATCACACCTGGCAACAATGACAAGCGACTGCCCATCAGGAACTCCCCACCCGCGTGGAAAGTGTACCTGCTGTAAAGGAGGTCCGTAGAATTGCTGCTGAAAGACTGGTTTGACCTGTTGAGGTGATTATAAGCTCCCCCAAAGTAGAGGTTATTATGATCGTCAAAAACCATAAACCACAGTAATCCTGCAGCAAGGTCAGCGAAAATAAAGTTATCGCGATCGAAGCCGTCTTCCATCGGGTCTATATTTTCATCAAAATGCCCCAATCCGTCGTGCTGGGTTCCCCAGCGCAACTTCAGGAAGTCGAGACTTCGTTGTGCGACACCACCTTCGGCACCGACAACAAGGTAGTTTCCGCTGTTGCGGTCTCCTCCCATCTTTTTACTGTAGGACAGGGAAAGTTTTCCTGTCAGGGTGGCAAAATCAGCTTCCCCGGCACGGTCTCCCCAAAAGGTACCTCCGATGCCGAAATAATCATAATGCCCGACAGGGAAACGCTGATCGTAAGAAACAGAATAAGTGTTGTACGCATTGGAGCGCAATACACTTGACCACTGATTACGATAGTTGGCCACCAATCGAACATTACAGTTCATAACCCCTGTCATAGCCGGATTAAGGTTCAGGGGAGAAAGATAAAATTGGGAAAAATGGATATCCTGCGCCGTTACCCCGGCCGCACCAAGGATTAGCAAGAAGCCAATCAAAAGGGATTTAAACGTCTTCATACTTTGATGTTTGTAAAACTGTTTTCCTGAAATACTCAAATTAATTAGGTTTAAAAAACGCTTTCTTTGAGCACAAAATTTATTTTAGCTACAATTATAGGGAATGTCTTTCAATATAACTGCACAAATTTTGTTAAAGAAAGTATTTTGGTATTATTCTTTACATTAATTGCTCTATTCTGACAGTTCAAATTCAATTATTCGGACAAGGATAGACTATTTGGAAAAAACAATAAGTTTTCCAATACGTTACTGAACTTTTTTTCGTGTAGGTGGTTTATTTTCCCCGATGCCTAAAAGAGGCGGGCAATATTAAAAACGCTGCTTTTTACTTTTTATTATTCTGAATCGTATTTCCAAAACGCTCCGAATTTGTCGACAAGAATATTATCGTAATAATCTGCTTTGGCAAACAGGTTTTCAAATAACTTCAATCCGGTTTCTACATTGAAATACCTGTCAAAAATTAATAACGATAAAATGACATCCTGATCTTTAACGCTGAAATTCAACCCGTCCATTTTACCATTTTGCTTTAACAGATATTCATACAGATGTTCAATGTCTGATTTAGGCAACAGGCACAAATAAGCATCCCCTGTAATAAGTCCTGATTTCTCGTGATAAAATATGTTGATCTGTGCACTTCCCTGCTTGATCTCCCAATTATTGGCACCTCGTCTTGCGAGTGCCACATTATGCCCCGTTCTTTCCAAAATGGTCTCTATCGTCAAAGCCAGTCCTGCTGGTTCGTATTCTTCCACCTCGCTGGGCAACTGTAGCCGGGTACCGCAATGATTGCAATAACCGTTTTTCAGCTCGATATTGGATACAATATTGGCACAAGAATGACACCGAACAGCCTCTTCTCCATTTATTTTCTTAAACTCATCAATGGTTTTGGCAATATAATTGGCCGGTAGGGAAAATCCAATATTATTACTGTCCTTCACAATGAACGTATTGATTCCTACCACTTCTCCTTTTTTGTTGATCAACGGCCCGCCACTATTCCCGGGATTCAGGGCGGCATCATGCTGTATATAAAAAATATCATTAGTTTCTTCCTTCAAATTGGAGACAATACCCTGGGTTGCAGAATATTTCAATCCATAGGGATGCCCGACGGCAGTAACCGGATCCCCTTCCTTTAGCGAATAAGGGCTCATCAGGTTGATCCGGGGCAAGGCTTCTGTTTTTTCAGGCCTTAAGAAAGCTAAATCGTATAATGGGTCGGTATAAATGACCCGGGTCAGTTGTTTTTCCAGCTTGTCTCCTTCCACGATAACAAATCGGTTTCCTCTCACGATATGATCATTGGTAACCAACAAACCAGGTTCTTTGAGGAAAAACCCCGTACCCGTGGTGTTCGGCGTAGCGATCTGGATCACAGCATTACGGAATAACTCGATTATATCATTCATCCAAGTCTGAATTTGAAGCGAAATTACTAATTGTATGTTTTAAATGCTAATTAGAGCTTGCCTAATTTTATTAATCTATTTTACATCCCTCCTAAAATATATTAAGTCCTGTAGATTTGGTAATTTTGCATTCCTCCCCCTTTTTGAATAAGAAAGGCGACCAAAAAGCCGTTCTTTTAAAAACAACTATCGAAATGCAAAAAGCCAGCCTCGTATTTTTCTTTTTCCTGTCCAGCTTCATCCTGCTCAGTGCCCAATGTGTTTCAGGAGATTGTTTCAATGGCAATGGTACCTTTCTTTATCCGAACGGTGCTATCTATGTAGGTGATTTTGTAAACGGAGAAATACACGGTACCGGCATCTGTACCTATCCCGATGGCAGTCAGTACCAGGGGCAATGGGCCCATCGTTATCCCGACGGAAGAGGGACTAAAAAATATGGTGACGGAACTTCGCGAACAGGATTATGGAGCCAGGGGAGGCCTGTAGACAGCAACGGTCAGATTCTCGACGAATGGATGCTCAAAAAAGAGGTCCAAAACGATGGTACCGCCATTCAGTCGGGATGCATCCAAGGGAACTGCGAAAATGGAGAAGGCATTTACGCTTATCCCGACGGCAGCAAATACCAGGGATTATTTTACAACCAAAAGCCCGATGGCCGGGGCATCTTCTTTTATCCTAACGGCGACCGCTACCAGGGTGAATTTAAAAACGGTTATCCTCACGGGGAAGGCACCATGTACCATGCAGCAGGCGGAAAAAAGAGCGGAAGATGGTTTGAAGGAGAATTTCTCCTCAATGCCGATACTAATGTAAATAAAACAATAGGCTGCATCCAGGGAAACTGCCTGAACGGTTTTGGCAATTATATTTTTAAAGACGGTGCAAAATATACAGGTCCTTTTCGAAACGGCGTTCCCGAAGGAAAAGGCACGGTTATCTATAAAAACGGTGAGCGATACGAAGGATTCATGTCAAAAGGAGCTTTTGAAGGTCAGGGTACTTATTTTATGGCGAACGGAATCAAAATGACCGGAAACTGGAGCAAAGGAACCTATCTAGGCGGTGTCCCGGCCCCAATCCAGCCCAGCAATAAACCTCAATTAAAAGTATGGGCTCTCATTATCGGCATCTCCGGTTATAGCCATATGCCAGCTCTGCGCTACCCCGATGACGATGCCTACCGGATTTTTGCTTTCCTCCAAAGCCCTTCCGGAGGAGCTATCCCCGAAGATCAAATCAGGATCCTGATCGACGAGGCGGCGACCAAAGACAACATCAAAAATGCCATGAAAGAAATATTCTGGAAAGCCGGCCCGAACGACCTCGTTTTTATGTATTTCTCAGGTCACGGGCTCAAGGGAGCTTTTCTTCCTATTGATTTTGACGGTACTGCCAATAAGCTCTACCATGAAGAAGTGGTCCAGATTTTGGATAAAAGCCCTGCCAAATACAAACTGTGTATTGCCGATGCCTGCCATTCAGGAAGCCTCCTGGCCTTAAAAGGAGGAACAGAACCTTCTGTTTTTGGCAAATACTACGAAAGCCTGGCCAATGCCAAAGCCGGAACCGCTCTGATTATGTCCTCCAAATCCGATGAAACTTCCCTGGAATCCAGCGGACTTCGGCAAGGCGTTTTTACCCACTTCCTCATCAGGGGAATGAAAGGAGAAGCCGACAGCAACGGGGATAAAATCGTCAATGTGCAGGAACTATACAATTATGTTTACACAAATGTTCGGGAATATACCGGCAACCGGCAGTCACCTATTATCCGCGGCGATTACGACCACAACATGACGGTGGGGGTGAAGCAGTGAGGATGTGAGGATGTGAGGATGTGAGGATGCGAGGATGCGAGGATGCGAGGATTTTTTGATGTTGCGATGCTGCGATTTTTTTGATGTTAATAAATTAAACTTTAAACAGTCTCAAACAATTTGGAACCTGGAACCTGGAACAGTCCCAAAATCGACCAAACCAACCGGACGATTCCTTTTATTGTAAGGTAATCAAATATTTGCGTCTTGGTGGCTCCCGACTTTTCATGTGCAGAATAGGTTAGCATGAAAACGCATATTTCTGTACCCCTAAATTATGTTCAATTTTGCCCCAAATATTTGGTTTGAGATTGTTTAAACACTTAACAGGATACTGCCAATTACCTCAGCATTATAGCATCGCAGCATCGTACCATTATAGCATCGCAGTATTTCAGCATCATAGCATCATAATTTAACAGCCCCATACCTAACATTAGGTATTACCTCACCGAATATGGGTGAAAATCATCGGTTTCGGCATGAAATTCATAAGAATTGTGACTTTTGCCATTATTTCTAAAAAGGAAAACGCCTATATTAGCCTTTTATTTAGAATGATTCAAAATAAACAACATGGCAGTAACAATCAATTTCCTGAGTTTACCGCTGTCTGAATTTAAAATTGGACAAAAAGGGTTGATCGCACAATACAACAATGAACGTATTGCCGGGAAATTGATTTCTATGGGTGCATTGCCCGGCCAGAAATTACAATTGGTTCGAAAAGCTCCATTCGGCGGGGCTCTTTACGTCAAAAACGGTAAGTATATTATTGCTTTGCGCAAAGATGAGGCTTCGTGTATAATAATGTCGAATGAAAAAAACGATTGAAGCTAAACAGCAAAACACCATAGCCCTAGTCGGCAATCCTAATTCCGGAAAAACGTCCATTTTCAACCTACTCACCGGGCTTCAGCAAAAAACGGGAAACTTCCCGGGCATTACCGTCGATAAAAAAGTCGGAAAACTGCTGGTTGAAGGCAATGGCCCTGCGAGATTGATCGACTTCCCGGGCACCTATAGCTTTTATCCGAATGCCCAGGATGAAAGGCTCGTGGTCCAGTCTTTCTGCAACCCCAAAGACCCTGATTTCCCCGATGCATTCATCTATATTGCTGACCTTACCAAACTGGACAAACACCTGCTGCTTTTCTCCCAGATAAAGGATTTGGGAAAACCCGTAATCCTGGCCCTCAATATGGCAGACCTGGCGGAAAAAGAAAGCTGCAACATTGATTTTACAAATTTATCCAAAAGACTCAATGTTCCCGTAGTGCTGATCAGTGGCAGAACGGGCATCGGACGCTCGGAGCTCATGGCCGAAATCGGGCGACTTCCCCTCCAAACGGATCAAACTGCTGGGGACCCTTTTCGTCCCCTATCCAAAACTGAACTAAACATTGCCCAAAAAATAAAACCTTTATTCCCGGGCATCAATGATTACCAGGCCATTCTTATCGCGCACCACCACGAATGGCTCGCTTTCCTGGATAAAAATCAGAGACAACAAATAGCTGAAATTACCCGAACCGAAAATTTTCAGTCCCTACAGCTACAGGTGGAAGATACCATGTACCGGTTCAATCGTTTCACCCCGATGCTTAAAGGCATTAGCTGTGTTCAAAAAGAAAGCATTTCCAAACTGACGGAGAAAATGGATGCGATATTGACCCATAAAATTTTGGGGCCACTCATCTTTTTTGCAATCATGTTTTCGGTATTTCAGGCTATTTTCATATGGGCGACTTATCCCATGGACTGGATTGATGCCGGGTTCGGCTGGATCGTTGAAAATTTGAGGACTTTCATGCCGGATACCTGGATTACGCACCTGATCACCGACGGATTGTTGGCCGGGTTGGGAGGGATATTGGTTTTCGTCCCCCAGATCGCCATTTTATTTTTTCTCATCTCCCTGCTTGAAGAAGCGGGATACATGGCGAGGGTGGTTTATCTTTTCGATAGTATCATGCAACGTTTTGGCCTGAACGGACGCAGCCTCATTGCCCTGATCTCAAGCAGTGCCTGCGCCATTCCTGCCATCATGAGTACCCGGACGATCAGCAACTGGAAGGAACGGCTCATCACCATTATGATCACTCCCCTGATCAGTTGTTCGGCCCGGATCCCCGTTTATACGGTATTGATTGGGTTCGCCTTCCCGGCAAAAACCATCGCAGGGGTTTTTAATCTCCAGGGATTGGCATTCATGGGACTTTACCTGCTGGGCATCGTTTTTGCCTTTCTTTTTGCCCTGATTTTCAAATGGATTCTGCGAAGCAGCGAAAGCAGTTTTCTCCTGCTGGAATTACCCGATTACAAACTCCCCTTACTACGTAATGTGGGGCTAAATGTCTGGAGCAAAGTGAGGGCATTTGTGGTGGAAGCCGGAAAAATCATCCTGCTGATATCAATGATACTTTGGGTGTTAGCCAACTTCGGCCCCAAAGGGCAAATGGAATTCGCGGAACAGGAGGCCCTTTCCATGGCTGCCTCCAGGGAGCTTTCCACCGTGGAAACCGAAAACCTCATCGCCTCCAAGAAACTCGAATATTCCTTTGCCGGCCAATTGGGCAAAAGCATTGAACCCGTCGTTCGCCCCCTGGGATTCGACTGGAAAATTGGCATAGCCATCATCACTTCTTTTGCGGCCCGGGAAGTTTTTGTAGGCACCATGGCCACCATTTACAGCATAGGCAGCGATGCCGACGAGTTTTCCGTCCGGGAACAAATGGCAAGGGAACGAGACCCCGTCACCGGGGCTCCTGTGTACAATACCGCAACCTCCGTTTCCCTCCTGGTGTTCTACGTCTTCGCCATGATGTGTATGGGCACCATGGCCGTCGTCCGGCGGGAAACGGGCAGCTGGAAATGGCCCATATTACAATTTGTCTTTATGACCGGCATGGCGTATCTCTCCAGTTTTCTGGTTTATCATTGGTTGAGTTGAAATCCGTATCGGTCGAATTTATTCGACCTTTTCTGAACAACCGCATATAGCCATCAAATTTTGTAATTTCTCATCACCTGGTAAAAACACTTTTTTGTTGCGGCTCACCCATCGTCTCACTTTGTTCAACGCTCTACCAAGTTGTTTGCGACAACTGAGCAAGGCTTAATTCCCGAAGGGAAATTATATGAATAACAATGGATGAAATCCATTGATGAGAAAACAAGGCTTGGCAACCCAGAACTGGGTTGATTGAGTCACTTATTTTACATAACGAAGCATTTCATGCTACGTTATTCAGATAAATCCCCGTTGGGGATTTTGAACGTTACTCATTTTGGAGCAACCCTTAAATAGTTAAACTCTCGGTAATGGCGTTTCATGCCTACGGCATTTTTACTAGGACAGCTTATTGTAAAGGCAGCCCTCTGAAATTTCAGGAACCTTACAGGGCTGCAGGAACTCAAAAAATCCACCCCTGATAAAACCACCTCCACATTTTTTTTGTTAACGCAAAATATATTGGTAACCACTCTAATTCAACAACGATGATTTCCACACCCAACCCTTCAAAAAAGACTACGCATTCTCCCGTCAGCCTTACCAAATCAACCGCCTCAAAACTTCGCGATTATTTCATCAGCACCTGGGAATTGTATGAATTGCTTTTCAGTGCCATTGATTCACCAACCACCTATTACCTCAGTCCCGATCCTTTACGCAACCCATTGATCTTTTACTGGGGGCACACTGCCGCCTTTTATATCAATAAATTGCAGATGACAGGACTGACCAATCAAGGCATTAACCCGCGTTTTGAACAACTTTTCGCCATTGGCGTGGATCCTGACAAGCCCGAAAATCTTGATAAAACCGATCTTTGGCCTCCGCTGGAAGAAGTGAATGCTTACCGTAAAAAGGTATATGAAAAGGTATTGTCCGTGATCGAACAATTTCCTGATCAGGAACAGATTGACCAAAGCTCTCCCTGGTGGGCATTGATGATGGGCCTGGAGCACGACCGCATCCATTTTGAAACTTCATCCTGTCTGTTAAGACAATTGCCTCCGGAATTATTAAGCCGGCCGGAAAACTGGACTTACGCCCCTTCTTTTGGAATCCCTCCTGAAAACTCCCTGATCGAAGTAACAGAAGGAACAGTTACCCTCGGCAAGCCAAAAGACCACGCCATCTTTGGATGGGACAATGAATACGGTCAACTTACGGTTGACGTAAAACCTTTCGCCGCTACGAAAAACCTGGTCAGCAATGCGGAGTATGTGGAATTTCTGGAAACTGGCGCCTATAACGATAAAAAATACTGGACCGAAGAAGGCTGGAAATGGAAAAATGAAGTCAAGGCGGTTCATCCTAAATGGTGGATAAAACAAAACGACACCTTTAGCTATCGTACCGTTTTTGAAGAAATTTCCATGCCACTGGATTGGCCGGTTGAGGTCAATGCCCACGAAGCATGGGCATATTGCCATTGGAAAGGGCCGGACTGGCGATTGCTTTCCGAAGCAGAATTCAACCTTATTGCCAAAGAGGCTAAAAAGCAAAAAGGCGCCCCCGCCTTTTCCAAAGAATACAACATAAACTTCATTTATGGTTCACCCACTCCCGTCGGCTTTATGGACGAGGAAAATGCTCCAAATGAATTCAACGACCTGTACGGGAATGTATGGGAATGGCTAAATGATGATTTCTACCCCCTGCCGGGTTTTGAGATACACCCCTTTTACCAGGACTTTTCAGCACCGTTTTTTGATGCAGACCACAGTATGTTACTGGGAGGTTCGTGGGCCAGTACCGGCACGGGAGCTTCTGCCTATTATCGGCTTTGGTTCAGAAGACATTTTTTTCAACATGCCGGATTCAGACTGGCCAAAAATCGGTAAGCATGAAGATCCAACACGATAAAATTTTGGCAGCGGCCCGGCAGCAGGGTATTTCCGTTAAGGATATTTCTGACATTATGAATGTCGATGCCGCCATTCTGGAATACCACGGCCGGTCTGAATTGCTGGTTCAGGGTACCCCGACTTCACTCATTAACTCCCGTTCTCAATATTATTGTGACAACAAAGCCCTTACCAAAGAAGCCTTTGATTTCCTGGGAATACCCTCGCCCAGGAGCATCCTGTTTCAAACACCCGAAGAGAACCATGTTGTTTCCTTTTTCGAAGCCGGAAAAAAATATGTCTGCAAACCCCCTGACGGAACAAACGGCGTCGGGGTGGAAATGCATATTTCAAGCCTGGGCGACATCTCCAGTTACCTGGCAAAACACCAGGCGGAAGACCATTCCTTTTTTATGCTGGAGGAACAGATCGAAGGGGAGGACCTTCGTGTTCAGGTAGTGGGAGGCAGGATCGTAGCCGTATGCACCAGGGAACCTGCCCATGTAGTGGGCGACGGAACCTCAAGCTTACAGGAATTGATCTCTGCGCTTCAAAAAACCGTTAAAGCACAAAACCCTGCCAACAACCTGGTAGTGGACCAAACGACCCTTCGCCTGCTGGGAAACCAGCAAATAGAGCTGACGGATGTTCCTCAGTCGGGCAAAAAAGTTATTTTAAAGGAACTGGCCAATATGGCCCAGGGAGCAGTCGCCATCGATAAAACGGACCAGTTTCACCCCGGTTTTCAACTATGGGTGGATAAGCTGGTCACCTATTTGGGCACTTCCTATTTTGCCATTGATATTATCGCTCCGGATTTAAGTGCTCCGCCTGAGCAAGGCGCTTATGCTTTAGAGATCAACGCACGGCCGGAATGGCTGCATCATACTTTTTCTCGGGGCAGAACACATGATCTTCCCGGGATGGTGCTGGATGCGATTTTTGGTTTGCCGCTTGGCCCGGTTTAATGATCCGCATTGCCTTTCATCAAATCGGCCATTTTTTGCAAAAAATGGGGCAGATCCTGCTCCAGGGAACCGAAAAATTCAATATCAGACTGTTCTACAACCTTAATGGCAACCCTCAGCATTTCAACGCCCCTACTGGTGAGGCCAATGGATTTTGCCCGGGTATCCGTTTCGTGGGCCGATCTGTTTATCAATCCTTTGGATTCTAGCGTTCTTAGAACTTTGGACACCATCATTCTATCCGTCTTGCTGTGATTGGCCAGCTCCACCTGGGTAACCACTGCCCCATCTTTGGACAACCAGCCAAGGGCGGCTAAAAGCACAAATTGGGTATGCGTGATCCCCAACAGGTCAAGAGCCCGTTTCATTTTGCGTTGCCATAACATCGTAACCTGCCATAGCAAATAACCCGGACTTTCTTCCGGTCCTGAAAAGTGAAATTCAACCATCTTCTGTTTTTTTACTTGTCGCTATATTCTTTTGCCCAGGAAGCCATCCAAACGAGCCTTCTGTCTGAGATGATGTTTCAGGTGCATGGCAACAAGCTGAAACCACTCGTCGGCATTGAGATAACCTAATCCGGGGTGAAGGGATTTTCCCGATTTCCGGTTCGTCTGAAGCAGGTCCATTGTTTCCTTCATGCGTTGTTTCATAAGGTTGAGTCCTTCCTCCAGTTCTTTTTTCCCGGAAGGCTGTTTCGGGGTGTAAGTTTCGGAAGGCGGTACTTTAATTTTTTTGGGAGGAAAACTTTTCATTACGTTATAAGTC
This sequence comes from Lewinellaceae bacterium, assembly GCA_020636105.1. Lineage (NCBI taxonomy): Bacteria > Pseudomonadati > Bacteroidota > Saprospiria > Saprospirales > Lewinellaceae > Lewinellaceae bacterium. The sequence continues at coordinate 3,283,750 of JACJYL010000001.1, forward strand.
AGGATCCCTTTGAAATTTTTTCCTTTCGTTCGATTTTCTTCCGAAGCCAGGCAGGTGGTTACCTGTTTTAAATGATATCCCAGTGTCGACCCGACCAGGTGATTGTAGACCTGCCCCAAAGACCACGACTTTGGGTTAGGTTTTTGGGCCAATTCTTCAGGTGTGTACTGTTCAAGTTCCTTTTCCCATATTGCAATCACCCTAAGGAAATCATTATAAATTGCAGTATTTTTCATGGTTTGAAATTTTTGTTGTCACAAATATAATATACACGACAACAAAATACAATTTTTTTAACTTTTATTATAAAAAAATTCCTTTCATAATGCCCGCATCATCAAAGCAAATGTTTACCTGACAAAATGGGAGCCCTTTTTGGGCATCCATCCAGCCAAAACAACGCATGAAAGCGAGTCGAAGCAAGTTTCTGAAACAAGACAAAAAAATCGAACTGCCTGAAAGCCAAATCATTCGATATGATTTCTATTATAAAATTTCTTAAAAACAATTTATCATTTACATTCCTTTTTCATATCTTTGCAGCCGTTTTAAATTTTTAAAAAATTAATGTCTGAATTTATGAGAAATTATGAAGTAACTTTTATCGTCGATCCAGTGCTGTCCGGCGATGAAATCAAAGCGACAGCTCAGACATATATCGAACAACTTGAGAAAGAAGGTTGCACGATTGTTCATGTAGATGAGATGGGCCTCCGTACTTTGGCTTATCCAATTAAGAAGCGCAATTCCGGCGTTTACTTCTGCATTGAATTTTCAGCAGCTGATGGAACAATGATCGATATGGTAGAGCTTGCATTACGTCGTGACGAAAGAATTATGCGTTTCCTTACCGCTGCACTTGACAAATTTGGTGTCAAGTACAACGATGACAAACGCAAAGGTTTAATCGGAAAAGTTGAAGTTAAGAAAAAGGAATCCAAATCTGAGGACAGAGACAGAGACAGAGACCGTGACAGAAGGCCTGCTGCTCCGAAAAAAGCAGAAGAGAAAAAGGCTGCTCCTGCGGAAGAAGCGGTTGCTGAAGCCCCTGAGATTGAAGCCGCCGCTCCTGTAACAGCTCCGGTTGTTGAAGCAGCAGCTCCTGAGGCTCCTCAGGTAGAGAATACTGTTGATGAAGTAAAAGAAGATTAAATTCCAATTATTTGTTAGCTCAAAAAAAAAGAAACAATGGCATCAAGAGATGATATAAAATTTCTAAGCAATCCGAAAATAGGACAACAGCGTAAAAAATATTGCCGCTTCCGTCGTTTCGGAATCAAGTACATTGATTATAAGGATCCCGACTTTTTGTTGCAGTTTGTAAATGAACAGGGCAAAATCCTGCCACGTCGTATTACCGGCAACTCGCTGAAGTACCAGCGTAAAGTGGCCACAGCTGTAAAACGTTGTCGCCATTTGGCCATGATGCCTTACGTAACCGACTTGTTGAAGTAAGCATCGGGTGGATTATGTCTTTCAGTTTCGAAATGAAACTGGAAATTTTTCATTTAAAAAAAAATTATAATCATGGATATCATATTACTCCAGGATGTAGAAAAGGTAGGAGATAAATATACGATCACAACTGTCAAGGATGGATATGCTCGTAACTACCTTATCCCACAGGGAATGGCATTGATTGCCAATGAGACCAACCGCCGCAGACTGAACGATTTCAGAAATCGCGAAGCTGCCATGGAGGAAAAAATGCTCTCTACTTATCAGGAAATTGCGGCTTCTATTGAAGGTAAAACCCTCAGAATCGGGGCTAAAGCAGGTACCAGCGGTAAAATTTTTGGTAGTGTAACGACCATCCAGCTTGCCCAGGAATTGCAAAACCAATTCGGGCTCGAAGTGGATAAAAAGAAAATTATCCTTCCGGAAGAAGTAAAAGAAATCGGCACCTACAAGGCTGTATTGAATTTACACAAAAAAGTTCAGCCGGAAGTTACCTTCGAACTGGTTGCAGAATAATTGTTTGCGCAATTTTTGTAAACATTCCTCAATAAACATGAGTCATCCCGAATTTCATCTAATCAGATTAAATTCGGGATTTTTCTTTTACAAAAGAAATAAACCGCAAAACCTGCCTTCCGTCGCGGCGGCAGGCAAGGTTTAAAACAAGTAACCGCAAAATTTAGAAGTGTTTGGGTCGTGGGTTAGGTGTTTTGCGACAAAAAATGACTTTTTTCCAAAACCCAAACCTTTTGCCCACTCACTTTTACACCTGCCTTCCTGCGTCTGCAGGCAGGTTTTACATTTAAAAAATACTTCAAATAATCAAAAAATTTCTATTTCAGACAGTTTTTGATTATTCGGGATGACTCATGTTTTTTATCCCTGCTCTTATCTGAGCTCACTCACCTTATCCATAAAGCGTTTCAATCGTTCCTCATCCAGCGCATTGGCCCAATAACCGTCTTTTTTTAAATGAGACCCAACGATCAACCCGTCACTTATCCGCAGGTAGTGCTCCACATTATCGACCGTAATGCCTGACCCCACCAAAGTGGGAAGCCCTGATGCTTTTTTGGCATTCTCCACATCCCAGGGCATGGCCGCAGCAGCAGTTGCCGCGCCCGTAACAATCAGGCCGTCACTTCGGAAAAAAGCCGCTGCTTTTGCCGTCTCGGCCATATCGACATCCCCTGTGATCGCATGAGCGCTGTGTTTCTTTTTGATGTCCGTGAATACTAAGATATTTTCTGCGTTGATCTGTTTCCGGTAACGAAGCAAGGTACCCGCACTGGATTCAATAATCCCTTCATCCGCCACGTGAGCAAAAACAAAACCTTCTACCCGTACAAAATCCAGCCCTCCGGCTTTTGCCACGGCCAACGCAGCCTCATTGGCCCCCGCAAGCACCTGTACCCCACAGGGAAGACCGGATATTTTTTTTATTTCCCGGCCGACAACTGCCATCATGGTTGAAATTTCATGCCCCACCTCATTGCGCAAATAGGGGGTATCGTGCATATTTTCGAGGATGATCCCGTCCAGCCCGGCGGCGGCATACTTTTCGGCTTCCATTACCGCCTGTTCCAAAATCAACCCATCCTTACCGTCATACAATGCTGTCCCCGGCAGGGCACGCAAATGAATCATACCAATTATTGCTCCTTCAACGGGAAATAAGCGTCTGAATGCCTCCATTTTTATTTTTTATAGTGTTAATTTTATCCCGTAGTCGGGAAATTGCAACCTAAAGATAAATGTAATATACACAGACGGCAAAGCACTCAAAAATGTGGGTATTTTATCAGGAACGCCCCCGATTTTACACAGAAGTGAAATTTTTGGCAAACTCATAAACAGTGGATAAAAGCAAAAGTCAAATTTGCATTGTCGGCGCGGCCATTATGGATTTGATGGGTTTTACGACTTATGATATCAAAATATCAGATTCCGTTCCGGGAAGCTGGACGGAAGCCCCCGGTGGCGTGGGTCGTAATATTGCCGAGAACCTGGTTCGTCTGGGTATTTCCACCAGCCTGATTACTGCTTTTGGCGATGACGCTTTTTCAAAAATGCTCATTGCGGATGCTCAACAAACAGGAATAGACCTTTCCCACTGCCTGCATATAGAAGGGGGCAAGGCGGCCACTTTTATTGCCATCCTGGATAAGTCCAATGATTTGCACACGGGCATTGCCGCGTTGGATATCATACAGCGTTTAGATGTGCCTTCGCTTAACCTTCGACAAGACATTCTTCGACAAGCTGACATCGTCATCGCGGATACCAATATCCCTGAGGAAACCCTGCGTTGGTTATCCGAAAATCCCAACATTCAACAGGTTTACCTCGACCTTGTATCCATGAAACTGGCAGAAAAAGTAAAAACCTTTTACGGCAATTTTCATAGCATCAAAGCCAATCAATTCGAAGCGGAATTCCTGTCCGGCATCCCATTAAAAAGCGAAGTAGATTTTCATTCCGCCGCGGAAAAAATGATCGCCGCCGGGCTGAAACGCATCTTTATCACTGCAGGTAAAGACGGCGTTTTTTATGCCGATCAGGAAACCAAAGGATGGGCCAGGCCAGTATGGGTTGAAGTCATGAATACCACTGGTGCCGGTGATGCCTTTATGTCGGGCATTACTTATGGAAGTGTCAAAGGAGGCTCCATCCGCGAATGTGCCGCAACAGGCTTAGCGGCCGCAGCCATTGCCCTGAAAAGCACCCGGGCCGTCAATCCTGATATTAATGAACAACTATTGAAAGAGTATCTGGGATATTTATAAAGCATCAACATCTGACCATGATAAAAAAATACCTGCAAATAAAAGACGAAGTCGATCGTGCCCTCCTGGAAGGCCAACCTGTCGTCGCCCTTGAATCGACCATTATTTCACACGGCATGCCCTATCCTAAAAATGTAGAGACAGCCCTCGAAGTCGAAGAAGTGGTTCGTAAAAACGGAGCTGTCCCGGCTACTATCGCTATTGTCGATGGGGTTTTAAAAGCAGGCATCACACCCGAAGAAATCGACTACCTGGGCAAACAAGGCCAAAAAGTAACCAAAACCAGCAGGCGGGATATTCCTTTTATCGTTGCCAACAAAATGGACGGAGCCACTACAGTTGCCTCCACGATGATCATTGCAGGTCTTGCAGGGATTAAAGTTTTTGCCACGGGCGGCATCGGAGGGGTGCATCGCGGAGCTTCACAGACCATGGATATTTCTGCTGACCTGGAAGAGCTGGCCCGAACCAATGTAGCCGTCGTTTGCGCCGGCATCAAATCCATCCTCGATCTCAAACTGACCCTCGAATACTTAGAAACCAAGGGGGTGCCCGTTGTTGGATTTGGAACGGAAGAGCTGCCCGCTTTTTATACACGAAAGAGCGGACTGCCCGTAGATTATCGGGTGGATGATGTGGATTTGTTGGCCAAAGCACTCATATCCAAATGGGATCTTGGGCTCCAGGGGGGAATGGTCATTGCCAACCCCATTCCCGATGAGTTCAGCATGGATCCGGCAACCATTGATACAGCCATCAATGCCGCCCTCACCCAGGCCAAAAATCTGGGCATCACCGGAAAAGATATTACTCCTTTCCTACTGGCCAAAGTAGAATCTCTAACGGAGGGAAAAAGCCTGTTTTCAAATATTCAGCTGGTATTCAACAATGCAAAATTGGCCGCACAGCTGGCAAAAGCTATGGTCCGGTTTTAGAACATTGTGACAGAATCTAAAAATAGTTTTTTATCACAGGAATTTCCTTGCGATGGAGGATAGCCGCAATTAAACAACAAACGAAAACAGTAACTGCCAGGTAAAAAAGAGTCCCACCGTCACCATTGACCTCAATTCCAAGCTGGGTAAGGTGTGCAAAAATGGCTCCGCTAATGACGCCAAGGCCCAGTACTGCTCCTATTCCCGCCGTCCTTGGCCACACCAGTAAAATTGCCGTAATCAACTCCAAGACGCCGATCCCTATCCGGCCTGCAGGTTCCAGCCCTAGCTGGGAAAAAATATAAACGCTGTCTTCATGCCCGGTAAATTTAAAATAAAGGGTCTGAAGTAAAATTACAGCTGCGATGATCCTTACAACCCAAGACAGCATGTTCTTTTTGTCTTTCATTTGTTGTGATTTTGAATTAAGCAGATGGTGAACAAAGTTTTTTTTACGAAAAAGCTCATTCAAAGATATGAAAAAAGGGGTGCTGTTGAACAGCACCCCTTTTTTTTAGGAACAAAAGTCCTGTTTAGGACAAAAATCTTATCGGGTCAACAACATTCTTCGGGTCTGGCTTCCGCTATTGGTTTCCACCTGGTAGAACAGGATCCCTGTTTCAGGAAGATTTTTACGATCCAATTTCCATTCGTGAGAGCCTTTATCCAACACCCTGTTTTCCGAGAAGAGTTGCTTGCCTGACACATCAAAAATACTCAGCACAACCATGTCATCCTCGGGCAAATAAAACGGGATCACCGTTTCATTGACAAACGGGTTAGGGTAGTTTTGATACAGCGCAAATTCCGTTCCGATCACATCAGGCGCCACAAATTCAAGGGATAACGCCCCTGTGTTCAACCCCTGATCATAGGCCTCCGGCACGATCTTCGTATCATTCAGAGAAATGAAATCGGACAAATTGCCATCCTGGCGTGCCTCAAAAACAAGAGAGAACATTTTCTCACCGGGTTTAAAGGCGATATTTGTCCCCATCTGGTTCCAGCTGGTGGATATCAATCCAGTTGCTTCAACCACCCCGAAATTATCTTCTCCCATATTTTCGATATAACTATCGATCTGAACGAGGTGAAGTGCCGCTGCATTATAATTTAAAGCAAACTGATACCCTACGATATTCTGGTCAGCTTTTCCATAAAAGTCGACAGAATAAATTTCACCTTCTTTTAGTGTCGTTTCCTCCAGCTGAACCTTCAAACCATTTCCTGCAAACCTTTCTTCCACCTCACCACCAAAGGAAGGATCAATACTGGCATTGACATCCCCGATCTTGACCGCGATAAAATCGTTGTCGTAATCCATGCTCAACAATCCGTTGAAGTCAATGGTGGAATCCCATCCCCCCACGAGCGCATCTTCCGGCGTAGAGAAAGTGATATTAGCCGGCACCAATCGCCAGGAAGTATTATCGGTAAAGGAGTCAACAATCCCCAAAATGGCTTTTCTCACATTGATGATATCCAAAGTGGTAATAGAACCGCTGTGGTTGACATCTGCTGCAATATATTTATAGGGAGTATCCAATAATTCCATCCCAAGAATATGCTTTGACATCAGCACCAGGTCATAAGTGGTTACACCGGCCAGGAGCTCCCCATCCTTGGAAATATCGAGGGATTCTGCACCACAACCCGGTACATGGGAAATTGCAAAGTTTCCGTCTACTAAACCATTTGTACTAAAGCTGGCATTATCGTGCTGAAAGACGACAGTCACCCCTGGTACGGGTACTCCGGATGGAGTATGAATATTTCCGGTGAGATCCACATCCAGGTGATCACAAATTTCTTCATACGGCATGGCTTCGAAAACATTACTCTGCATGATGGAAACCCCGGTATTCAGCATAATAATATCGTGAAGCGTTGTCGTTTTGATCCATGTTTTTTCTTCTGCTGTCAGTACCGGATCATTCTGATAATAAAAACGATCCCCATCTCTAAGCGCTCCAAATTGCAATTCCATGAATTTGGTGACGGTTTCCCCGAAAAGGGTTCCCGGAATGGGTTCTTCTGCTACCATGCCCACCCAGGGATCAATATCATTGAGTTGATAAACTGAATGCATCTTGTCATAAACGAGATAATCAGGATTGATGTCCAACCAGTTGGTATAAGGAGGCAACCCAAGTCCTTGTCTAAGCGTATTAAAATCCGGCAGACCTCTTTCCCGGCCTCTTTGAATATTGATTGCAGCCAGATCCAACCCACCTGCTCCCGGAGGGCCAAAGAGGAAGTTCCTTACGGCATTCACAACCCTTGAATCCAGCATTTGCTGTTTTTGAACACCCATGCCTCTGAAATAAGGCTCAATGCCTCCGACTTCAATAAGGGCATAAGGATTGAAAAATGCGTTTTTCAATAAAATATTCCCCTGTGGTACGACGGCACCGTCTTCTCCAATTCGCATCAACTGCTCACTGAGCAGGGTATGACCGAGGCGGTAGGCCGCTGCGGTAAAACTATTAGCCAACTGTGGATGAACGGTAGGATCATATCCTGCATATTCCGGCAGATGAAGGCCCATTTCAGGCAACCATTCTTCATAAACAATGGACTGGATCAATCCACCAACCATTTTACGCGCGTGTTGGTATAACTGCTCGTCATCCCAATCGGGATTTTTGACCGCCAGTACATCGCAGATACGATTGTGTTCGCGCACAAACAAGGTATGGAAAGCCGTTAAAAGGGCATTTTCATTTCCCCTGACATCCCCGACTACATAAATCTTATTGCTAATCCCGGTGGCATTTGCCATTTCCGGCGCATTTGGATCAACAGGATCCGCGAATTCGCCGGTAGTTGTATTAAAAGGAGGCATATTTCCTGATGAAGTCTTAAGTTTACCACCGGAGAAAGAACGTAACCAATCTGCCCTTTCCTGATCTGATCCGTAAACGCCGGAACCGTCGATAAAACAGGTGATCACATTGGGATGCTGCCTTGGGTTTGCTACAGAAGAACCTGTTGCTGGATCGTAAATATTTCTCAAAACAGGAATGATGGCCGTTCCTTGTCCAAGAGGATCGAAATAGGAGTCTCCCGTCTGCACCTGAATAGAAAAATTTTCATTTCCATCCGGAGTAAGCCCTATGTCATGATCAATAAACTGGCCAAAGACCCAGCAAAAATCACTTAACCCAATCGGATCAAATATAGGACTATCCTGCGCAAATACTGTGTTACTTATCTTCCGAGGATTGAATCGCAACCAACCCGCAGGAGAAGAAATACCATCCGTATATGCCGATGGCACCACTCTCAATAAATTAGTTCCTGCCTGTCCCCAATCCGGATGGTTAGGATTGTTGTAAGAACCGTTCAGGGTTCTGTACAAATCCGTGTCCAAAAACTGTCCGAACAGCAGGGACGAGGTGAATAAAATGCTAATGAATAGTAAGGTTCGCTTCATATTATTTCAATTTACACATTGAGATTATAATTTCAACTGAGGTCTATTTTAAACAACATAAAATAACAAAGTATGTTAACAGAAAGAGGTTTTCTTTGAGTTAAAAGTAAACGCAGGTATGAGTTAAGCCAATAGGAAGGTAAAATGTCTCAAAATTAGTTCTGCAAAGATAATTATCTTCGGACAAAAAGGCAAATTTTAATTTCAATACTAGTGTACGTATTGTTCATTGGCTTTGGACATTAGTGGCCGATTTTTTAAATAGATTTCGTTCTGTCCCAATTTTTCCATCAGCTGAATATTCTTCAACCGTTTCCAGTCCATTGGAATGATTTCTCCAGGAACAAACTGACTTTTCTTAGACACAAAGCATGTGGACTATTTCAGGAACTGTATTGCTATTTTGGAAAAAAACATATAATTTGGTTGAAGAAACCTTTAAAAAAATTAAAAAAAACCAGATGAAGACTATAATTTCCCAATTAGCAGAGGGGGTGCTTTCACTTTTTTACCCCCATTTATGCCTGGCGTGCCAATCCAATCCGCCGACAGTTTCCGAGATGCTGTGCGTTGAATGCCAGTACAAACTGCCCCAGACCAGATTTCACCACCACAAAGAAAATGCATTTACGGAACGGTTCTGGGGGCGATTGCCTTTGGAGGCAGGAGCATCACTTTATCGATTCACCAAGGGCGGACATGTACAACAGCTGGTTCACCAATTAAAATATAAGGGTCGAAAAGAAGTAGGCATCAAGGCCGGGCGGTTTTATGGCCTTGAATTAAAAGCAAGCCCTCATTTTAAGAAAATAGACCTCATTCTTCCCGTTCCTTTACATCCAAAGAAAAAACACCAACGCGGGTATAACCAAAGCAGCATGATAGCCAAAGGGCTTTCGGAAGGTATGGGCATTCCCTGGAGTGAAAACGGACTGATCCGAAAAGCTTTTACGGATACCCAAACGAAAAAATCCCGAATGGAAAGGCTGGAAAATGTAGGGGAAGCTTTTGAGGTAAAAGAGGTTTCTTTACTAAAAGGAAAACATATTCTATTGGTTGATGATGTGATCACTACTGGGGCTACCCTTGAAACGTGCTGCCTCAAAATACTGGAAGTGCCCGGCACAAAAGTGAGTATGGTGACGCTGGCTTTTGCCGATGCGTAGCAGGTTGAAAAAAGGAGTTATACTCAGAGCAAAAGAGTTCTTCTCCTAAGCTACCAAAGTTCCGATCTCCTCTCCCTGCACAATGCGGACCAGGTTGTGGTCGGCGTGGATATCAAAAATGATGATCGGAAGGTTATTTTCCTGGCAAAGGGTAAAGGCGGTCATATCCATGACACTCAGCCCCAGGCTGATCACTTTGGCAAAACTGATGGTATCAAATTTAGTCGCGGTAGGATCTTTCTCGGGGTCGGCGGTGTAAACACCATCCACGCGGGTTCCCTTTAGGATGACGTCGGCACATATCTCGTTCGCACGCAAGGCCGCGGCGGAATCGGTCGTAAAATAAGGGCTACCCGTTCCGGCAGAGAAAATGACGATCCTTCCCTTTTCCAGGTGGCGGATGGCACGGCGACGGATGTATGGTTCAGCGATCTGTTTGATCTCCACAGCGGAAATCAGGCGGGTATAGGCTCCGAGGCTTTCAATAGCACTTTGTAGCGCCAGACCGTTGATAACGGTAGCCAGCATCCCCATGTAATCCCCCTGTACCCTTTCAATACTTGAATCTTTGGTCTGGAGCCCTCTAAAAATGTTGCCTCCTCCAATGACAACGGCGATTTCAACTCCCAGGTCTGAAAGGCTTTTGATTTGCTTGGCATAATGGTTCAACATTACGGCCGAAATCCCGAACCCCTGGTCACCCATAAGGGATTCTCCACTGAGTTTAAGCAGGACTCTTTTGTATTTTAGAGGCATCGTGGGAAGTTAACTTATAGTATGGCTAAAAAAAAGGGCGAATCATTAACCAATTCGCCCTTTTAAAAATAATTTATTATCCGAGAGTCACATGTTTGAAATCAGTGACAGTCAATTCAGGATCTTTGCTATGCAGGAATTCAGCAATGGTGTGTTTGTTGTCTTTAACAAACTGCTGATTGAGCAATGTTTTTTCTTTGAAAAATTTATTGAGTTTACCGACGGCAATTTTCTCAAGCATCGCCTCAGGTTTTCCTTCCTGGCGAGCCTGGTCTTTGCCTATTTCAATTTCTTTTTCAATGACGGTTTTGTCCACACCGTCCTGATCTACAGCGATAGGGTGCATGGCAGCCACCTGCATTGCCACGTCGCGGCCGGCATCATAAAAATCTCCATTATCTTTTGACAGACCAACGAGAACACCTGCTCTGTTACCCATGTGAATGTAAGGAGCAACTTGTGCCGCTGACAGTTTTTCGTAAGCAGCGATTTCGAGTTTTTCACCGATAACTCCTACTTGTTCCATTACTTTTTCGCCCACGGTAAGGCCGCCGAAATCCAGGGCAAGTAAACTATCCAGATCCGCTGGAAATTTATCCAGGGCGAGATTTGCGAATGAAGTAGCCAATTTTACAAAATCATCGTTTTTGGCCACAAAATCGGTCTCACAACTTAGTTTTACGATCACTCCACGTTTGTGGTCATCAGAAACGATGGCAATGACAGCACCTTCGGTGGCATCACGGCCAGCACGTTTGTCAGCCATTTTCTGCCCTCTTTTGCGCAAAAATTCTATCGCCTTCTCTATGTCACCGCCTGATTCAGTAAGTGCCTTTTTACAGTCCATCATACCTGCACCGGTCAGGTCACGCAGATTTTTTACATCAGAAGCTGAAATATTCATTTTAATTTGAAATATTTTATTTAATAAAAAAGGTTGAGCCTAACAGCCCTTCCCTTGTTTAATGACTAAATTGCTTATTCAGCAGTAGCCGATTCTTTCTCAGTCTTTGAATTCATACGTTCTTCAAGACCTTCTTTAATCGCTTCAACCATATAATTAACGATGATTTTGATCGATTTCGATGCGTCATCATTAGCCGGAATAGGAAAGTCAACTTTGTTAGGGTTGGCATTGGTGTCAACCATACCAAAAGTACGTAATCCCAATTTGTGAGCTTCGGCGATAGCAATATGCTCATGGTCGATATCTACAATAAAAATAGCAGAAGGCAGACGATTCAGGTCAGCAATACCTCCGAGTACTTTTTGCAGTTTAGTCAACTCACGGGTCAACGTCAACCTTTCCTTTTTGGTGACGTTTTCAAGGCTGCCGTCCTGCAACATGCGCTCGATGTTCTGCATTTTCTTGACAGAGCGACGAATGGTGGAGAAGTTGGTCATCATTCCTCCCAACCAACGATCTGTCACGTGAGGCATCCCAACGCTATCTGCAGCCTGGGAAACGATTTCACGAGCCTGTTTTTTGGTAGCCACGAACATGATCTTTCTTCCTGATCTTGCAATTTGCTTCATTGCTGCTGCGGCACGATCAAGGTTTTCTAATGTTCTGTTAAGGTCGATAAGGTGGATACCTTTACGCTCCATGAAAATGTAGGGCGCCATCTTTGGGTTCCACTTTTTCTTGAGGTGGCCAAAGTGAACTCCGGCATCCAGCAACTCTTTATAGGTAGGTTTTTGCATTATCTTTAGCATTAAAATTCAAAACAAATAAATTTGAAACAGGCTCTGCCTGAAAAATTGAAAAAAGCATTCGTCCAAAAAGCATTAACGCTTTGAGAACTGGAAGCTCTTTCTCGCTTTTGGTTTACCGTATTTCTTACGTTCAACCACACGGGCATCACGAGTAAGAAATTTCTCACTTTTAAGCGGAGAGCGAAAATCTTCGTTCAGTTTTACAAGTGCCCTGGAAATCCCCATACGAATGGCTTCAGCCTGGCCCTTATAACCTCCTCCCTTTACATTAACTTTTACATCATAGATATTCTCAACAGCTACTGTTTTGAAAGGTGCAGTAATGTTGCCTTGAATATGTGGAAGTGGGAAGTACTCTTTGTAATCTTTTCCATTGACAAGAATATTACCTTCTCCTTTGGTGAGGTAAACTCTCGCAACCGAAGCTTTCCTTCTTCCTATAGCATTTATCATTTCCATATTAAAAAATGTATTTATTATCCTTCTTAAAATTCGAAAGCTTGTGGTTTTTGTGCTTCATGCTGATGATCAGGACCATCATAAACAAACATTTTTTTGATCATTGCACGACCCAGTTTGTTTTTTGGTAACATTCCTTTCACAGCGTTTTCAATAATGAACCGTGGCTTTTTAGCCATCACTTCTTTGGCCGTTGTAGACTTTTGCCCCCCCGGATAACCGGAATATCTGAGATAATTTTTGTCGTCCATTTTGTTACCGGTAAAACGGACTTTATCTGCATTGACTACAATAATGAAATCACCACAATCAACGTGCGGTGTGAAATTAGGTTTGTGTTTACCTCTCAGCACAGCTGCAATTTTTGTGCATAAGCGACCCACAATCTCACCTTCAGCATCCACGACGTACCAGTTGCGTTCAACGGTCTCTTTTTTTGCTGATTCTGTCTTATAACTCAGTGTATTCACTTCTTTGTTATTTTAAATTAAAAAACACCTTTTTTTAAAGGCGGTGCAAATGTAGATTTATTTTACTGAATAACCAAGTGTTTCAAGAAAAAAAAATACAAGACGCCTTCATAAGTAATTGATAAACAGTCTAAATATCGCACTTTTTTTTCAAAAGCCCGAGTATCCTCTTTTCAAACAGACAGGAAAAAATGACGGTTTTTGCAGGTGAACCATTCAAATTGCAGCCTGTTTTTTAAAGGGTCGGGAGAAGGTAGTGCTAAGTGTTTTATCATCCATTGATCAATGGCTTTCCTCCACCTGAAAATTTAAGCCCTTTAACCATATGCATAAAAAAACCCGCCCAGCTATTAAGCTGAAGCGGGCTTTGATTCTAAAAAAAATCTTTTTTATCTTTTTTTCCTTCCAAATAACCCTCCGAGGAATTTAAAGCCAATGTTGGCTACGTCATCCACGATGCTGCCGTCACCGTCGCTGTCGAGAAACTGGGTAACGAGGTTCATGGTAGGATTGCTACCTGATTGTTTGGACACTGAATGGGTCAGCAAAGAAGCAATACCTCCTACATCTAGGCCATTTTGTTGCTTTGCTTTTCCTAGTGTACCCATGAGTATGGGAGCGAGCATAGTCATCAGGTTTCCTGTTTTTGAAGCATCCAGCCCACTCATATTACTGATCATATCCACTGCACCGGAAGTTTTTCCACCCAGTAAGTGGTTCAAAATTCCTTCGCCATTAGCTGCGCGCTGTTGTTCCGGTTTTACATTACCTGTAAACAATCCCATGACATCGTCCAGGATGCCTCCATTGTGATCTTTTTCAAGCGCATTGAATAAAGAATTGGCCCCTTCAGGAGTAGATGCATTTTTTGCCAAAGCCCCCATCAGGGTAGTCATAATACCTTCAGCAGCAACAGCAGTCTTTTGTTTGTCTGCACCGCCAATCTGGTTCGCCAGCTGGTCGATAATGCCTTCAGACAAGTTCCCCTGAAGCATGTCCATTAAATTCATACTCATAATTATTGTTATTTTTTGTGATCAAAAAAAGCTTTAGAGTCCATCGTTTCAGCCTCTCAAAGGTAAAGAATATAGCCGATTCATCATAAAATCGGAATACAATTTCCAGGGAAAGTCTTGATTGACAATTTTTCTGAAAACTTTACCTTAATGACGGAACCGTTTTTGAAAAAGTCACATTTTATCAAGGGAAAAGAAAAAGAGGGAAAATCAGAAAGGAAAAAGGCAGCCGCAGAAAATCATTTCTGCGGGCTGCTTATCAAACTACTCTCTCAATGGTTTTCTTTCGCGAAAACGAATCCGGGCCTTTACCGGTTGTTTCCACATACAGGTTTTAGTTTATTATTATTACGCCCTTCCTTTTGGAGAGTTTACAGGCAAACAATATTGAGATTAACAAGAGGTTAAAAATTGAGAAACTAGTTCAAATAAGTAGCGTATTTTCGATAGGAAAAAAATTTAGCTTGTTTTGTTTGTGTTCGATTATTAACGGAGGCCGATTTCTATTTAGTATAAATCTCTGATTTTTTTTAGCCCACATTCACATAATTCCGGCGAACTAATAGGAAAGTTGACCGAATAATTTCCGGCTAAATAAAAAATTATCTTACTTTTGCCGGCCTGTGACCTCAGAATGTTGTCATGGTCTAAACGGATATGGATATATTATTTTACCTGGGCATTTTTGTCGTTTCACTGTTTGTGCTGCTAAGAGCCTCCGATTGGTTTGTCGATGCTGCCGAATCTATAGGGTTATCCCTGGGCATTCCACATTTCATCATCGGGGTAACGATCATCGCTTTCGGAACCTCTCTCCCCGAGCTGGCCACTTCAGTTGCGGCAGTCCTGAGTGGCAATTCGGAAATCGTCGTCGGTAATGTAATAGGATCCAATATTACCAATATCGCCCTGGTGCTGGGACTGGTGGCCATTTATGCAAAGAGAATAGACCTCGAGTACAACATATGGCACATCGACATGCCTTTTCTTTGGGGCTCCGCTTTCATGCTGTGGTTTGTACTTTATGACTATGAGGTTTCTATTTTAGAGGTTTTTATCCTACTCCTCGGCATTGTGATTTTTCTCATTTATTCTCTCAAAAAAGATGAAGAGAAAGGGGATCTGTTACAGGAAAACCATGATGACATTAAGGTTACCTGGCGCACTTACACCATGCTGGTTATCGGGCTTGCACTTGTTTGGGGTAGTGCAGATTATACCATCTTTGCCATCCAGAAGTTATCTGAAATGGCAGGAATCAATCCCGAGATCATCGCTTTGTCTGCCGTAGCCTTAGGCACTTCACTTCCTGAGATTATCGTGAGCCTCAATGCCGCCCGGAAGGGCAAAACGGCCATGGCTGTAGGAAATGTACTGGGATCGAACATTTTCAATACTTATGTGGTCATGAGCATCCCTGCCTTTTTCGGAAAACTGAAAATACCTGTAGAGTTATTTTCTTATTACCTCCCGATGATGATCGTTATGACTATTCTATTTGGCATCATGTCCAACAATAAAAAAATCACCCGCTGGGAGGGGGCTATCCTGGTTTTATTTTATCTCATTTACATGGCCTCCATCATCCAGGGGGCCTGAAAAATCCAACCGGTTAAAATTGCCGGGATCCCCACCTATCTGCCTCCACTCAACATAGCATCAAACCATTAATTTCCTTATCTTTAAGGGCAACAAATGATTGACTATGCAACCTTTCCACTTGATATCCGTCCTATTGGGTCTTTTTTTGATCCATTCTCAGCCGTCCATCCCTCCTCAGGATGACGGACTCATCGCTTATTATTCCTTTAACGAATGTAATGCCCGGGACGATAGTGGTAACGGGTCCCATGGTGAGATTTTTGGAGAAACGAGATGTTGGTGCGGCATTGAGCAGGAGGGGTTGGTGCTGGACGGCAAAAACAATTACATAGAATTCCCTGGCCCGGTCAATAAATATTTCAACACTTCTGACTTTACCATCAGTTTTTATTTTAAATCTGAAAAATACGATGTCTTTCCTCAAAGTATGCTCTCCAAAGCGGAGGCTTGTGACGAATACTATACGCTTGACCTATTGCTCGACCGCCGGATCGGCGAGGTAACCTCCAAAGTACATGAAACTCCTGCCAGGTATTACAAAGACCTTTCTCCCCGCCTTGACAGTTCCAGTTGGATGCACTATGCCCTGGTTCGGGAAGGGTTCCGCGCCATGACTTTTATCAACGGCCAACTTCGGCAGGAGAGTTACCGTTGCAGCGGAGTGGATATAGGCAATAATGCCGTGCTTTCTTTTTCCAATAGCCCTTGTGTGCTTTCGGGCAGGGTACGGCGTTTCCAGGGCATCATTGATGAATTGAAAATATATGACCACGCGCTCACCATACAGGAAATCGAAGACCTCTATCTCATGAATCCTGTCGAAAACGCCAATATGGATTGCGTGTCTTTTGTACCCGACAAAAAAGCACCGCAGATTGTCATGATAAATGAGAAAGGCAGTACCTTTGCCACGGTCGATTGATGATTTTTGAATAAAAATACAACTGATTAATATGTTTGGAGATTTAATGGGCGATATGCAGGAAAAGCAGAATGCCATGCGTAAAAAGCTGGAAGGCATCAGGATCGATGCCCAGGCAGGTGATGGTGCAGTAAAGGTGACGGTCACAGCTGCCCGACAACTTGTCAATGTTTCTTTGGACCCTACCATCGTCGACCCTGAAGATGTTGAACAACTGGAGGACTTCCTGGTGGTCGCCGTAAACAAAGCCATGGAACTGGCGGTCCAGAAAGAAACGGAAATTACTCAGGAATTGCTCCGCGATATGCTTCCTCCCGGACTTGATGGCCTCGATGGCCTGTTTTAATCGCGGGACATTTTGACAAATCAAATCAGGATTTAAGCAGCGATTATTTTGATGCCTCGCCATCTAAATGTCGGGAATCCGCATTATGTTTTTGTTCTCAATCAACTTTAAACCACTTCATAATATAAACAGCCTCCTTACGTTTAGAGTATGTCTAAAATTAATACATCCATGAAGAAATATGCGCTCGTTTGTTTATCGATAATCTTTTCTCTTAGTCTATCCGCCCAGACGAATGTGGGCCTGGTGGCCTATTATACGTTTGATGGCCATTATACCGATGCAACGGGGAATACCGCTAATACAGCCATTCCACAGGGCACGCCAGAATTCAGGTGCGGTGTAAAGGGTGATGCGCTTTTACTCGACGGTGCTGCGGATGTAGTTTATATTCCCAACGGACAAAATGTGAACAGGGAGTTTGATACGGAGGATTTTACCGTTAGTTTTTATTTTAAACCCATAGGACTTAACGGACAACAGTACCTCATTTCGAAACGGGATACTGCCTGCACCTATAATTATGATTTTTATGTAAAATACGTGCCGGACTCCAGGACGGTCAACGGCCTGCTCAGGGAAATTCCCCAAAAGACGGTTTCTGTGGTCAAAACCATTAACAATACCGCCTGCTGGCAACACCTGGTCCTGGTCAGGGACAATACCCGCGTAAAAATGTATGTCAACACCAAACTGGTCAGCGACCTAGGCTCACAGACGCGCATCGACCTCACCAATGACGGGGATTTTATCATCGGAAGCGCCATTTGCCGGGGAGCCAATGAGATTCCTTTCCACGGACTCATCGATGAATTGCGCATCTACAACCGTGCCCTCGACGACAAAGAAATCAAAGGCCTATATTTTGCCCCCGACCAGATCGTCAATCCCGACACCCTCATTTTCCTGGGAACCACCATCGATATTGAATTGACCAATACCTGTGCCGATAATTTTCTGTGGACGCCCAATTCGACTGATATTTCATCTGTATTTGTACCCAACCCAAGCATCACCCCCGTTGAACAGGGCATTTATAATTATACCGTCCAGATGACGGACCTCCTCTCCAACTGCACCGCAAGAGATTCCATCCGCATCAATGCCATCGACCCGAACCTGCTGGATTGTGAAGCCATTTACCTGGCCAAGGCATTCACTCCAAACAACGACGGACTGAATGACACCTATGGGATCAGCAATCCGTTTTCTGTTCAGGAGCTTTTGTCTTTTGAAATTTTCGACCGCTGGGGCAACAGGGTATTTTATACCACAGATTCTTTCGCCACCTGGGATGGCAACTACAACGGCCAGCGTGTCAATCCCGGGGTTTTTCTTTATAAAGTCAGGCATGTATGCAACGGAGAGGAAAAGCTGGTGTCGGGGAGTGTGACGGTGCTTAGGTAATCTTTCCCGGCAGGACAAGAGTCCTGCACCTTTGCCGCTGCCGACAGGATGCCGTGGAGAACGCTAAGTGAACAAAGCGGTTTAATTCTCGAAAAGAATTAAACCGCTTTGTTATAGGCCTTGTGAAAAAACAGTTGATTTTTTCCGTTCCGGGAGGGAATTGATAAAGTATCATCAAAAACCTACCTCAATAGGGGTGTCTTTTTCGACAAAAATTTGCAGAACCTGCCCTTTGGGAATAATAGCATGTCCACCTTTTACCAATAGCCCTGCCAAAGGCGCAAGAATTTCAACCGCCTGTCCAACATTATTTAGGTTTGTTCCGGATGGACTCAACTGTGTCCCCAAATTGTTGCTTGCTCTGGCAAGATTTTTCTCATAGTCTGCCTGGGAGGTATAAAAAATGGTGGAAGATGCCCCAACCGCATCTCCAACAAGAAAGGCTTCCTCCGTTTTATCCTGACCAACGACAACAAAGGGGGTGGCTTCCATAGAAATGTATGTACCATTGCTTAATTTTAAGTATTGTGGCACTACTTCCATATAACCTGCTTCCCCTGCCATTTTAGGCTTCCTTATTTTAGATATTTTGAAATAAGCAGGCGTTCCCGAAGGTATAATATCTCCATTTTCGGTTGACAGCGGATTACTTACGTAAAGACAAATTTGCTGATCTTTTTTCAAATTTTTCGCACTCAGATCAATGTGACTTCGAACAAAAATGGGCGTTCCTTTTTCTATGAAGATCCACGAAACTGCATCACTGTCCTGTGCTGATAAAAATGATACGATGAACAGGAGGAAAAATACGTTTAATAGAGTAATCAGGTTTTTCATAAAGCAAATTTTTAAACTGTTGAATAATAATTAATTTGCCCATGAGTGAAAGTGTCTTTTGAAAAGTACGGGGTTACGCAGAAATTTATTTCATTTTTTTCTTCTGTAGAGGAAAATGTACAACAATACTGCTGAACCGGCCAATAATAACCAGGGCCAATAATCCCAGACACTATTTAATTTTACCGGTGACATATCTCCAACAGGTACAAAAGCCGCCCAGAAAAAAGGATCCGGCCGGTTGGTGTGTTCCAGGTAATCCAATTTGGCCAGGCGCAAGGCGGCATCCTTATCTTTGCCTTTTTTGAGGTGATAATAAAACCGCGCCATAATTTCCTTTGTACTCTTATCGTCCACGCTCCAAAGAGAATTGACAATGCTTTTAGCCCCGGCAAAGGCAAATCCACGTGCCATACTCAAAATGCCTTCACCTCGCTGCAATTCACCAAAGCCGGTTTCACAGGCGGACAATACCACCATGTCGGCATTCAGCCGCAGGTTGTACAGGTCCCGGATATAAAGCTTGCCATTATCCAGAGAATCCCCCGAGAGGTGAAAGGCTAAAAAGGAATAATCGCCAACTCTATCATCAGCTTTTCCGTGAGTGGACAAATGCAAAATCCTGTATTTACCTGCATTTTTTAAAAAAGAAGCCAGCGTGGCCTGTTCACCTGTAATGATATCTCCTCCAATTAGTTGCCGGATATCTTCTACCTCTTCCTTATTAAAGCGTAGTTTGCCCAAAGACCGGCGAATGTCCGTGATATTCCTGCTGGCAATTGGTTCTCCCGGGAAGGAAGGAGCCATGGCAAAAAAAGATTTTGTTGCCTTATGTTTTTTATTCCGCATCTCCTCTAAAAGGGTGGCCGAATAAGCATAACTGACCTGGTGTTCTTTCAACAAATACGGGTAAGTTTTTAAATTTTCCAAATCATCTGGTCGTTGTGTCAATAACACATCAAAAGGAAGGTAACCCAATACCCCATCCGGCACCACGATCAACCGCTCCGGCAATTCCAGCGTAATGGGTGCAACCAGTTTTTGGTACAATTTATACGCCACATCAGCATATTTACGATTTCCTTCCTTATAAGAATCCAAAGATTGATCCGGTACAACCCAATACCTGTAAATACTTTCCCTCAACTCCTGAACCCACTTCTCCAACGGGAAATTCTTTTTCACTTCATACACCTCAAAATCCCGGGGCGTAATGGTAAAAATAAAAAGGCTGCTGTCCCCTGTGAAATATTCTATGAGGGCCTGGTTGGATTGGAGGCCTTCCTGGATTTCCTTAACGTCAACGACAGCATAATCATATTTTAGCCTGAAATATTCAGGATATTTTGATTTCAGGGTTTGTTGCAAGAATTCATAATCTTGTTTTAAAGCAAATAATTTACCGCTAAGCGAAAGAATGGATGAATCTGTTTCACCTATCCCCTGGCCAAGCTTTTCTTGCCTCTTTTTATCATAATAGGTTATATTTATCCTGAGGTCGTTTTCTTGCTCAAGGATTTCTTCCGGAACCCCTGCAAACTTCAAGGCTTCAACATCTTTTAACTGCGCTTTTAGTATAGTGGATTTATTTTGTTCCGTATAACTGAGCATTTCTTTTTTCAGGTCGGGTTCCCCTTTTTCTGCCTTTATTAAACTAACCAAAAGTACTTGTTCCAATAATGATCTAACCTTACCGTTCCAAACGAGCTTATTCTCTTTATTGATGTAGTGGCTCTGCAAGTAATTTAAAAAATGAAGCGATTGTTCAGCAACCTCAACTGCTTTTTCCAGGTATTGCCAGTTTTGGGTGGCATTATAACGGTTAATTCCTAAAATCAAAAGATTCTCAAAAGTCGATAATAATTCATTATTGGAAAGGACTTCATCAAAATTCAGGTTTTCATAGTTGTTCGCTGAAAGCGCTTTTTGAAAACAATTACCCGCCAAATCGAATTGGCTTTTATTTAGATATCCATATCCTAAATTATTGTAAGCCATTGCTACATCCGGATGATTTCCGCCATAACCTTTTAAATAAATTTTCAGCGCCCTTTCATAATTACCTAACGCTTTGTCATATTCCCTTTTGGACTCATACGTGTTTCCTAAATTATTATAGGCCGTCGCTACATCCGGATGATTTCCGCCATAGACTCTTATCCTAATTTTCAGCGCCTTTTCCTTATACCCCAACGCTTTGTCATATTCCCCTTTGGACTCATACGTGACCCCTAAATTATTATAGGCAGTCGCTACATCAGGATGATCTCTGCCATAGACTCTTATCCTAATTTTTAGCGCCTTTTCATAATACCCCAACGCTTTGTCATATTCCCCTTTGGAGTCATACGTGACCCCTAAATTATTATAGGCATCCGCTACATCCGGATAGTCTTCGCCGTAAACTTTTAAATAAATTTTCAGTGCCTTTTCATAATACCCCAACGCTTTGTCATATTCCCCTTTGGAGTCATACGTGACCCCTAAATTATTATAGGCAGTCGCTACATCAGGATGATCTCCGCCGTAGACTCTTATCCTAATTTTTAGCGCCTTTTCATAATACCCCAACGCTTTGTCATATTCCCCTTTGGACTCATACGTGACCCCTAAATTATTATAGGACATCGCTAGATTAGGATGATTTTCGCCGTAAACTTTTAAATAAATTTGCAGCGCCTTTTCATAATATCCCAATGCTTTATCGAATTCCCCTTTGGAGTAATACGTTATTCCTAAATTATTGTACACATCAGCTACATCCGGATGATCACCACCATGAATTTTTAAATAAATTTTCAGCGCCTTTTTATAATATCCTAACGCTTTTTCAAACTCCCCTTTAGAGTCATATGCTCTTCCTAAATTATTGTACGCATCCGCTACATCCGGATGGTTTCCGGCGTAGTTTTTCAGCCAAATATCCAAAGCCTTTTCAGTGTAATTAATAACTTGTTCAAAGTCTCCTTTTTCATCGTATAACATTCCAATATTATAATACGTATTGGCAAAACTCAAATGGGTTTCATTGAGTAATGCTTTGCGGACATGAAGAGATTTAGCATAAATTTCCAATGCTTCATCTCCTGATTTACATCTCCCCATTTGATGTAAGGCATCTGCTACTTCTACCGTTTTGTCCCCTAAGCGCTGCTCATAAATACGCTTTGCCTTTTCAGCTAGAAGGAAAGCAATATTATAGTCCTCTTTCCCAATCAAAACTTTTGCACTGTCCAGGTAAACCCTCGCCAATGCGGTATCCAATTCCTGTCCCAGGCACCATCCGGAAAATAAAAGGAAAAAGCCAATCAGGAAAGTTCGCATATCGACATGATTTTATGGCATAAATAAGGTGGACTATACAAATTTATCCAATTGATCTTAAATAAAAGAATAATAGGGCAAAGTCAGCCCTTGCCCTATTAAAAAACCCTTACATCAATTTGAATGAATGTAAACCACCTTTGCTGACGGATCGAAACTCTTCACCCAATCAGCTCCGTAATGGGCATTCATATTTATTTGGGCTTTTTGTAGAATATACCGCTTTTCCGCATCCATCTGCATCCGGCGCTGAGGACTTGCAGATTGATACTCCAGTTGCCTTTGACGCACTGCGGGCATTGCATCCTGCATCATTTTTTTGCTCTCAACTATCAATTGATTGGCCTGGGCGAGCGCCTGGTTGGTTGAAGCACCGAAGTTGGGCATGGGGGAAAAGGTGCTTTGGGTCTGAGTATAATTCGGGCGAGGAGCATAGTAAACCTGACGTTGTGGGCGTTGTTGAGGAACAATCACTCTCGGTTGTTGAGCTACCATTACTCTTTGCCGGGGAGATGCCTGGGGAAAACTCCTGGCTCTTAATTGTGTATTTAACTTTTGCAGATCACCCGTTCTCATCCGTTGGGTGAGGGAAGGTTGTTGGGCAAAAACATGACTCGAAATCGTAAAACAGAAAAAGAAGATAGTAGCTTTGATTATTGACAAATTTTTCATGATCAAAATTTTTAATGGTGAAATAATGAAATTTGTCCATTAGTGGAAGCTTGTTTTAAAAAGTACTTGGTTTAGCCAATGAAAATTGAAAAAAAATATAATCCCCTGTAAATCAATTATAAAAGTTGAAATTTTTAAATACCCAAATGCCTCTTTTACAAAAGACTAAAAAAAACTAACGATAAGTCAGTACCTTTAGAGTAATAATTACACTCAATAATGAAAGCCAAACACCTTAATGACGAAAACTTATTGTCGGCCCTTAAAAGCAACCCTGCTGATCAGGATAAGGCGATCCGACAACTGTGTTTTGATGCTAAAATCAGAGGTTCTTTATTTAATTTCATCAAAACTTATCATCTGGAGCCTGATGTTTTTGATGACATTTTACAGGATGCGTTGATCATTTTAATTCAAAGTATTCAGAAGGACAGATTCAGAGCGCAAAGTAAAGTTTCCACATTTTTAATTGGCATCACAAGACGGTTGTGCCAGGAAAAATATAGAGAAACACGGAAAACCATTTATACAGAACCTGAAAAAATGTCGGTGGAAGAAAATACAGATAGTACGGAGTTTACGCTGATTCAATTGGAAAGTGAAAAACAATATACTGATGTAAAAAGACGATTCTTGGCACAATTAAGTGAAAAATGCCGAAAAATTTTACTGATGGCTGCCAGCGGATATTCCAGGGAAGAAATCGCAGAAGAAATGGAATGGACGAATGTGCAAACAGCCAAAAACAGTGTTCCTGAATGCCGGAAACGACTAAGAAAAATGATTGAAGCAGACCCTGAAGCGCTGGAAATCATAAAAAGCAGATTATGAAAAATTATAAAAAAATAGAGGCTTACCTAAAAGGAGAATTGAGCCCGGGGGAAGTTAGTTCTTTTGAAACGGAGATTGCCGGTAATGAAGATTTGGCCGAGGAAGTATCTTTGCATAGTTTCGAAAATGAAATTTTGAATCTTGGCGTGGAAGATGATCTTAGAAACCGAATTAAATCAATTCAGCAAACTGCTAATCTTTCCTCTCATGCCAGCAGTAGGGTTATTTCTATGAAAAAGTGGCTCATACCCTTATCTATTGCTGCAAGTCTTCTTTTAGTAATTGGTTTCTTTTATCAGAATTACATGGTTTCCAATGAAAAACTTGTAGCATCCTATTACAATTATTCAATTTCCGATTTGAGGGGAGATCAGGCTTTGAATTCCGTTTTTACCGATGGCATGAAATTAATTGAAGAAGAAAAATTCAATGAAGCCATTCAATCTCTTGAAAAACTTACCCGGAATGAAAATTTCACCATCCAGGCAAACTACCTGATCGGCCATTGTTATTTCAACCTTGAAAATTATGGTCAGGCCAGTAACTACTTTCAATCCGTTTTCAATCAAAATGAAAAAGCCGGGTATTATTTCCTCGATGCCAAATGGAATTGGCTGCTCTCGGAACTGGCTCAGGGGAAACAGGGCAAATCGTTTGATTCAGCATTAGATGAGTTAATTGAAAAAGATTATGTTGGTGCGGTTCAATTGAAAAAGGATCTGGATAGTATTTGGAGGTAAAAACTCAGGTAGTCTTTCCCGGCAGGACAGGAGTCCTGCGCCTTTGCCGCTGCCGACAGGATGTCGTGGCGAGCTAAAAAAAAGCCCTTGTCGTTAACGACAAGGGCTTTTTTTTAGCTGGAAAAGTCGAAAATTTAAACCACCTCCAGTTGTTCCCTGTTTTAATGTATTACCTAATGATCGCAATATCTCCCCTATACGTCAGCGTCACGCCGTCGAGGAAAGTAACTTCCACCACGTAAACATACACTGCAGACGGGGCGAGGTCACCGTGGAAGCGTCCGTCCCAAAGAATGGTTCCCCCTTCGCAAACGACAGGAATGTCGTCGCTCTCGTAAACCAGGCCTCCCCAGCGGTTAAAGATTCTTGCAAAATTGATGGACTCCACGCCACGGCAGGCAAAAATTCTGAATTCATCATTCGGGCCGTCACCGTTAGGAGAGAAAATATTCGGGATGTAAACGTTACGGTTTGCATCCAGTTCGACAAAAATACTGGCCTCAGTCAGACAATCGTTGGCATCAATAACCATGAATTGGTATTCCTGGTTGCCGAGCGGAATGATGAATGGACTGAGCACCGTATCGGAAGAAAGAAAATCAGCCGGCGTCCACTGGAAAGAAGCATAAGGCTGGGTTCCTCCTGTTATGATGGGCGTCAGTTGATTCAGTGTATCTCCCAATTCAATTACCAGTTGAGCTGGCAGTGAAACTTCAAGCTCCGCAGGTTGGCCTATAGTCACATCAGTAACATTGGTGCATCCCATCGGGTCTACAATGGTCACCGTATGAGGCCCTGCAAATACCGGTGCTCCCTGGTTGACCGGAAAACTCAATCCATTATTGTCGATGATAAACTGAAATTCCGAAAAGGCTGCTCCCGCACCTCCATAAGCCGTATCGATAAAGATTTGGGTCTGTTCCCCGTAACAAAGCGGCTCCATAGGATCTTCAATGGCAAAGAAAATGGGGTCAGGCTGGTTAAT
Organism: Lewinellaceae bacterium; assembly: GCA_020636105.1. Classification (NCBI taxonomy): domain Bacteria; kingdom Pseudomonadati; phylum Bacteroidota; class Saprospiria; order Saprospirales; family Lewinellaceae; species Lewinellaceae bacterium. The sequence goes on from JACJYL010000001.1 coordinate 3,309,614, forward strand.
CGTATAAGACACCTCATCCGTACAACCTTCAATATCCGTAATGGTAACCGTATAGGTTCCGGCCTCGAGGTTGGCCGCGATAGAAGAGGACGAAGGTGCTACATTACCTGACCAGGTGAACGCGTTAGGGCCGATAGGATTGATAGGGTCAGAACTATTGTAAACGACCGCTATGATCCCGTCAGCATCTCCGTTACAAGATACAAAGGGTGTACTTTGAGTGGGATCCACTTCAAGCATGAGTTCGAAAGGCTGTGCCAACTGTACGATCTGCTGATGCGTACAGTTATTGGCATCGGTGAGGATGGCTGTATAAGTTCCCGCAGGAATATCGGAAAGCGTCTCTGATGTTTCCGGGAAGCCTACCCACTGGTAGGTAAAATTTCCGGTGCCGCCCGTAGGGGCCAAAACAACAGAACCGTCGGTATAACTGAAACAACTTGGCTGATTTTGGGTGACGGCCACCTGGATACTGGCGGGTGTCGGCACATCGACCATGGCTGTCACGCCGCATTCCCCGTCGCTGACATCAACAGTTTGAGCGCCGCGGCACAACATCGTTGCATCAGAAACCGCTGTATTGAGATCCTGTTCGCCTGAAGACCAGGTAAAAGCAAAAATTCCCGTGGTGCCGTCGCTGTACATAGCTGAAGCCGTTGCCAGACCGTCGCAGGTCAGATCATCGGGGCAACTGACCCCGGTAATATCGGTTATCGCCACCTCAATAGAGGCAGGGTCGACTACATTGGCATTCAAAACCAGGGCAGGGCAATCATTCGCATCGGTAACGGTAACGGTATAATTGCCCGCAAACAATCCTGGAAGTGGGTTAAAAATCGTCGGCACGCCCGGATTGGTAGACCAGGTGTAAGAATAAGGTTCCGTTCCTCCGCTGGCAAAAACGGCTATCTGGCCATCTCCATCCCCGGGGCACTGGGGCATCTGGGTAGTAATACTATCCAGCACCAATGCCGGAGGTGAATTGACAAAAGCGGTATCGATGGCTTCACAAAAATCCTCTCCCGTAACCGTAACGATATATTGTCCCGGAGAAAGGTTGCTGATGGTTGCTCCCATCAGCCCGCCAGACCACGAATAAGCAGCAATAGCAGCACCGCCCGGCAGCGCCACAACGGTCAATTCACCATCCGTATCTCCGGCACAGGAAACAAAATCATCATTCAGCTGGATGATGTTGGGAGGGGTCGGTGCCAGAATATTCACCTGCAAAGAAGCCGTGCAATTGTTGGCATCCGTCACATCGAAAGTATAACTGCCTTCTGAAAGGCCGGTTGCGATAGAATCTACTACTGTTCCGTCATGCGACCAGGCATAAGTATAAGGAAAAGTACCTCCCGTAATGCCTATTGTAGCACTACCATCGTTACCCACAATACAGGTTTCGTTGACCTGCTCCAGTAATGTAGGCAGGAGGGGTTGTGGTTCGGCCACAATAAATTCACCTGTTGTCTGGCAACCTGCCACTGATGCATCCGTCAGGGTCACCATGTAAGTTCCGGGACAAAGATCGGTTAGCTGGCTGGTGGTGGCATTGTTTACAGGTGGTGTGGCAAAACTGCTCCAGCTAAAGGAATAAGGTAAATCTGCCGGAGCGCCTGAAGTAGATCCAGTGATAAAAATTTCACCGTCGCAAAGGCTATTGCAACTGATATCTGAAATTACGTCAACAATAGAAAGCGTTTTCTGAGCCCCTACGTTAAAGCTCGTTTGAAACGCACAATCGTTATCGTCTGTGATGGTTACTGAATAGGATCCGGGTTCCAGGTTATTGAGTGTTGAACTGGTAGCAGTTACACTCAAACCGGTATCCCAGGTAAAAGTATAATTTCCTCCTGAAGCAACACCTCCCTGGGCAGCCAGCGTGATTTCCCCATCCATAATACCTGAACAACTGGCATCAGTGATGAAGGTGCTGTTTTGTAAAACATTAACGACAGTTGGCTGGGCGAGTGTAGCACTGGCCATGGCTGTACAGTTATTGCCATCCGTTACCGTTACCGCATAAAATCCTGACGGAACATTCGAAAGGGTGTCATTCGTTTGCCCGGCAATATTCCAGACGAAAACATAATCATCGCCGGGGTTACTCAATAACGAACCATCCAATAAGACCTGGGCGATGAGTTCTCCGGTACTTTCTCCATTACATAAAGGGCTTGAAGCATCCAGACTAAGCCCCAAAGAAGGATTGCCAAATACTTCAATGGTATCCACTCTCACCTCCTGAGGAACACTGGAATCGGTCACCGTCACCTGGTACAAACCTGCAGAAAGGCCTCCCTGTGTTTGTGATCCGCCGGCATTGGCAACAACAAATGGTCCGTTATCCGGGCCAACTGGCGGCACACTATTCCAAGAATATTGGTAAGGAGCAGTACCTCCACCAAGGGTCAGGGAAAATGCTCCATCCATATTTCCGGCACAGGAAACACTATCCTGTTCCATAAGGAGGAAAATTACTTCATTAGAAACGATCACTTTCCCGTTATTGAGGATAACTCCATACTGAAAAGGTTCAGGTAAGCTGGGATCACCCACCTCTATAGGTACCGGATTGCCCACAATGGACACCGCGCTACAATCCCCTAAATTCCCAATCACATCAAAACACATCTCAAAAAACACTTCCCCGTCAGCCAGAGACACTCCATTGGTAAATGTATTCCAGGAGAAGGTAAGTACTCCCGGTTGTGGGTTGAAAAAATTGAAATCCTGAGACAAGTTCGGAAAAGCAGGGTTTACACCTGCCGGTGGAATAGTGTCAAAAGTAAGAATCGAAGGATCCCAGGTGATGGTAAACTGGACGCTCGCTATGTTGACAAAATTCTCTACGGACAGTGGTAAACAAACGTTTCCACCCGGAGGTACATTCTCAAAAGGCATATTAAAAATAACGGATTGACAGCCCCCCATATCCATAGTGAAAGAGGTTCCGCAACTTTTACCATCTTCAATAGTGACATCGTAGATTCCTGCCTGGGGCACATTGAATTCCACCACATCACCATGGTTAGGCACACTGGTAAAAGTCCCTTTGATTGTGGGATCTCCCTGGAGGCTGATGTCTATATTATAAGACTTCAGCGGGTTTAGTTCAGGGAGTCCTCCTTCCACGAGGAAAGATCCAAGACAACCGGTAGGACTGGCGTTGGTGGTTATATTACTTGCGGTAATTTCCGTAAGATAAACAACAAAAACAGCCTGGTCTGTACTTACATCCACACAAGGTCCTGAAGGTGTGTTTTCGTATTGGAGGTTGGCAAAATTATCAATAGTTATAGGCGCGATCCAAAAATAAGTCGGAACAAGTGCTCCATTGTTAAAGGCCATCTGAACGGTACCATCATTAACCAGGTCAATATCTCCACCGATATTACCGGTAGAAACCCAAATACCATTCAACTGTGGAACCGGAAAGCCCCCAACGAGAATAGGACTGGTATGGTTAACACAGGGATCCGTGATGATAGTCGGAAGATCCGGCCCCGAAACACTCGGCATACAGTCATAGAGCGCGTATCCAATACCGGCAGGAGTAGAAGCATCAGGGTCTCCGGAAAGGTCAAAATCTCCGTTATGAAGAATGGGTAAAATATCGTTGAAACACAGGAAGATCGTATCAGGATCCACATCATTACTTTGTCCCACAAGCGTTCCAAAAGTATAACTACCGGCTTCATTACACAAACCTCTGCTGTCATCCGGATGCCCAAGCGGTCCATTGATCTGAATGTTTCGCGGCACCTGCGCAGACACAATCAAGGCTGCTGAAAAGAAAAACAGAAATGTCGTGAGTTGCTTTATCATTGTTTTTGTTTATGATTTGGCAATATGATACAGGAATTAGCCTAAAAGCTGCCTCCTAATATTGCCATGTGTAGAATGAGCGACAAAAATATACATTGAACAGGACATATATACCTTTTGATGCCTTATTTTTCGACCGTCATGTTCAAGCCGATACCTGCTGATCGACTGACTTTTTAAGGGGTAAAGTCATTTTGTCCGGTGCCTTGTTTTTGAACCACCAAAAATAAGGCTCTAAAAAAACGATCTGGAAGTTTAAATATTATAAAAGTTATGCCCAAAGCAGCTTTTTAACACCAGGAAAGCCTTTTAATTGTCACATTTAATTTTTTATTATACAAAATATTGTTAAATTATTCTAAAAATTATGACAACGGGCTTGATGTTTTAACATTTTTCCGTTATTTTGTAGCTTTTAAACAATATTTTTAAAATCCCTGTGAAAAATCCCGGCTTATGAAGCAAATTGTACTCCTTTTTTTCTTTATTGTTTTAACCTCCTCAGCGTTTAGCCAGACCAGTTTCAATGACCGTTTAAAATTAAATCTGGAATCCGAAAAAATTGACATACAGGTATATCCAAACCCTGTAACAGACTACCTCAAGGTAAGTGATAACGCTTCTGTTGAAAGAGTTAAAATTTTCAACCTAGTAGGCAAGGCTGTTAAGAATTACGACTACTTAAGAGGACGGGATTATTTTGTCGGAGATCTTCCCAAGGGTATTTACCTTGTTCAGTTTTCAGACAACCAATCCAAAACGATCATTACAAAAAGAATCAGTAAACGATAAATTGAATTTGTTTTAACCCAAAATATGGAATGAAGCAAAAGTTTATGAAAAAAGCCGGCCGTTGATTCAATCAATGGCCGGCTTTTTTCATATTGGGCACTTCTTTTTCTTCTGTGGAAAAAATCTGTCGGGATGATTCATATTTCAGGGCCTGATCCTGGGGCCAGCCCCTGAAATATGAATCAAGTGAAGGACAACAAACACTAAAATATGTCCTGAATACTAAAAATTCACCCTTCCAAACCGAACCCCATCTTCATATTTTACAATAAAGGCAGCATCGAGGCCTTTGGCTTGAATTTCGCTCAGGGCATTGGTGGCTTCCTCTTCCGTAAAAAAGTCTCCCACGAGGATACGAGTGAGTTGTGATCCATTCAGTTCTTCCGTATCAATGCGGCCAAGTTCCCCAGCTTTTTTGATCTTTTTGTGGTTCGGATCGTACTTTTTTACTGCGGTAAGCTGGATTTTGTAATAAACCCCGGTGTGTTTAGGGGCAGTCGTTACATATTCCTTATTGTCTTTCGGAGAGGTGCCTCTTGCCGTATAGGGCGCACCGGCCGGGTAAGTTTTGACAGGCTTGTCAACTTCCAGCGGATCCGTGTTCTCTGTATCATCCATTGGATCGGCCTCGGTTGGATTCAGTGAAATGACGTCCTCCTCCATTTTTTGAAGAAAGAGTGGCTGGCCGTAAGAATAGGTATTAGGGTCATTGGTCACAAACTGATACTCAGCTGCTTCGTATCCATTGCTAAGTACCTGAACCCTGAATGTCCTGTTAGGGAGTAATTCAAAGAGGTATCCTCCGTCGGCAATCTCTTTTTCAATCAACATATTTTCGGAGCCATCTTCAAATACCTGGTAGAGTTCCACTTTATAAGCTTTGAGTGGTTCACCGTTGGATTTGTCGTAAACATTTGCCTTGAGGCTGATGCGCCTTCCGCCAATGGTAAATTCGTAAATATCATCATTGGTGGTATTGGTTTTTTCTCCGCCAAAAACCCTGTTGGAGGCTAAAAATCCGCCGTGTCCGGCATTCGTTTTGACGAAAAAATAATCATCGGCGCCCGAATTGAACGGAAGGCCCAGGTTTTCCGGCACACTCCAGCTGGCTTCATCTCCTACACTCTTAAATATATCGAATCCCCCGATGGAAACCTGTCCGTTAGAGGCAAAGTATAAAACTTCCTCCTCCTGGTCGTAAAACGGGGAGATCTCATCACCAAGTGTATTAATGGAAGGCCCAACATTCACAGGAAAAGCAAAATCATTTCCCTCTCCTCCGAGGTCACGGGTGGTGAACCAGATGTCAAGCCCGCCACGACCGCCTTCACGGTTGGAGGCAAAATAAAGAATTTCCTGTCCTGCACGGAAAACACTGAAAGGATGAGTCGTATTGACGCCCTTCATGTTGATATAATCGGGAAGTCTTTCCGGTTGTGACCAGGTAGCCCCCACTTTTTTGGTCACGAAGATTTCACAACGGGTATTTAAACGCTCCCAGTTTTTATCATTATTGCAAATGGTGAAATACATACGCTGTCCGTCCGGAGATAAGCTGGCATTGCTGTATTGACCGTTGGTGATGACAGGAAAATTGCCGGGAATAGAAGCTTTACTCCATTTGCTGCCCTGGCGCTGGGAGGCATAAACCCTGGCTTTCCCTCCCATTGAGGAAGAAAAATATAGGTAATCGCCCGTCACGGCAAAAGGAGCGAACTCGTCAGCATCGGAATTTACACTGGTGCCCGGATAAACCAATTCGATCTCTTTATTTGCCTGGGCAGGAAGGTTCTTGGCATATTGACAACCTTCAATCTCAATTTTTACCACATCCTCCAGGATTGCTTTACCGTCTCCGGTATAGGAATCGAGGAATTTATTGAAGGCATCACTGGCCTTTTCATATTGTTTGTCCTGCTTCAGGCTACGGGCGTATTTTAAGCCTACCAGAGGATAATCGTTATTATCATCTTTGACGTACTGATAAGATTCAGCCGCTTTTCTGTAGTCTCTGATGAGATAATACGCTTCTCCCGCCTTGAACATGAGTTCCGTTTTCTTCTGCTTTTTCTGCCAGGCTTGCTCATAAGTCTGGGCTGCCTGGGCGTAATTGCCCTGTTCAAACAAGTCGTCGGCTGATTTACTGAGTTTCTTCCAGCTCTGGGCCGGTAATGCGACAGCAAAAAGGAGTGCTGCTGCGATAAAGGTTAGTTTTTTTGGCATCATGTCTTGTATGTGTTTTGAATAATTATTTACGAATTTTCTTTTAAAATTTTTTCTATGATTTCAGGGAAATGCCTGTGTTCCAGTCCCAGGACTTTACGGGCTATTTCCTCCGGAGTATCGTCTTCTTCAAGGGCACAACGCGCCTGAAAAACGATGTCTCCTTCGTCGTATTTTGTGTTTACATAGTGAATGGTAATCCCCGATTCCGATTCCCCGGCAGCTTTAACCGCGTGGTGTACATGGTGGCCATACATACCCTTTCCGCCGTATTGGGGAAGCAGGGCCGGATGAATGTTGATCATTTTTTTTTCATAAGCTTTCACCAGGTATTCCGGGATCAACCAAAGAAATCCGGCTAAAGCTATAAAGTCAATTTTATAATCCGACAATTTTTTCAAAATTTCTTCCGAGTGATAAAAATTATCCCGACTGATGACCAGTTGGTCGATGCCGTATTCTTCTGCCATTTTCAGGACGAGGGCATCGTGCCTGTTGGATACGACCAGCGCGACACGATAGTCATCCTTATCCTGAAAGTGTTCCACGATCCTGCGGGCATTAGACCCTGTTCCTGAAGCAAAAATGGCTATATTTTTCACCTGTAGTTAAAACTATTTATTGTATTAAAAAATTATCCAACACGACAAAAACCACCGAATATGGGCTAATTATCCTGAGTTTTCCGGTTTCTCGGATGATAACTCAAAATGGTTTCCCGGAGAAAGTCCGTATCCAGATGCGTATAAATCTCTGTAGTCAGGATAGATTCGTGCCCCAGCATATCCTGAACGGCTTTCAAATCGGCCCCGCCTTCGATCAGGTGGGTCGCAAATGAATGACGGAAAGTATGAGGGCTAACATTTTTTTTGATGCCCGCTTTTTCTGCCATTTCCTTTACAATAAGGAAGACCATGACCCGGGTCAGTTTCCTGCCTCTCCGGTTTAAAAACATAATGTCAAGGCTCTCTTTATCGATATGCCTCATGCGGCGGCGCACCCCTTCAATATATAAACCTATGTGTTTAACCGCTTCTTCTCCGATGGGAATGATCCTTTCTTTATTGCCTTTTCCGATGACTTTCACAAAACCGACCTCCGGATAATAATCCGATAACCGGAGATCCGTCATTTCGCTAACCCTAAGTCCGCAGGCATACAATACTTCCAGCATGGCCCTGTTTCGGGTGCCCTGGGGATGACTAAGGTCAATAACCTCCAGAATGCTTTGCATTTCTTCAAAAGACAAAACTTCCGGGATATTTCTGCTTAACCGGGGTCCTTCCAGCAATGCAGTGGGATCGTCCTGCACCATATCTTCAATGAGCATATATTTATAAAAGGTCTTGAGGGCTGAAAGCAATCGTGCCTGCGACCGGGCCCCCAACCCCAGGTCATTCAACCAAAAAATAAAACCTTCGATATCTGAACCGGCCACCTGCCCCGGGTTTATTTCCTTTCCTGTGATCTCGAAATATTGTTTTAACTTTCCCACGTCCCGAATATAGGCTTCAATGGTATTGCCCGAAAGCGAACGTTCGAGTATCATATAAGCCTTAAACCCTTTGATGGTGGTGTCCCAATTCATTTGTATTCGTTTGTCATCCGTTGGCAGTACCTGTTTTCAGAATATTGAGCATTCCTGTTGAAAGGTAAGAGGTTGAATAACTACCTTTTAAAAATGGTGTAATTATCCCCTAAGCTTAACCCTCCACCATCAGTTGTCCAACACGGGGTTCAACAAGCCTGGTCGTTTTTTGAAGCCAGTTCCCTGAAAGTATCCGATTTGTCTTCCGTTGTTCGGGTAACACAGGGGAAATCCTTTTCGATCAGGATTTGCAAGGTACCGCCGTCTTCCAGAGGCTGTTTGACTTCAATGCCTACCTGTTCGGTATCCAGCCATACCGCCAATTCGTTTTTGGGTATATGAACTTCGATATGGCCTTTTTCGAAAGTAGCATAAACAGCTCCTGACTCACTTTGGGTCAGGCCATAACTAAAAACGGCCGTTCCTACATGAACCTTTTCCACCAGTTCTTCGCCTCTTTTTAATGTTTCGGTTTCAGATTTGAGCACCCTCAATCTAAGGCTGTTTTGAGAACATCTTAATTTCATAACGCTATTTTTTTATCCGGCACTTAATGTTATAAACCCGTTTTTTCAACCTTTAGTTATTTCACATTCGGTAATATTTTAGAAAAAACGAGTTTTCGCAAAACCGTTTTGCAAATATACAATAGTCTTTCCGGTGAGAGGTTATAAAACTAAAAAACTGAAAACTATCCATTGCGGAGGATAATCGCTACTTTTGCACTTTCTCAGGAAAAAAGGTTAGAAATTTTATGAGTTTACTTTCGGAGATAAAGAAAAGAAGAACTTTCGGAATTGTAAGTCACCCGGATGCGGGAAAAACGACGCTCACAGAAAAGCTGTTGCTTTTTGGAGGGGCCATCCAGGTGGCGGGAGCAGTAAAATCCAATAAAATAAAACGAAGTGCCACTTCCGATTTTATGGAGATCGAACGGCAAAGGGGTATTTCCGTGGCTACTTCCGTAATGGCTTTTAAATACAGGGGCTTAAAGATCAATATTCTCGATACGCCCGGTCACCAGGATTTTGCGGAAGATACCTATAGGACACTTACTGCCGTTGACAGTGTGATCGTAGTCATTGATGTGGCCAAAGGAGTGGAATCACAAACCGAAAAGCTGGTCGAAGTTTGCCGGATGCGCAAAACGCCTATCATCGTTTTTATCAATAAACTGGACCGGGAAGGAAAAGACGCCTTTGATCTGCTGGATGAAGTGGAACAAAAGTTGAATATTCACGTCCGTCCCCTGAGCTGGCCGGTAGGTATGGGACAACGTTTCCAGGGCGTTTACAACCTCTACGAAAAAAAGCTGGTCCTTTTTCAACCTCACGGAAAGCAACACCAGGAAGAAGTTATTGAGATTACCGACCTTAAGGATCCGGAACTCGACAAACAAGTGGGAAAGGTGGCTGCCGATGAACTACGTGAGGAAGTACACATGATCGAAGAAATTTACCATGATTTTGATCCTAAGAATTATCAAAATGCGGAAATATCGCCTGTTTTTTTTGGCAGCGCGATCAATAATTTCGGAGTAAAAGAAATGCTCGACTGTTTTGTAGAAATCGCTCCGCCGCCCCTTATAAGGGTTACCGAGGAGCGTGAGATTAAACCGACAGAGGATAAATTTTCAGGTTTTGTATTTAAAATACACGCAAATATGGATCCCAAACACCGGGATCGTATTGCTTTTCTGCGCGTCTGTTCCGGAGTATTTGAACGCAATACCAATTACCTGCATGTCCGACAAAACAGGAAAATGAAATTCTCCAACCCCACTTCATTTATGGCCTCCAAAAAAACGGTGGTGGATGAAGCTTATCCCGGGGATGTAATAGGCTTGTACGATTCAGGCAATTTCAAAATCGGGGATTCCCTTACGGAAGGAGAAATCCTCCATTTTAAAGGCATTCCCAGTTTTTCTCCTGAACAATTCCGATATGTAAACAATGCCAATCCCTTAAAAGCCAAACAGCTAAACAAAGGGCTGGAGCAGTTGATGGATGAAGGTGTAGCACAGCTTTTTACGCGGGAAGTGGATGGCCGGAAAATTGTTGGAACGGTAGGCGCACTGCAGTTTGATGTGATCCAATACCGACTGGAACATGAATATGGGGCATCCTGTGCTTATGAGCCTACCCGGCTGTACAAAGCCTGCTGGGTTCAATGCGATGATCCGAAAGCCATGGCAGAATTTAGATCCCGGCGCAGACGTGACCTGGCAACGGATAAGGACGATAAGCTGGTCTTCCTGGCCGAGTCGGCCTGGGTACTAAAAACTGTACAGGAAAATCACCCTAAAGTCCATTTCTATTTCACAAGCGAATTTTAAAAATACGACAATACGAATGAATATCTTAATCCTTGGAAGTGGAGGCCGCGAACACACTTTTGCGTGGAAAATCAAACAGAGTTCACAGTGTAGAAAATTATTTATCGCCCCGGGTAATGCCGGAACGGCAGCTTTGGGCGTAAATGTGGCCATGGATCCTAACGATTTTGAAGCCGTAAAGGATTTTGTTCTGGCCAATGCCGTGGATATGGTGGTGGTAGGTCCTGAGGAACCCCTGGTAAGAGGTATTTATGATTATTTTAAAGCAGAGCCTTTACTGGCGAATGTTTTGTTGATCGGGCCTTCTGCTGAAGGAGCCCGCCTGGAAGGCAGCAAGGCTTTTGCCAAGGCCTTTATGGAGGAATTTGGCATTCCAACCGCCGGGTATCGTGAATTTACGGAAGCCAGTCTTGAAAAAGGACTGGAATACCTTGCCTCAAAAACGCCGCCTATTGTATTGAAAGCCGATGGCCTGGCAGCCGGAAAAGGGGTACTCATTTGCACTACAGTGGAAGAAGCACAGGCCGAATTTCAGGCCATGCTGAGTGGAAAATTCGGCGCAGCCGGGCGTACTGTGGTGGTAGAGGATTTCCTGAACGGGATTGAATTTTCCGTTTTTGTAGTCACGGACGGACAACATTATAAAATACTGCCCGTAGCCAAAGATTACAAACGTATCGGCGAGGGAGATACCGGACTGAATACCGGAGGAATGGGGGCTGTTTCTCCCGTTTCATTTGTGGATGACACCCTTATGGCTAAAGTGGAAGAGCAGGTCATAAAACCTACTATTGAAGGAATAAAGGCAAGGGGAATGGCCTACCAGGGATTTGTTTTCCTGGGGATGATCAAGGTTGGGGAAAACCCGATGGTGATCGAATACAATTGCAGAATGGGAGATCCCGAAACAGAAGTCGTTTTTCCACGTACTAAAAATGATATGGTGGAATTGCTCAAGGCCACTGCGGAAATCCGATTGAACGAAATTGAAATCGAAAAAGACGAACGGGCGGCAACCACTGTAATGTTGGTTTCCGGCGGATATCCTGAACATTATGAAAAAGGGAAAATTATTACGGGTTTGGAAAAAACAGGGGGTAGCATCATTTTTCATGCAGGAACTAAAACAGCTGGAAACGAGGTGCTCACCAACGGTGGGCGAGTGATTGCCATCACTTCATATGGTGCCACAGTGGCAGAAGCCCTGGAAGTATCCCGGAAAAATGCTGAAATTATTGACTTCGGCGGAAAATATTTTCGAAGGGATATCGGTTTTGATGTCTAATAATAAATTATTCCAATGGTTAAAAAGCAAGTCGGGATTTTATCAGGCTAGTATAAAAGCCTAATCAGAGCTGGTAATTCATCAAACTCTTCAAACCGGCTCGTCCTAAAATTCAGCTTTGCTGAATATGTCATAGAATTTTTTTTAATTTTGCAACGATTTTTCAAAAGCTAAATAAATGGGAATCATGATAAAACGCATCACTTTCACTTTAGTGTGCATGACAATTTTTGCGTTAAGCATTTTTGCACAAAACGACGATCCGATCCTTTTTACCGTACAGGGAAATCCTGTTCACGTATCGGAATTCAATTACATCTACAGCAAAACCAATGGAGATAAGGCCGACTATTCCAAAGAAAGCCTTGAGGAATACCTGGATCTTTATGTTAAATTTAAGTTGAAGGTTCAAAAGGCAAGAGACCTTAAACTGGATACCATTCCTTCCTTAAAGCAGGAGCTGGAAGGTTATCGCAAACAACTGGCCGATTCGTACCTTATCGACAAAGGTGTGGCAGATAAGCTGATCCAGGAAGCATACGACCGCATACAGTTTGACGTGGATATCAGTCATATACTCATCGGGTGTCCTGAAGATGCCCCCCCAAGTGACACGCTGAATGCGTATGAAAGAATTATGGCCATTAAGCAGGAATTGGCGAATGGAGCTGATTTCGGAACACTGGCCCAAAGCAAATCAACGGACCAGTCGGCACCCAAAAATAGGGGCCACGTAGGGTATGTGACAGCGCTCTTTCCAAAAGGCTTGTATGCGCTGGAAACCGCTGCATATGGTGCCGAGTTGAACAAACCGGTGGGGCCGGTAAGAACTACTGCCGGATATCATATGGTATTGGTACATGACCGCAGGCCTGCAAGGGGCGAAATGGAAGCCTCACACATATTAATCCGTAAGACCAAAGAAGATAATGGCCAGGCCAAAAAGAAAATCGATGACATTTATGCCTCTCTGATGGCCGGTGCTGATTTTGATGAAACTGCCACAAAATTATCGGAAGATTCTCAAACAGCCAATAACAAAGGGTATATCGGATTTTTTGGAATCAACCGTTATGAAAAATCTTTTGAAGATGCCGCTTTTTCCATCACGGAAGATGGCGGAATCTGTAAACCTGTAGAAACTTCAGTAGGTTGGCACATTATAAAGCGCATAAGTAAAAAAGACATACAACCATTTAACATTGAGAAAAGTCGTTTAAATGGTAATATTCGGAAAGATCCGCGCTTTGAAGGCGCCAAGCTGGCTATGTTGAACCGGATCAAAAGGGAAGGAAACTTTAAGGAAAACTCGGAAGTACTGGACAAATTTATTGAAGGCCTTACCGATACCTTCCTGACCTTCCGCTGGAATGCTCCGGAACCGAAATCAACAGAATTTCTGTTTTCCCTCGGCGATGACTTCAAAGTTACCCTGGGCGATTTTACCGATTACTTAGGGCAAGCTTCCCGGAAGCGTTTGCGTATGAGCAGACGCCAGGGACCGGAATTTGCCGCACGGTCGCTTTATGCAGAATACCTGGATGAGAACCTCCTGAAATACGAAGAAACGCAGTTGACTGAAAAATATCCTGAATTCAAGGCCCTGATGCGGGAATACGAGGAAGGCATATTGTTGTTTGAAACCACCAAGAAACTGGTATGGGATAAAGCCTCTGAAGATACGGTTGGATTAAAGAAATTTTTTGAAGAAAAGATCCAGGGAAAATATCGTTGGGCTAAAAGAGCGGTAACGGATGTTTATGATATCGCAGCAAAATATGCTGATCAGGCTAAGGAAATTTCAGAATTTGCCGCAAACCATACCGCTGATGAAGTGAAGGCAAAATTCAACGAAACTGATCCTTCCGTTGTTTCTGTTGTAGATAAGACCTTTGAAGAGAACCGCAATGCTGAAATGAGAACCATGAAATGGGCTCCCGGGCAGGTTTCGGAAATGATCGTTCACCCGCGGACAGGCAATGTTAAGTTTTACAAAATCAGGGAAATTTTGCCCGTATCTAATAAAAAACTGGAAGAAGCAAGAGGTTACGTAGTGGCTGACTATCAGGATTATCTCGAAAAACAGTGGGTAACGCAGCTGCAAAATGACTATACGGTAGAAATCAATAAAAAGGTTTTAAAGAACCTCATAAAAAAATAATACGCTGGAAAAAGTAACAGGCATATTTATTATGTTGGCATTATTGCTGACCATGGCTTCCTGCCAATCTTCGGACAAAGAAAACAGCGAAGATAAGCTGCTTGCACAGGTGCACAGTAAAAAACTCTATTTGTCCGAAATGGATGGCATGTTCCCCGAAGGAACTACTGCGGAAGACAGTTCTGCTACGATAAGGGCTTATGTACAACGATGGCTGAGAGAATCCCTTTTGCAGCATGAAGCAGAGGTCAATTTACCTCCTGATCTCAATATTGATAAGCTGGTCAGGACCTACCGGGCTTCTTTGATCACCCACAACTACGAAGTGGCGTTGGCCGAACAATTGCTGGATTCTACGATTTCCCAGGCTGAGCTCAACGATTTTTACGAAAAAAATAAAGAGCAGTATCAGCTGGAAACGCCTATCGTTCGCTGCCATTTTATTAAAGTCCAGTTGCCGGTACCTGAAGAGGATAATTTGCGAAAGCTTTGGAACAGCAATAAAAAGGAGGACCTGGAAAAGCTGATCAAATATTGCAATAAAAATACTGCGGTACATATTCTTGAGGACAGCATTTGGTACGATCTTGATGATATTGCCGTCGAACTTCCTCCGGGTACACTTACGGCTGACAATGTGGGTTCGAAAAAGGATTTTACCCAGCGGGATGCTAACTTTCAGTATTATTTCAGGTTGTTCGAATCCAAAAACAGGAAAGATATTGCACCTCTTTCCTATATTGAAGGCCAGGCCCGGAAAGTCATCCTGCATAACAGGAAGATAAAATTGCTTTCGGATACCAAAGAAGAGTTATATGAACGGGAAATGCGCCGGGGAAATGTCAAAATTTTTGATGCAAATTAGATTAAAGCCTTGTAGCGGAATGACCGGATTGTAGTGGTTTTCCACTTTTTGATAAAAAATTCTACAAAACCCTCAAAGAGGTAAAGTTTTGTAACAGAAAAAAATAAACAGATGAACAGAGTTTTTTTGCTTTTAATAATGCTGGGTTTGGCGGTAACGGGCTGGGGACAGCGCGAGGTGATTGATAAGGTGGTGGCTACCGTAGGGGGCGAATTGGTATTGTTATCCGATGTAGAGGAACAATTGGCCCTGGCAAAGGATCAGCGAGGTGCCATGCCGGAAGGCGCACGATGCGAGATACTCACCAGTATAATGGTCACAAAATTGTTGCTTAACCAGGCAAAACTCGATAGTATCGAAGTAGCGGAAGAGCAGGTAGAGACACAACTGGATGCCAGGATTGAACAGATTTTAGCCTATATGGGGGGTGATGTGCTCCAATTCGAGGCTTATTACGGACAGTCTATTGACGAGGTTAAAGACCGTTTCAGGGAAGATCTCAGGGATCAGATGCTGACCGAACAGATGCGTAATCAGATCATGACAGACATTTCGGTGACCCCTTCGGAAGTAAAAGCTTTTTTCAATAAAATCCCGGTGGATAGCTTGCCTTACTTCAATGCAGAAGTTGAGGTGGGAGAGATCGTTTATAAACCTGTGGTAAATGAAATCGAAAGGCAGAAGAGCATCGATCAGTTGACGGAGATCCGCCGCCAGATCGTTGAAGAAGGCGCAGATTTTGGAGAGATGGCCAAAAAATATTCCAGTGATGCTTCCGGTCAGGTTGGAGGGGATCTGGGTTGGGCCAAGCGGGGAAAATATGTCGCTGCTTTTGAGGCGGCGGCCTATAAACTGGAAAAGGACCAGGTTTCACCGATTGTAAAATCGGAATTCGGATACCACCTCATTCAGATGCTTGAAAGACGTGGCAATTCCATCCATGTACGGCATATTTTATTGCGCCCGGAGATTACCGATGAAGATATGGCTCTTGCCAAAGCTCACCTGGATACGGTTCGCATGCTCGTTCAGACTGACTCCATCAGCTTTTCACAGGCTGTGAAAACCTATTCCGAAGAAAGTGCCCAGAGCTACAACAACGATGGGCGCATGGTGAACCAGATTACCGGCAATACCTTTTTTGAAATTGGTGATCTCGATCCTGATGTCTATTTCGCACTGGACACCCTCGACCTCGGAGAGGTGTCAGCTCCTTTTGAATATGCGGTTCCTCCGGGTGATACATATTTCCGTATCGTTCAATTACAGTCGAAAACGTCTCCACACAAAGCAAACCTCAGACAGGATTATTCAAAAATAAAACAGGCAGCCATACAGTCCAAACAAAGTGAATTTATCAACGATTGGGTATTGGAGAAAATCGAAGGCACCTACATTGCCGTGGATGCCATGTACGATGGATGCCCTACGCTTCAGGGGTGGAATAAGCATGCATTGAGACAATAGCACTTTCCAATGAATAATAAAAAAGGCCGGCCTGTAATTTGGGCCGGCCTTTTTTATTATTACAGGAATTCAATTTTAAAAATTCAACTTTTACGCTACTTGCCTGTTTTAGTCAGGGCAGAGAATTTTTTAAAAAATACAAAACATAATGGAATACACAACACTGGGGAAAACTGACCTGCACGTAAGCAGGATATGCCTGGGAACGATGACTTTCGGGGAGCAAAATACAGAAGCCGAAGGCCACGAGCAGCTGGATTACGCTCTGGATCATGGCATTAACTTCATAGACACGGCTGAAATGTATTCCGTTCCGGGCCGAAAAGAAACACAGGGCAGCACGGAGCGAATCATCGGCTCCTGGATTCAAAAAAAGAAAAACAGGGATAAATTCATCCTCGCCACAAAAATTACAGGGCCTTCCCCAAGCTTTACCTTTCTCCGGGACCCCTTAAATTTTAGCAAACAACAGATCAACGAGGCGATTAACGGTAGCCTGGACCGGTTGAAAACGGATTATGTGGATCTTTATCAATTACATTGGCCGGAAAGGAATGTCAATAATTTCAGCCAGCGTGGATATAAGCATAAAACGGACGAAGGCTGGGAGGATAATTTGCTGGAGGTGTTGCAATCTATGGAGGAACTGATTGATTCCGGCAAAGTGCGTCATTTTGGCGTCTCCAATGAAACGCCCTGGGGGTTAATGCGATTTTTGCAACTGGCAGAACAGCATGGCCTGTCACGGTGCATCAGTATCCAAAATCCCTTTAACCTGCTCAACAGGACTTTTGAGATCGGGTTGGCAGAAATTGCCATGCGGGAACAGGTGAGTTTACTCGCGTATTCTCCAATGGGTTTTGGTTTGTTGTCCGGAAAATACCACAGAGGAGAAGCCACTTCATTTTCGAGAATCAATCAATTCAAGCAGATGGCTCGTTATAGCCGGCCCCAGGCTTATGAAGCCAGCCGGTTATATCTTGAGATCGCGGAGGCAAACGAATTGAATCCTGCTCAAATGGCTCTGGCGTTTGTCAATCAACAACCTTTTACAGGAAGTAATATTATCGGGGCCACGAATCTCGAGCAACTGAGGGAAAATATGGAAAGTATTCAACTGAAATTAAGCCCGGAAGTTTTAAAAGCTATTGAGGAAGTTCATGAAACCATTCCCAATCCGGCTCCGTAAGAAGAGACAAAAAAACATGAGTTATCCCGGCATTTCAACAATTGTCTAAACTGAAGATTATAGGATTATTTGAAGTATTTTTTAAATGTAAAATAAAACATGAATCATCCCGAATTTTTTAATTCAAATGGATGCTAAAAATATATTAACAATATTTATCTGCAATATATTCAACTCCTTCAGACCTGTCTTCCGGCGACGCCAGGTAGAGTTGAGATTGTTATTGTTTGATTCCCAATGGATTACATTCATTGCCATTAATACCTGCCGGCAGGCAGGTTAATTCCCTTCGGGAAATGGATTAAGAATAGAGTTAATTTTTAAAAAGAAGATTAAATTTATCCCCGAATGGGGATAAATATCAATAACGCAGTATGAAATACTGCCAAAAAAGGGACAAAACCCAACTCTGAAAGAGTTGAATGTAACCTGTTTCAAATTTAAAAAAAAACTTAAAAAGTTATAATTACCTGACAATCAGTTTATAGAAAAAAATCCCAAACTTTGCCGGTCGGCAAAATTCGGGATTCATATTTGGCTTTCCCGGCAGAACCTGCGCTAGGTTAAGTCTTAATCAAAACCTAAAGCCCAACGTAAGCACTATATTACCTACAACATTGTTATTGTCCACCTTTTGAACCGGAGCTTCGTAAGTGCGGTAAGGCACATAAGTCTCCTTGGATACACTGTTTTTGTAAGCGATATCTACAAATACAACACGTGAACGAACCCCGGCGCCCAGGCTGAAAGCTGTTTTAATGGTATTATCGCCTTCTATCGGCGATTGATCAAATTCCAGTCCGCCCCTCAGTCTGAACATATCTAAAGCAACTTCGCCTCCAACGCGAATGTTGAGCGCTGATTTCAGGTTTTGAGCGATAAGCTGATTGGCATCGCGTTCCTGTGCGATATATCCGTCATAGATCAACTCGGCCTTTGAATAGTTGAGGTATTCCAGGTCCGCAGAGACCAATCCTTTTTTCCCAACGATATAGGCGGCGCTTCCTATGAATCGCCATGGAGTGCGCAGGGAGTAGGAAAAATTCCCGTCAGGAGATGCTGCATATCCCTGACTCGGAGTGTCGGATAAGGTATAATTATAAGTCATGGTGGTATTGTAATTGTCGGTCAACTGATACAAGGTTGGGGTGTGAATGGCCAATCCGAAACGCAACGCCTGGTTCAACCGGTAGATCACCCCCATTTTCAGGTTGATCCCCCCTCCGATGGTGTTGAGATATTCGGTGTATTCCAGGTCATCAAAGGTAGGAACATTGCCCACGGCCCCTTCGCCGTTATCTACTTCTGTATACACTTTTTCTTCCGTAAAACTGACAATCGGGAAACCCATGGTAAGGCCAACCATGACCTTTTCTTCAATATTTGCGGCCATCCCGACGACCAATTCTTTGATGCTGCCGCTTGTTTTCACCACTTGTTGTTTATTGGTCAGCGCATCTGGATAACCGTCGAAATCACTGTCATAATAACCGTCCTGGGGGTTGTCGAAAAGCGCTTCAGCATCAAAGGCGACCCCTGATTCAAATTCATCAAACCCTTCCGATCCGTTGGCCAGCTCCTGGAAACGATTGACTATCGAGCCTTTTGAATCTCCTTCAAAATAAAAGTTCCGATTGAAGTCAGCCAGCTGGTTCATCCCAATGCCGAAATTGAAGGTAGGTACTTTGGTGCCGGGTCTATACATGGTGCGTACCATGCCAATATTATGAAAGTTGAATTTGTTTTTTGTTTCCCTCCACGTGGTATTTTTTGCATCATTGGTTAAAAGAGAATTAACCTCAACGTTGGTCATGCCCGGAGTGAATTCAAAAACGGATTTTCTGAACCAGGCCAGTCCCGCAGGATTGGTACTCATGACCGAAAAGTCGGCGCCCAGGGCACCCAATGCTCCACCCATCCCGAGAGACCTGGCGGTTCCTATTTGTGAATACTGAGAATACCGGACGGCATCCGTTTCATTTTGAGCCTGAGAATGTACTGATGTCAGAACAAAGAATAGGACGAGGAAAAAATATTTGTTTAGTTTCATTACTTTATTATTTTCTTTCCCGTAGAGCTATAGCTCCTTTGCTTCCAACAAAGTTTCCTTAAGGCCAAAGGGAAAATAGCGCGGGATTTTAAGTTTTAAAAAAATAGGGTGACCTCATGTATTTACACACCGACCACCCCATTTTGATATTTTAAGGTCTATGTTTAATTCCTTCCGGAGCGATTGCTGCTGCTTTTGGAAGAACTACTTTTGCTGCTTGAAGAAGAACTACTGCTTCGGCTGCTTCCTGAGCTACTGCTCCTTGAAGGAGAACTACTTCTGGCACTACTTCCTGAACTACTTCTGCTGGGAGCAGGAGAGCTGCTTCGGGTGCTGCTGCTGCTCCTTGACGGAGAGCTGCTTCTGGCTCCGCTGTTTGAAGAATTACTCCTGGAAGGCTGAGCTGAGCTGTTGCTACGGTTTCCCTTGGAAGAGGAACGCGTTTGAGGGGTATTCCTTTTAGTGGAAGGGCTGGTCGCTTTGGGAGCATTATTGCTTCTCTGAGGAGTTCTTGTAGCCGCAGGGGCTTCAGTTCTTCTCGCCGGGGCATCATAAGATGAACGGGAAGGCTGCTGCGGGGTGGTGGAAGGCCTGTTATTGTCTGTACCGTTATCCTTGATACGCTGCTGCGTAGCAGGAGAATTGGCCGGACGATCCGTAGTTCTTGCAGGCTCCTTAATAGTTCGTGGATCTTCAGTTCTGGTAGCAGGCGTATTTATTCTTCCGTTTACAGGATCTTTAGTTTCACGAGTGTTGATGACATCGCCGGAGTTGGCAGAACGTTCAGGTTCTGAAACCCGGGCTCTTGTTCTTTCCACATCAGGAGAAGTGCTCCGGACAGGATTGTTCGTAACATTCACGGGAGATTCGTTGCCAATAGAACGTACATTGGTCCTTGGCGCCAGGGCGCTTCCATTTGTCCTCGGTCCGTAGTATGTACCATTCCCGTCATTGTACAGATTATTTGTTGTACTAACGGTATTGTAATTATACCCTGCGCCCCATGAAGGTGGGCAATAAACATTGGATCCGAAGTAGTTTCCGCCATAACCGCCATAATAATAATCATTGTAATAATAATTATTGTAGTAGCCATAATTGTTATGGTTGTACCAGGAATTGTAATAACCCCATGGTCTGCTGTACCCGAAACCGTATCCACCCCATGAGTAATAGTTGTTGTAACGATTCCACCTTCTCCAGCTGCGGTAATCTCTGCGCCAACTGTTGTAGGAGTAATAATCGTCATAGATCAGGACGGTAACCCCGGGAGTCCAGTAAGGATCATAATAGGAAACATCAACATAACAAGGATCGAAGAAGTCGAATCCGTAGTAAGATCTGTTGAAACGACGAATTTTTGAAGAGTAATAATAATCATACCCATCGTTATCGTATTCACCATCATCATAATACTCATCATCGTCATAGTAGTTGTCATTACTGGCGTATGAGTCGTTATTGTTGTTATTGTCATAACTGTCATAGCCGTAATTGTAAGCATTCGCATCAGTATCCGGATCGTAATACAGATCGTCATACTGGGCCATCAAGCCGGAAGATCCTACAATTAACCAGGCGAATGCGAGCAGAATAGATAATTTCATATTTTTCATAACATTGTATTATTTGTAATTACTGTGGTTCTCTTACAGCTTACAAGCCGTAATTTATTACATTTGTGGCTCATTTTTAGTTAAAAAGAGCTTAAAGTCTTTTTTTGTTGCGTTAAAGTCCTTCTTCAAGAGGCTTTAACTACTGTTAAGACTATTTCAGTCTCAATAAGTTACAACAATTTGGGCACTATTTCAAGCAATTTTGTGTTAAAAAGCGTTAAAAGAGACTCATGTCAAAAGAAATCACAAGCAGGAGCGAAGATTACGCTCAATGGTACATCGATATCGTAAAAAAAGCGAAGCTGGCAGAAAACTCCGCAGTACGAGGATGTATGGTTATTCGTCCTTATGGTTTTGCTATTTGGGAAAACATGCGAGATCAACTGGACAGAATGTTTAAGGAAACGGGACACGTCAATGCGTATTTCCCTTTGTTCATTCCCAAAAGCTTTTTGAGTAAAGAAGCAGAGCATGTGGAGGGATTTGCCAAAGAATGCGCCGTGGTCACCCATCACCGCCTGATGCAGGATCCGGATGGACCGGGGCTTATTGTTGACCCTACTGCTAAACTGGAAGAAGAACTCATTGTCCGCCCGACTTCAGAAACCATTATCTGGAACACTTACCGGGACTGGATCAAATCATATCGGGATCTGCCATTGCTGATCAATCAATGGGCCAATGTAGTCCGTTGGGAGATGAGAACCCGTTTGTTTTTGCGTACCGCTGAGTTTCTCTGGCAGGAAGGCCATACGGCGCATTCCACCCGTGAAGAAGCGATCGAGGAAACGATAAAAATGCAGGGCGTTTATGCTCAGTTTGCGGAGGAATATATGGCCATGCCGGTTATCAAAGGCATAAAATCCGCCAATGAAAGGTTTGCCGGTGCCGAAGAAACCTACACCATCGAAGCGCTTATGCAGGATGGAAAGGCGCTTCAGTCAGGCACTTCACACTTTCTCGGTCAGAATTTTGCCAGGGCCTTCGACGTGAAGTTCCTCAATAAAGACAACCAGGAAGAATTGGTTTGGGCTACCTCGTGGGGGCTTTCCACCCGTATGATGGGTGCCCTCATTATGACCCATTCCGATGACCAGGGATTGGTCATTCCACCAAAACTGGCTCCTGTACAGGTGGTCATCGTTCCGATTCCAAAACCAGGTCCTGAGATCAATGAAGCTGCGGAAAAGATCATGGCGGAATTGAAAGCCAAAGGCATCCGCGTGGAGTTCGATACCGATGATCAAAAACGTCCGGGTTTTAAATTTGCCGAGCATGAACTGCGGGGCGTTCCTGTAAGATTGGGCATCGGTATGCGTGATCTCGAAAAAGGAGTGGTGGAAGTGGCACGCCGGGATACGAAAGATAAAGCTTCGCAGCCTTTGGAGGGTATTGCCGATCATATAAGCCACCTGCTGGACGAGATTCAGAGCAACCTCTACAACCGGGCCCTGAAATACCGGGAAGAACATACCACTCCGGTGGATACTTTTGAGGAATTTAAGGATGTGCTGGAGAACAAGGGAGGTTTTGTGGAAGCCCACTGGGACGGCACTACAGAAACTGAATTGAAGATCAAGGAACTCACCAAGGCTACCATCCGGTGTATTCCGAACGATGTGAAAATGGAAGCCGGAAAGTGCATTTTGACAGGTAATCCTTCCAAATGCAGGGTGTTGTTTGCCAAAGCATATTGATCATTAAGCAGTCCGTAAATCTGTAAAATTCAGGACCGCATAATCAGAACGATTTTTCCGGGCATTGCCAACATCAGATGTAAAGGCAATGCCCGTGAAAATTTACGCTCAGTTCTTATCCGTTTAATCTGTTATATCAGTGTTCCGTCTTTTTTACAAAGCCCATCTTTTTCCTTACTGGAAAACAAAAGTAATGTGGTAAAAACATGAGTCATCCAAAAGGTACTTTTCCCTGCTTTAATAAAAATATTTCATAAAAAGCTCAAAAAAATGTCACATTTGCGGTTTCCGGGGCTTATATAGGGGTAAGAGTATGTTGCGATTTACAAATACTAATCCTCAAAGGGAGGTCAACTAAAAAACATAAATTTCAATGTTAGTAAAAACCTTTGCCAGCGCCGTACAGGGGGTAGATGCCCGGACAATTACCGTAGAAGTCAATACCGGTGGGTTTGTAGCTGCCGGAAAGAATTTTTATGACCTGGTAGGTCTTCCTGATAACGCCGTCAAAGAAGGTTTTCAGCGCATCGAAGCGGCCATCAATAACGTGGGCTACCGGATGCAGCGGGTCAAAACAGTCGTCAATCTCGCTCCGGCAGATATTCGCAAAGAAGGTTCCGCTTACGATTTGCCCATCGCCATCGCCGTATTGGCCGGCACCGGGCAAATTGCCTCGGACCAGCTCGACCAGTACATCCTTATGGGGGAATTATCCTTGGACGGCAGCCTACGCCCCATCAAAGGGGCCTTACCCATCGCCATCCAGGTGTTAAAGGAAAAATTCAAAGGCTTTATTCTTCCCAAACAAAACGCCAGGGAAGCGGCCATCGTCAATAATATTGAAGTTTACGGGGTGGAAAGTCTGAAGGAAGCCGCCCTGTTCCTCAACGGGGAACTCCAGCTCAAACCGGTTCATGTCGATACGCGCGAAGAATTTTTCGACAACCAGAATGTTTACGATGTCGATTTTTCGGATGTCAAAGGCCAGGAAAACATCAAACGAGCCCTGGAGATCTCTGCCGCCGGAGGCCATAATGCCATTCTCATCGGTCCTCCCGGAGCGGGAAAGACCATGCTGGCCCGCCGGTTTCCGACCATCCTGCCCGCCCTCAACCTTTACGAATCCCTGGAAACCACGAAAATACATTCCGTAGCCGGCCTATTGCCTCAAAATGCAGCCCTGGTGACCACTCGTCCCTTCCGCGCTCCGCACCACACCATTAGTGATGTCGCTCTTGTCGGCGGAGGTTCCAACCCTCACCCTGGTGAAATTTCCCTCGCCCATAACGGCGTACTATTCCTGGACGAATTGCCGGAATTCAAAAGAACGGTGCTCGAGGTACTGAGGCAACCCATGGAAGAACGCAAGGTGACCATTTCCCGCGCAAAGGTATCCGTCGATTACCCTGCCAATTTTATGCTCATCGCTTCCATGAACCCCTGTCCATGTGGATACCATAATCATCCCGACAAAGACTGTGTGTGCAGCCCCAATATTGTGAGCCGTTATCTGAATAGAATATCCGGGCCTTTACTGGACAGGATCGATCTCCACGTGGAAGTGACCCCGGTGAGTTTTGATGAATTGTCGAGCATGGATCGTCCGGTGGAAAGCAGTAAAGACATCATGCAACGTGTGCTTAGGGCACGTGAGATACAGGAAGAAAGATTCAAAGATATTAAAGACATCTACAGCAACGCCCAGATGCCCAGCCGCATGGTGCGGGAAGTTTGCCAGGTAGATCAGGCCGGAACGATATTGATTAAAAAGGCGATGGAAAAACTGCAACTTTCAGCGAGAGCTTACGACCGGATATTAAAAGTCGCCCGCACAGCAGCGGACCTGAACGGTAAAAAAGATGTTTTAATAGAACATTTGGCGGAAGCCATTCATTTTAGGAGTTTGGATCGGGAGAATTGGGTGGGGTAGCGTCGACTTTAGTCGGCAGGCTTTTTTCTCCGACAAGGCATCGCCTTGTGAAAATTACCTTAAGGTTTTGCCTTAGGTTGGGTGAATGGGGGGCAAGGCGAAACCTTGTCGGAGAGGAGCTGATCTGATGTCCGAAGCACACCTCCTAAAAATAAAAAATCGATTGTGAAATCTTCTGGCTTCAATTCAATACGCTTATCTCAGGCCGTCACCGATTAATAGACAGCCTTTTGTATTTATCGGCTATTTCAATGATAATGAAATATTTATAAATTTGCAGCTCAGAATTTTTCAAATAACTAAAATATACCCAATGAGAAAATTGACTTTTACACTTTTTCTGTTTGTTTTAATCAACCTCGCCAATGGACAGACCTGGACACAGCTGGCCGAGATCACGGTGGGTAGTCCTACCAGCCCGGGCGGTTTGGGACAGGTATTTTTGGGAAAAGTAATGAGCGACGGCAACCTGTATTTCAGAGGCTCCGAAAACGGCTCCCGCAAAGCGATCTGGAAAACCGACGGTACCGTGGCTGGTACGAATAAAGTAGTTGAGGAAGCCAATGCCTTCGGATACAACTGGGATCAAATATTTATGACTGAAGTCGGTGTTTTGATCAACGAAGATGATGTCTGGAAAATACTTCATCCCGGCAATCCTTCTTTTACAAACGTAAGCGGATTACCTGCAGAATCCATTCACCGTATTTCCAGAAGTACCGATGATGCCTACTTTGTAACGACACAAAGAGATGGTCAATATATTTTGCATGCTGCCAACAGTACCTTAACCAGTTTTACGGAAATTGGTGCTTTTCATCCTGTAGCGAATTTCATGGAGTTGTTTGCCGGAACGGAAGCAGCCATCATATTCAGTACGGATGCTTTTGTTAGTGATGCTCCTATGGTTTATTGGAGAAATTCCGGAGAAATGCAAAGTATTGGAGATTACTTGTCATCCCTGTCATTGACGCTGAATACTTTCACCTATGGGTATATCTACGATAAGTTCATGTTTGTTTCTTTTAAAGATGATAGCAATTTCTTCCAACACAAGGTCATTGATATGAGCACCGGAGAGGTGGAGGATTTTCAGTTTATCAGAGATCCGCTGGCTTATTATGAGTACGATGGTAAACTGATTGTGGTGACCGAGCGGGAGGTGGTATCCTTTGATCCGGCTACAATGATGCACGAGGAGCTGTTTGATGATATTTACCCTTTTACAGTGAGCACTATCAACGGCGATAAGATGTATTGCATTGGTGAAACAGATGATAATCAGCAGAATGTGCTGGAGGTTGATCTTGCCAACGGAACAACTGCCTTTTTGGAGGGCGCTACGATCGGCAGTTTCTTCTATAACTGTAAAATGCTCTGGCACGAAAATGAATTTTATTACTTGTCCAGAGGAGATTATACTAAATTGATGAAGTATGATTTTAATACCAATGAGCCTGTTGAAGTCTATTCATTGTCTGAAACAACCGGAGCTACGATTGGACACGCTCTGGAAGCGGTAAATGGTGAATTGGTCGTCAGTATCCGCGAGGGTTTTATTCAGCATGAATTGTATGTGTCGGGCGATGGTGGTGTGTCAAGCACTTCGAATCCGATCACCAAAAACCTTGATGTGTATCCTACGGTTGCCAACGAATCTATTTCCCTGAGTACGACGGAGGAGTTGGATTTTTTCTATGGTGTTGAGGTGACCATTTTTGATCACCTGGGGCAGGTTGTCAATGTGTTGAATATTAATAGCAATAACATCGATATTGCCAACATGCCTGCCGGTATATACGTAGGGATTATTAAATCGAAAGGTGAGGGTTATAAGTTTCGTTTTGTGAAGGAATAGTATCCGTTATTCGTAAAGTAGATTTCGTTTTGAAACCATATGAGTCATCCTGAATTTCATCTAATCAGATTAAATTCGGGATGTCTCATGTTTGTTTTAAATAAGTCAGATACCCTTGGATCAACGGTTATTTTTATCACACCTCAACTCCAAACACGTGACCTCCGGCCGCATTCCCAACCTCCCCGGAAAACCCAACCAACCCAGCCCGCGGGTCACATAAAGGTATTGCCCGCCTTGTTCGTACAACCCGGCCCAGTGTTCGTATTTGTATTTGATGGGGCTCCATTTACGGTTTTTCAGGTCAATACCTGCCTGCATCCCATGGGTATGCCCAGAAAGGGTAAGGGCGATATTCGTATCGTGGATCACCTCCTCCTTCCAGTGGGTAGGATCGTGGGACAATAGTATTTTAAAGGGAATATTAAGGATGTCCTTTAGCGCTTTTTTCAGGTTGCCGTATTGTTTGAAGGGAGGGTGCCCCCAGTTTTCCACTCCCGCGATGGCGATCTTTGCGCCTTCTTTTTCGATCACCTCCGCCTCATTTAACAACAAGCTGAAGCCTGTTTTTTTAAAAAAATATTTTATCTCCTCAAAATTTTCGGCCTTGGCCTCATCAGATTCCCATTGGGAATAATCGCCATAGTCATGATTCCCTAAAACGGCATATTTACCTCTTTTGGCAGACAATTGGTACAAGGTACTTTCCCAGCCTTTTAACTCCCAGGCGAAGTTATTCACCAGGTCGCCGGTAAAAAAAATGAAGTCGGGCTCCAGCTGATTGATGATTCTGATGGCCCGGTCCAGGATGTGGTAGCGGTAATTGAAACTGCCCAGGTGGAGGTCAGAAATATGGACGATCCGGAGTCCGTTAAATGGTTTGGGGAGATCCTCAAATTCGACCTTTAAACGATGTACCTTAAAGCGATACAAGGTTCTGAAAATCCCGTTAATGATGACAAAAAAGGGTAAAAACCCAAACAAAACACCGGCGACAGGCACGACGATCAGCGAGCCTGCTTTGGAAAGAACCGATTGGGAAAGGTAGAGTATCGTGATGGCCAAAACAAAAATAAATTTCGGGAGGAAGGAAGAAACCGTAAGTCCGTATAGGGAAGAGATCCAAAAATATTTTCGTTGGACGGGAATCCTGTTCATCCTTATTTTTAAAAGCAGGATGGAGGTAATGAGTCCCGCCGAAAAAGTCCAGAAGGTTATAAAAATGCCATTTTTTGCCCAGGGTGGAAAAGGTTGAATGATGTCTTTCAGCCAATAGAATGCAAAGGTATCGACCAATAAAATGCAAACGCATAAAAGAAGAATGGTGTAAAGCGGGAACGATCGCATCATGGATTTAGGATTTTTTTAGTTTTTCTTCTTTTTTTAACCTTCGTTTATCCCTCAGCGCCCAATAAATGCCTTTCACTCCGGTCACCCAGTTGTCATACATAAAAATGAGGATGATCTCTTCTATGGTTTCCAGGACCCCTAAAATGATCATCACGTAAAACAACCAGTAAAGCGGTCCGAAAAACAATAACCAAAGAAAGAAAACCCCTTGTGTTATAGCCGACAATTTGGCCAGGTAGGTATGGAAGGCGGTTGCTTTACCGTACTTTCCAAAGGCGATGAGCATTTGAATGATGTACGGGAAAAAAACCAACAGCATCAGGAGATAATTTTCCTTAATGAAGCCGAATTCAAAAACCAATAAACCTGCCACCGCTACAGAAAAGGTTACCTGATCACCCAGTGAATCCAATTGCGAACCCCTTGGGCTGGTGATCTTCAATTTACGGGCGATAAACCCGTCGAGCATATCCGTACTATAACTTATGAGTAAGCACCAGGTGAAAAGTTCTCTTTGGCCCAGCCATAATAATACCAGCAGAAAGGGAGCCGAAGCCACCCGGTAAAATGAAATCCAATCTGCTATGTTATAATTCTTAAACGTCAGCATAATGCTCCCTTTTTTGATAAAAATGGTGTGTCCGGTATATTGCAGATTTTCGATTGGGTGCCGTGAAGAGCTGAACTATAATATTAACGTTTTTTAAAATTTTTGCCTTCCTTTTTTACCTTTAAATTTACGGTCTTTTTAGATCATTTGCCCGCCATTTTTATGAATCAACAAATTTAAATACCTTTGGAACGCTTCAATATTTAAAAAAAAGATAACAGTGAAAATAATTTCTTATAATGTCAACGGTATCCGTGCGGCCCTCAACAAAGGATTTGTGGATTGGGTGGCTGAAAATGATTTTGATGTCATTTGCTTACAGGAAACCAAAGCGACCCCTGACCAGGTGGATGTTTCGGCTTTAAACGAACTCGGTTACCGTGATTACTGGCATTCCGCAGAGAAAAAAGGATACAGCGGCGTGGCCATTTTTTCCAGGATCGAACCCGATCAGGTGATCGAAGGATGTGGTATCGATGAGTACGACCGGGAAGGCAGAGTCTTGCGAGCCGACTTTGGTGATATTACGCTGATCAATTCCTACTTTCCTTCCGGAACAACGGGAGAGATCCGGCAAGCTTTTAAAATGAAGTACCTGGATGATATTTTCGACTGGGTTCAAGAATTGCTGAAAGAGCGGTCAAAGCTTATTTTGGTAGGAGATTACAATATCGCGCACCAGGAGATCGATATTCACGATCCGGTGCGCAATAAAAAAACTTCCGGATTCCTTCCAGAAGAACGGGAATGGATGACCAAATGGTTCGGGAATGGGTTTACAGATGCTTTTCGATACCTGAATCCTGACCAGGAGCAATACAGCTGGTGGACTTATCGGGCGAATGCAAGGGCCAATAACAAGGGGTGGCGCATTGACTATCAATCGGTAACCAACAATTTGAAAGATAACCTAAAGGCATCGCAGCAACTCACTGAAGTGGTTCATTCTGACCATTGCCCCGTTTATCTTGAAATTGATCTTAAATGATTGAATTGAAAAGAATGGTTGACGG
The DNA here is from genome assembly GCA_020636105.1 of Lewinellaceae bacterium. Taxonomy (NCBI): domain Bacteria; kingdom Pseudomonadati; phylum Bacteroidota; class Saprospiria; order Saprospirales; family Lewinellaceae; species Lewinellaceae bacterium. The sequence continues at coordinate 3,339,471 of JACJYL010000001.1, forward strand.
CCAACCGAATGCTAAAAAAAAAGGTTCTTTATTGGATAGTTTTTATTTAATTTACCTGTTCTGTAATCATTGAATATTTAAAAAAAAGCTAAAGTTTAAAAAATTCCAGCCATGAAGATATTCCCAATTGTTTTTGCATGCTTTCTTTTCCTAGGTACCCTTAGTGCCCAGGATTTTTCATTTGGCTTTAAAGCAGGATTGAATTTTTCCAGGATTGACGGCCCTTCCGAAACCGATAGTAACGGCAGTAATCTTGAGGAAATAAAGCTGACCAAAGGCTTCCAGTTCGGGCCCATTTTCAATCTGAAATTTACGGATGTTTTTGGAATTCGGGGGGAACTGTTGTATTCCCAAAAAGGAACTGATTATAGCTACAACGGACAATCCTTTTGGATTTTTTACCCGGAAGTTGGTGACCCCTTATACCATTTCGGGGGTAACCGTAATATGAGATTGTTTATTTCAAATTCCTACCTGGATGTACCATTTTCGGCCGTGGCTCGTTTTGGTCGTATTGAAGCTTCCGCAGGGTTTAGTGTAGGGTTATTGTTGGGCTCAAAAGCTTCGGGAGAAGTCACTTATACCGGTCCGAATATCGCTCCCTTTACCATAATTTTGGAATACAATTTTGGGAAGGATGAACCGACTATCGATCCCGGCCAGGATCCTATGATTGAGACTGTGAGTGGTCAGACCATGTTGATTCCCAGGCAAACCTCTGCTTATTACGGTGTTTTTGGCAGAGAGGACAAACTTTTCAATGCCCTGGACATGGGAGTGCATGCAGGGTTGTCTTTTTATCTCAGTAAAGGGCTGTTCATCGGATTTCGATTCAATTACGGATTGATGGATACGACCAAAGAAAAACAGGACCTGAGTGTTTATAAATTAGGCGAAAACAACAGTTTTATAACAAGAGATGAATTTGACCGGAATATTTCTTTGCAGGCTTCTGTTGGCTTTAGTTTTTAGCGATTTAGTGTGATTTTTACATTTTTCAACGATATAATTGTCACAATTTGGTCAAATTTTGTGGTTTTTAGATTCAGTTGTTCATAATATTATAGATTTGTATTGACACAAAATTAAATGAAGTCGTACCTGTTTTTTTCTTAGGAGGGCTACGAAAAAAAAAGTTTCATTTAGTGTGATTTTTTAGGATGATTTTTTTTGGTTTTTACGATTATGTGTTTTACATTTGTATCATAACAACGAAGATAATTTAATCTAAGATAGTTTTCATTTGGTTTTTTGGGGTTATACAAGAGGCGTTCGTTTCACGAATGCCTCCTTTTTTTTATCCCCTATCCTTTCATTTTCTTTTCAATAACATATCGTGGAAGAGCGTATCCAAAGATGGAGGTTAATCCTGGGAGGGAAAGCAGATCCGAAAGGAGTGGCCAGGCTTCCGGAAAACCAGGTGGAGATGGACGCTGTTTTGGAAGCCTTATACGATAGTGATCGTAAAGGTGGTCTAGGTAAATCCAACCCAAAAATAAACAGGTGGCTTGGGGATATTCGCAAATACTTCCCTACTCCCGTGGTACAGCTGATGCAAAAAGATGCCCTGGAACGGCTGGATCTTAAACAAATGCTGCTGGAGCCCGAACTGCTGGAAACGGTGGTGCCCGACGTTCACCTGGTGGCAACTTTGTTGACCCTCAATAAGGCGATGCCTGACCACACCCGCGCAACCGCTAGAATGGTTGTAAAAAAGGTAGTGGAAGAGCTGGAACAGAAACTCTATAACCCGGTGCGCCAGGCTATTTCAGGAAGCCTGAACCGGTCCTTACGCAATTTTCGCCCTAAATGGAATGAAATCAACTGGAACGCGACCATCAGGGCCAATCTGAAACATTACCAGGAAGCCTATAAAACCATCATTCCGGAAAGAATGATCGGTTATGGCCGTAAAGGCCACGAGTTACGTCATATCATTATTCTTCAGGATCAAAGCGGATCGATGTCCACCTCTGTTGTTTATGCCGGAATTCTGGCCTGCATTCTCGCCTCACTTCGCTCGGTCAAAACGAATATGATCGCCTTTGATACCAACGTAGCCGATCTTTCCGAATACCTCAATGACCCGGTGGATTTGTTGTTTGCCACAGAACTGGGTGGCGGAACGGATATCAATAAAGCCCTGACTTACGCGGAGTCTATCATTCAAAAACCGGAAGAGACCATACTGGTTCTCATCAGCGATCTTTATGAAGGAGGCAATAAAGAAGAATTGTTGCAAAAGGTGGCACGGCTGAAACACAGCGGCGTGCAGTTCCTGAGCCTGTTGGCGCTCAATGACGACGGAGCGCCTTCTTATGACCGTGAAATAGCAGAGAAGTTTGCGGCAATGGATATCCATGCTTTTGCCTGCACCCCCAGTGCATTTCCCGAGGTGATGGAAAAGGCCATAAAAAAGAAATAACTTTATTCCCTGGGCCATAACCGGCCATTGGCTACCGGCGCATCTTCCCCGAAAAAGTAAACCGCTCTCTGGTTGGCATCCTTTTCCACTTTTAAAAGGTGATGTTTTTTGGGAAAAAAGGCAGCACTGTATAAACTCGGCAGCCCGACCTTCATGTAAAACCGGATGAATCCCATTTCTTGGTATTGCAAAAAATGACCGTATTCATGCTGCTTCAACGCCGTGGAGGCTCCCTCGTAAACCAGTATGACAAAAGGCGGAATACAGACACCCATTCCTCTTTTTAACCAGTTCGTTTCAATGATGTTGATTCCCGAAAATTTATTTTTACTCATTGCTGTGGATGGATATTCTTTGAATTTAAGGTACAATAAATTTAAAAATTTGTAGTTTCGTTGAAAGGAATTTACAGGAATGAATTCATTCCAAACCATCCTTATCAGATCACTAAATAAAAAATGTTCAACATGAAGACATTTCTTTCTTTCTGTATGGCCATGATGATGGCTACCCTCACCATCGCTCAGGCTTCTCCGGTTGGGGTATGGAAAACCATCGATGACAAATCAGGCAAAGCTAAATCCTACGTAGAGATCTATAAAAAAGACGGCAAACTGTTTGGTAAAGTCACTAAATTGTTGCTCAAGCCTGAAGATACCATCTGCAAAGAGTGCTCCGGCGATAAAAAAAATCAGCTTGTAGTGGGAATGGTGATCCTCGAAGACCTCCAGCCTTATAAATATTATTGGAAGTCAGGGACTATCCTCGATCCGGAAAACGGGAGTACTTATGGCTGTAGCATCTGGTTTGAGGATGGCAAAGAGGACGAGTTACAGGTAAGAGGAAAACACTGGTCAGGCATTTTCAGGACACAAACCTGGTATAGGGTGAAAAGTTAGGGGGAGTGTTCAAATGGAGCGTAGCGACATCCCGTACCGTAGGTCGGGGTTGTTCCATGTGTTCCATTGTGTTCCAGATAGGTTCAATCTCTTTCAATCTTTTCAATCTCCCTCAATCTGGTTCAATCTGGTTCAATCTTCATCCTGAAATTCAAAGGTTTCAGAGAGGTTAAAAATCAACCCCCATCGCAATATGGTATTTCGGTTTCAGTTGCGCCTTGGTTTCATACCCCCAGCCATAATCAAAGCGGAGGAAATGCCCAAAGATGACAGACCGTAGTCCCATTCCGTACCCTGCAACAATGGGGTCGCGGTAGTATTTCACTCTAACCAATACCGGGGCATTGGGCTGATTCTCGGGGAAGTAGCTGATGTTGAGCGGATTTTCATCGCTTAGGGGGCTCTTGCCGGACCAGGCGGTTCCTACGTCAAAAAATCCGATGACCTGCAGGTTGCGCAAAAACGGGGATTTAACCCTTGGCGCAATATATTTTACAATAGGCACCCTGAGTTCCGTATTGGCCAAAAGGTAGGAGTTGCCGTTGCGGATGTTGCGGGTGAAGCCCCTCAGGTTGGTCGCCGGCGCCTGGTAAACAAAAGACTCGTTCGGTGGAATGGGGATGTTGTTATTGAAAACATTGATCAATTCCCCATCGGCACCTCCCAGGATGAACAGGATTTTTTCTGACCCGAAAGAAGTCGCTCCGGCAAATCTGAAAGCCAGGATAGAATGTTTGTCCAGCCGTTGATAGTGCCTGAAGTCAAAACCGCCCACCGTCATAAAACCATCTCCCAGTCCGATCTTAACCCCTGATTCGACGTCTACGTTAAACCGTTTGATCAACTCCGTATAAACTTTATATCTCGTCCCGTTCTTAATATTGATCACCACATCCAGCGTATTGTCGAAGACATATTCCAGCTTGACGCTTGCTCTTTGTTCATTGAGTATCTCCCTGTTCAGCGTGGGTCGCTCTGAAGCGAAATAAAGCGACCGGTCTTTCCGCAGCATAAAGGTTCCGCGGATGCTGCGGAAAATATCGATCGGGTAACTCATTCTGAACTGGCCGAGCAGGATATTGTATTCCCTTTTGGCGGGAACGCTGACACTCGCAGCATCGTCAGGAACGCGGATATTTTTTCGGTAAACGGCGTATTGTTTATCGATTCTTTTTTTCTTATCGTTGAATACCACGAAGTATTCTGTTCCATTGAAAGAAGTAGGCACCCTGACCCCAAGGTCGAATTGATAATCCTCAAGCAGGTCCTTAAAGTTGGCTTTCAACAGCAAACCTGCAGGCGGGTAGTTATATCCATCGGGGTTGGCCCCGTAACTCTCAAGGCCTTCAAACAAAAGGCTGTTGTCCATCTGGGTGGTTACATAATCCGTACGGAACTGGGGCCGGTAGGGTTTGACCTTTCCCGGCCTGATCTTATGGATTTTATGGACGTCTGCCGGAGGAATCACCTTTGAATAGCCGGCAGTCTGCCCTTCGATGTAAATGGTGGCCGGACTGGTCTGTGATTTGTCTTTCGTTGGTACCTGGTTTTCCTTTTTTACCGGGGCTACAGACTCCTCATCATCGAATTCACTTTGGAAGAGATAGTTGTCGATATCTACCTTTTCTTCTTTAACAACAGGTTGTGTCGGGGCGGTTTCAGTGGGAGGCACTTCTTCTACCACTTCGAGCACTGTTTTGGTAGGTTGCTGCCCGGAAATGACATTGGCTGTGCTGCCGGATGCTTTTGTGGCCTTACGGTAATAGGTCTCTCCTGGGTTTTTGGACTCTTCCCGGTCAATGGGGTTTAGAAATAACCTGGTTTTGCCGTTTAAAACCACCTTGTCGAGCAGCAGGTTGGCCCGTGGAGCAGCATGTTGCTCGATGATGTTTCTGGCGAAATCTGTATTGAAGTGGCTGATGGCTCTTTGTTTGATCACCGGAAAAATAGCGATGGTGTCAATGGTGGTGGAATCGATGGCCGTCAGGACGGAATCAGCGTGCAGGGTGATTTCAGAGCCATCCTTAAACGTAATGACCTGCTCGTAGTGGTGAATGTATTCTTCGAGATAGGCCATGGCCCGGTTTTGAATGCCGTACTCGTCGGAAAGATAAGCGAACCAGGTCGTATCGATGGCCACGGGTTGCCGTTCACTGACTTTTGGGGTATGGGTTACCCGAACCAGTTCCTGGGATCTTTTGTCCAGGTCGTAATAAAAAACGTCAAAGTTGTCGATGGGTAAAATAGTATCCTGTTGGAGATACTGCATGGTCGAATCCGGACGATTGGATACAAAAAGAATTCCTCTTCGGTTATCGGTTTTCGTAAAAACCGCATCCAGGTCATCGTAAAAATCACGGGTAATCCGGTCGGACTGACGGGATTTGATGTTGTACAGGAAAATATCAGAATTTCCATCCACAGAACCGGATAAAACCAGCACCCCGGGATTGACGAAATCCATGCTGTAAATACGCTGGTAACCCGGTGCCACAGGTTCTTCGGTTTTTTTGCCGGTCAAGGTATTGTAGGAAATATAATAGGCGATGTCCCTTTTTTCATAAATGATGCCCAGTTCCTGGTTGTTTGGATTCCATTGCAGCAGCGGGTAGTTGTAATCCGTTGCCTGAAACGAATTGCGGAACCCTTCTTTCAAAATAACTTTCCGCTCCCCGGAAGTAACGTCCTGGATATAAACCTTGTATTTCCCGATTTCATTTTGAACGTAGGCGATATTTTTTCCGTCAGGACTCATCTTTACATGGTAAAGTGGCAGGTCCCGTTTGTTTTTTACCGTTATTTCTCTTCCCGAAAAAACCTGCCTGGATTTTTGGTCTTCTGTATATCTTGCTTTGAAATAATCTTCCCATTTTTTCAAAACAAAAGCATAAGGAGTGCCCAGAACGGCTCTGAATCCTTCTTCTTCACTGCGGTTGATGCGTGTGAGGTACAGGAGGTTGGAGAGCGTGGAAGGACCGTAATTGGCATTGATATAATACCACAAAGCATGCCCTGCCAGGCGAGGGTTTTCTTCAGCGAATTTTTCAAATCCGTCAAAATCTTCATCCAGGATAATATCGTGAAGCTGGTTGTCAAGTTGGGCATCCCAGGGGTTGGCCGCAAAAGCCACGAGTCCCTGTTTAAACCATTCGGAGAGGTTAAGGGCGATGGCGTTTTGCACCACTTCCTGTATAGTGGATCCAAACAACATGGCTTCCAGGTAAACGGAAGCTATGCCTTCCCGGACCTGCTCTCTCAAATCATTGTGGTCGCCGTTGAAATAGACGAATATTTTATTGCCGAGGATTTTGGTCTGCCCGGTACGGTTGGAAAAAACTTTTTCGCTGCCAATATTACTTTGCTTGAGATCGGTGAGGTCGGTATAAACGATGATCTCTACCTTATTGTTGATATGATGTTCGAGCACATTCTGGATCTCTGCAAAGTCGTATTCCGCCATTTGGGCTACCATACGGCCAATAATCCTTGATTTTCCATACCAGAAGGTGATGAAATTCTCGCTTTCATATTGCGACCATTGTTCAAAGTCATCGTGAAACTGCACGCGATTTTTCCCAAAAGCAGTTTCTGCATTTTGTGCCGCTAAAAAACTGGTCGTCAATAATAAGCCCAGGAAGGCAAGGATATTTTTCATAAACTTTATATTTGTGCTCTGGTGTCAGGGATGGCAGATATGCACAGTCCTGAGTCCAATTTATCAAATTTTTATGAGAATTACTAATTAATAACGTATGGCAGATGTATTGAGTTTAACATTTAATGCTTTTCAGGAAAATACTTACGTGGTTTATGATGAAACCGGGGAGTGCATCATCTTCGATCCGGGTAATTCCAATCCGGCAGAAGACCGCCAGCTCGCCGCGGCTATTGCCGATGCGGGGCTCAAGCCGGTAAAACTCATCAATACCCACTGCCACCTGGATCATGTGTTTGGCAATAAATTTGTTGCTGAAAAATACGACCTGCCCTTAGGCATCCACAAAGGAGAATTGCCCTTACTGGAAGCTTTGCCCCAGATTTGTGAAGCCTACGGACTACCCAAACCCGAGCATTCACCGGAGCCAGGATATTTTATTGAGGAAGGAGAAGCTATTGCTTTTGGGAATACAACATTACAGGTATTGCTTACGCCCGGTCATTCGCCTGCCAGCCTTTGTTTTTATTGTAAAAAAGACGCCTTTGTCATCGCCGGAGATGTATTGTTTTACGGCAGTATCGGGCGGACAGATTTACCTGGAGGCGATTATGATACCTTGATCAATAGTGTCAAAACACAATTGTTTACCCTGGATGATGAGGTGCAGGTATTGCCGGGGCATGGCCCGGGTACGACGGTTGGTTTTGAGAAACGGACTAATCCGTTTTTTCAGTAATTACCCTAAAAACTCCATCACCATAGTAAAAAATGCCTCGGGCTGATCCGCATGCAACCAGTGGCCGGCGTTTTTAATGCTTTTAAGTTCAGCCTTTGGGAAATAATTCCGGATATCCACCATGTCTTCCTCCTGGATGTATCCCGATTGCCCGCCTTTGATGAATAAGGTATCTCCTTCAAATATTTCATGTCCGAGATCGAATTTCAGGATATTCGTATAGTATTTATACAACACGGGCAGGTTCATCTTCCATTCGTAGCGATGGTTTATTTTGTTGCGGGTGATGTCCTTTAGCAGGAATTGCCGGATGGCCAGGGAGTCTATATTTTGGCTCAGCAGGTCATCGATCTCCTTTCTGGCGGAGATGGTGGTCAGGTCAATGGACAGCAGTGCATTAAAAATCTGGCTGTGCGTATCCGGGTAAGCTTTGGGGGCAATATCGGCCACGATGAGTTTATCCACCATATCCGGAAATTCGGTGGCGAAGCGCATCGCGGTTTTTCCACCCATGGAATGCCCCAGGATGTGGGCTTTGTAAATCCATTTGGAGGTCATGAAATCGTGAAGGTCTTCGGCCATACAGGTATAACCGTGTTGTTCGGTATGGGGTGATTTGCCGTGATTGCGTTGATCGACGATAAAAACCATAAAATGGTCGCTCAGCCTTTTGGCGATGGACTGCCAGTTGTCGAGCGTGCCAAAAAGTCCGTGGAGGATGATGAGTGGGTCACCCTGCCCGAAGGATTTGTAGTTGAGTTGGATCACAATATTGCTTTACTTGGAGGAGAGTAAATCCGCAGCGGCTTCAGACCCCTGGTCGGCAGCTTCCTTCCAATCTGTTCTAAAGCCTTTCATGCCTCCTTTTTTTCTCGAAATCCCCCTGTTGACGAGCAATTCGAGGTCGGACACATGCCCGTTGCCATTTTCAATGGCCATCGCTTCGGTAAACGCCTCAACCGCTTCCTTGAAACGGCCCAGTTCCATAAGTGATTTTCCCAGGTTGAAAAAAACCTTTTTCCGCCATGGATAATTTTTGTTATCCGGCAAAAAACGTCTTTTTGAAAAAAGGGTCAGTTCCTTTACGGCGGCTTCGAAATCTTTCAGTTGCATGAAGCAGTCTGCTTTTACACGGCGAGCGTGCCAGTATATTTGTTGCAGTGGCATCGAAAATTTGATAGCGATATCAAAATCCTCTATGGCTTCTGCATAATTTTTGGTGGCCATTTTCACCAGGCCCCTTCCAAGGTATGGTTTGGGAACGGCGTCGTTGTATTTGATGCTTTTGTTGTAGTCATACAAGGCATCTTCGTAATTTTTAAGACTGAAATTGACAAATCCCCTCCTTTCGTAAGCGACCGCGTGTTGTTCGAATTTAGCAATGGCACGGGTCAGAGCTTCCATGGCTTCTTTCATGGTATCCTCATTCTCGGCGAGTTTCCTTCCCCTCAAATACTCCTTGACGGCGGTTTTATCACTATGTGGTTCAATGTGGTGGCGATCAACCAGTTGACCTTCCTGCATCATCCAGGCTTTGATATCTCCTGAAATAGCATATTCGGCCACGGAATTCAGCAAGTTGATGGTGTTTTGCCATTTTTTCTTGGGCGCGAGGGTTATGAACCGGGGAATATCGAGGCATAATTTTTCCTCGTTGAATACCTCTTCAGACAGCAACAGAATTTCTGTTTTATAATAATTCTCCATTCGGTGCTCAAATAGTTTTACCACCTTGTCATAACTTCTGGCATTACCAAAATCGAGCCGACCCGTAAAAATAGTTTTAAAATTGTCTTGCATGTCCTGCTGTTTTTGTCCTTTAATAATCAGGAACAAAATTTATATAAAATAAATAATTGTTGTCAACGTAGTATTGAAGAGGTCGCTTTTGGGTGGAGATTATTACTTGTATTACCTGATTTTACAACCAAAATTGTTTGATTAAATTCCCGGCAGGGAAAGAATCTTGGTTTTTCTTGATGAAAATCGCTGTTCGAGCGAAGATTTCACCTTTAAAAAGGCCCAATTTTTTTTTAAAGTACCGTAAAATTTGGGACGGGTAAAATCAATAGGGTGATCTAACTAACAAATTTAGACTAATTATTTCAAACCAGCAAGCAATTACAACCAAACCTTGCTGCCTTCCGTACAATTTGTACAAATATTAATTTTATTTCGGCCTGTGAGGATTTTTTTTCGAAAAGTTCGGTAAGGGCCGTCTTGCCAGATTTGTTTAAAATTTTGTTCTGCGAGCGTTCCGAGTTGATGTTGGGCATCTTTATCGAAACAACAAGGGACAACTTTGCCGTCCCAGGTGATCACACAGGAGTGCCAAAGCTTCCAGCAATGGTTGAGTAGTTTACTTTTAATGCGGTAGGTTCCGTCTTTTTGACGTTTGTAACGGGAATAGCGCTCGGTTTCGGGAATGAGAGGGTTTCCGTTTTTGTAATCGTAGACCTGGGCGGTCTTTAATTTCACCTCATCCACCCCCAGTGATTTGGCCAGTTCGTAAATCCCGGGCACCTGATGTTCATTGGGTTTGACCACCAGGAACTGGAAGATGATATGCGGGGTGGCGGATCCCAGTTCCTTTTTCCACTTTATTATGTTTTTCGTGCCTTCCAGAACCTTATCCAGGGTACCTTCCTTGCGGTAACTTTCGTAAACTTCCTGGGTGATTCCATCGATGGAAATGATGAGCCTGTCCAGTCCGGATTCAATGGTTTTTTTAGCATTCTCATCATTCAGAAAATGAGCGTTGGTACTGGTGATGGTGTAAATTCCCTTATCCGATGCGTATTTGACCATTTCCAGGAAATCCGGATTGATGTAAGGCTCGCCCTGGAAGTAAAAAATCAGAAAGAGTAATTCTTTTTCCAATTGAGTAATGATCCGTTTAAAAAGAGGTTCCTTCAGGTTTCCGGTGGGCCGCATAAAGGAGCGAAGTCCACTGGGGCATTCCGGGCATTTCAGGTTGCAGGCCGTTGTCGGTTCGATGGATACCGTGATAGGGAGCCCCCATTGTATGGGCTTTTTGATCCACCTGGAAAGGTAATAGGAGGACAAGACCTTGAAGGAGTTTGCCAGCCGGCGAAGGCTTAGTTTGGAAAGGAAATTTAAGGAATCGGAAATGTTCATAGTGTTAAAATAGTCATAATTTGAATTTTGATTGGTTTGAAATATCTCTATCGGTAATAAGCACCCTTTTTATCTCCTAATTGTTTTTTGAAGGAGCAGGGTTTTCCGAAGCATTCAATTCCGGCTGTTCGTCAATTTTGAGGACTTTAACTTCCGTTCTTCTGTTGTATTGATGTTCTTCTTCAGAACAAGGCACCCCGTCTTTGCATTTGTTGCGAATATAAGCTTCACCATAACCAATAGCTTTGATTCTTTCCGCTTCAATGCCTCTATTGGTCAGAAATTGCATTGCTGATTCTGCTCGTTTCAGGGACAACTCCAGGTTATATCCTTCCTCTCCCCGGCTGTCGGTATGGGCCCCGAGTTCAATTTCCAGGCTGGGGTATCTGACCATCAGGCGGGCCAGTGCTTCGAGGTCGGGTGCGGCGCCTTTACGGATGGCCGATTTATTGAAGTCGTAATAAATATTTTCCAGGATGATGACGGAACCGGTCCGGATAGGTTCTTTAAGCACGAGTTCGGATTGGGGCTTGAGTTCCATAGCTATATCGATGGACCGGGTACCGCGCAGGCTTTGGGTAGAAACTTTGGTCGCGGTATCCTCAAAACCTTTACGTTGGGCTTTGATGGTAAATTCACAACCAAAAGGCAGGCAACTGGAAAATTCTCCATTCATATTCGTACGAAGGACCTGTTCAGTCGTGTCACAACTATTGATGATCCTTACCAAGGTGCCCGGAATGGGAATTTTATCTTCGATGGTGGTAATCACCCCGTTTAAGGCCAGGCAATTGCTTCTTTCCAAAAGGATATCAATGGGAGTATTTTGTGAGCTGTTTTTCGGGCTGTATTGAATTTCTTTCGATCCATACCCGGCTTTCGAAGCCAGTATGAGGTAATGTTTGGTGGCTTCCAGTTGTAAAATACTCTCCCCATTTTTATCAGTAATGCTTTGGGGCTGGCCTAAATCCTTTTCCGGCTTACGGACAAGTTTTAGAATCACTTCATTGGACTCAATGCTATCCAGACTTTTTTCATTGGGCATCATCTCAAGGTCATAGAGGTCCTTGTTTTCGACCAGGCCTTCTGAAGAAATTTCAAAAACGTAAAGGGAGGTTCCCGGCAATCGTTTGCTCATCTGGCCGTCGAAGGTGGCAATGATGGTAGCGTTCATTTTAGGACCTTCAACGCCTTGTAGTCCGTAAGGAATCTCGAAATAATAAATGTCATCACTGCCTTTGCCACCTTCCCGGTTGGAGGCGAGATACCCCCGGGTTCCTCTCACATCTAAAATGAGGCCAAGGTCATCTTGATCGGAATTAAAAGGAGCTCCGAGGTTGATCAACTTGCCCCAACGTCTGCCCTGAACATTGATCATGTAAATGTCGAGTCCTCCGAGTCCTTCGTGGCCATCGGAAGCGAAGAAAAGGGTTCCATTGTCGTGGATAAAGGGAAAAACTTCATTTTTGCTGGTATTGATGTCGGGCCCCAGGTTGATGGGAGCGCTCCATCCGCCATCGCGTTTTTCTACAAAATAAAGATCCATCCCTCCATATCCACCGGGCATATTGGAAGAAAAAAACAACTTATTCTCATCAGCAGAAAGGGCAGGGTGCATACAGGAATATTCGTTGTTGTTGAAAGGCAACTCAACGATATTTTCCCAATCAAAATACCCCCTGTGTGCTTCGTAAATTTTCAACCCCACCCGACCTTTTTTGTCGGCCCGGCTTAACCCTTTTTCGAGGTTGCTACGGGTGAAATATATTTTATCGCCTTTACGGTTAAAAGTAACAGGCCCTTCATGAAGCTGTGAATTGAGCTCATTCGAAAAATTCTGAGCCTTCACCGGAATGCCGTTGGGATCTAACTCAGCATAAAAAAGTTCGAAAAAGGTTTTTCCTGTATTTTCATCAATGATTCCGTTTTTATTTCTGGAAACGAATACCAGTCCGTTTTCATATAAGACAGGGGAAAATTCGAGGCCTTCGGTGTTGATATTACTCGCATTTCGAATGATTACGTCTCTGTTGATCGCAGTTTCACTACGATCCTGCCCAAACGGATTGACCTTCTGCCCAAAAGAAAAGAAAGGCAAGCCAAAAGCAAAAACAAAAAAGGCTTTACGTAACATAATTAAAAAGTATTTGAGATAGTGGCCGTGTAACGCATCGGCAGTCTGCAAAAATCCGTTGCTTTTTCTTATTCCGGGGACAACTCCAACAGGTTACACTTATTTCCATATCTCATGGGGGAAAATTCAATGCTTATCAAAAAAATCTGGGGCTCACATATTCGTTGCCCTGGGAACGGCCTCCTATACAATACCGGAAAACGCCTTCCACCGTACCACTATTGTAATTTTTGAGCTCCGATAAAGTCAGGTCGTAAGATAATCCGAACAAAATACTCTCAGAAAGCTGCATGCCCAAAACGACGGAAACGGATTCTCCGATACCAGTACGCTTCGAGCCGCCAAGTCTATAGGAAATTCCGGTGGTAAATTTTTCGGCAAAAATGAAGTTCAGGTTGGCATCGCCGTCAAAAGGAGCGCCCATCACATATTTCAACAATACCTGTGGTTGCATTTGCACATGATCGCCCAAATCGATAAGTATGCCTCCCATTGCGTAAATATGGCGCACTTCCTTTGAAATGGTGGCATCTGAGTCAGCCAGGTCTATATTATTCTCGAGTAATCTCGGAGCCGATATTCCGACATAGTATCGTTGATTGCTGTAGTAAAGTCCCGCCCCAAAATTGGGTACGTACTTGCTCTGTATATCACCAGGAATGGCATCGTCCTGGGCACTGGGCTGAATGGATTCCGCCTGGCTGAAATTCATACGAATAAACCGGACCGATGCCTGGAGGCCTATGCCAAGAATACCCCGTCCAAGGGGAATGCGGTAAGCATACAGGGTCTCCGCCGAATATTTTTCAGTGATCCCGATGGTCTGCCGAATAACGTTGGCGCCAATACCCACCCGTTTGTTGAAAACCGGCATATTGAAAGAGATCAACTGTGCCTGGGGGGCTCCTTCAAAACCTATCCATTGATTCCTTGCGATCAGGGAGAAACAGGGAGCGTCATTGCTGCCTACGGAAGCAGGATTGTATCCCGACTTGTAATACATGAATTGGGTAAACTGCTCTTCCTGCTGCCCAAACGCAGCAAGTAAAAGACTTAAAAAAAACAGGGTTAAAATAAATTTGTGCATCGGTTTATGGTTTAATACAATTGTGTTATGACTTTTGAATTTAATTCGATCATCTTTGTCTATTGTCACATTTCTTTAATCAAATCACTATCGTTGAATGACTACAAACCCTTTAAGGGGGTCATCGCCATTCCCGAAATCCACTATAAAAAAGTAGGTTCCTACGGGCAGGTCTTCTCCGTTGTATTTTCCGTCCCAGTTATTTTGATACGGACTTTGTGAACGGAACACCTCGTCTCCCCATCGGTTAAAAATGATCACCTTATTGTTAGGATAGTCTTTTTCGTCGAGTAGGCAAGGGACCACAAAGTTGTCGTTGACCCCGTCGTTATTCGGCGTAATAATGGACGGCGCGATACATTTTGCTCCATCTCCAATCACTAGATTCACCTGGGCAGAAGCAGCGGGGCATCCTTCACTCAGGACTTCATACAAAAAATGGTCATTCCCCACAAAATTGGCAGGAGGCGTATAAGTAAAAAGATTATTCGCCTCCGTCACACTACCGAGTAATGGGTCAACCAGGACCGCCGGGAATGAATTCAGGGGTACAATATCATTGATCAGCGGATCAAAAGTGGTCGTCCCCCCAAAAGGTACATTTATGAAGTCATCTTCCGCGGTGGGGGGTTCTTTGTAAAAAATAATGATCGTGTCCCGTGACTGATCTGCGCAGATGGCATCATCAATGGTCCAGACAAAAATATTTTCTCCGGGGATTAGGTTGCTGACCGTCGTAGTGTCGGAATAGGAGTCCGTTATGCTGACTCCCTGTGTCAGTGTTGACCACTCCCCGCTGCTCCCTCTCGTCGGCTCATCGGCCGTCAACAATGCAGTTCTTGTTTCATTACAGGCGATGATATCAAAGCCGGCATTAGGAGAAGGATCTGAAATATAGACAATCACTTCATCGGAAACCACCCCGCAATTGCTGACGATGGTCCAGGTGAAATTGTATAAATTGTCCGGATCCAGCCCTTCGATAACGGTACTCGGGTTGGTGGGCTCTTCAATGGTGACCCCAAATTGTTCCTGGGCCGCAGGTTGTGTCCACATACCGGTACTGCCCACTCCTGACGGAGGGGTGGCACTGAGGTTGATAATTTCTCCCTGGCAGGCGACCACAATATCGCCGGCAAAAGCACTCTCTCCCTGGCTAATGGTCAGCACCACTTCATCGGAATCGTAATTCAGACAGGCTCCATTGGACAGTGTCCAAGCAAAAGTAAAGGGAGAACCTGCCACGCTCAGTCCATTTACGGCAGTAACCGCCTGATTCGGATTGGTGATGACGATACCTGTCGTTGGTCCTCCGGCCTGTGACCATGTTCCCGAACCAACCGTTGGCGCTTCAGCACTAAGGGTCGCGGTCTCGTCATCACAGACGGTTTTGTCTGTACCGGCAAAGGCAGAAATTGCAGGAATATAGCTGATCAGGACAGGTGCAGCCTGGGAAATTTCAGACAGGCATCCGTTCAAATTGGCCCGAACATAAAAGTTGTAGGTTCCGCTGGTGGCGTAATTGGAAAAATCAGTCAGTACGAACTGAGGTTGTGAAGATGCCGTATTCAGCGGATTTTGTCCGTTGGCATTATTGTACCAGGTATAAAGTGCATTTTCAGTAGCGGAAGCTCCGGTAATGGATAAGGTCAATGTTTCATCGGCCAGGCTGGCACAAATGGAGTCAGAAACAGTCGCCAAAGGCATCGGGATTTGAGGAACAGGCTTCACGGCCACCGTCACAAAGGCCGTGTCCGAAGCGCAGCCGTTTAAAGTGGTGATCACCCAATAGGTACCCAGACTATCCATTTGATGGATAGAGTTATTTACAGGGTTCTGAATCCCCGAATTAAATCCGTTAGGGCCTTGCCACTGATAGGTCGCTCCGGGAAAAAACTGCGTTTGTAAATTGATGTTTGCCCCATAACAAACCGGGGTATTGGCGGTAGCCATCACCTGGGGTACAGGATGAACCGTTATCGCCGTAGGGTTTGAATTACCGGAAATACAACCGTCCACCATCACATAAACGGAATAATTGCCCGTATAGGAAAGTCCTGCATTGGGAATATTCAGCATCGGGCCGCTGGAGGTCAGGGTACTGCCTCCCGGGATTTTCCAGAAATAGGTGATCGAATTCCCCATATAGGCATTGGTGGTCAGGGTGATGGTTTCCCCCACACAATAGGCATTCAACGGATGGGATGCCGTTGGTGCAGCCGGATTGGCGGGGATGTCCCGGATATCCAAAAAGTAGGCATCGTTCAAAACCACCTCGCAACCGTCGCCGGAGGTTACCGTGAGATGGTATTCTCCCCGGTTCAAAACTCCAGTCGCATTGGGAATAGTGGCGGTGGAGGAACTCGTCGTTTGGTTGAAATTCGGCCCCTGCCAGGAATAAGTATAGGTACCGTCATCAAAAGGCAGCACCGTAACATCCAACTGAATGTCGGTGGGGCCGTTAAGACAAGACGGGGCATCTGAACTCACGCCCAGGATATTTATTTTTTCAGGAATATCCACGAAAACAGTTGCCGTATTGCTACACCCCGCCTGGCTGGTGGCGGTCAGGGTAAAGAACCCCTGGTTGGCTTCGGAAGCATTGCTGATCACAGGGCTTTGAACCATTTGAGGGGAAATGCCCGGACCTGTCCACAGGTAACTGCCTCCTGTGAGATTAGGGCCTCCTATCAGTTGGAATGAATCGCCGTCACACGGAGATTGTGGTTGTACTATTGCTGTGGCAACAGGAACAGGGTTAACCACTACATTCACAGGATTGGAATTGTTTGAGGTACAGCCATTTTTAATGATATATAAATACCAGTTTCCGGCATTCCCCAGATTGGATGAAGGAATCACATAAGTTGGAACAGAGGTGATGAATTCTTCTCCGTTGAAATTAATCCAGTGGTAAGAACTGGCCCCCGTGGCAGTTGTTGTTAAGGTAAGCGATCCTCCTGCACAGACCGGGCCGCTGTAACTAATTACAGGCGTAGCCGGTTTGGCTTTTACGGTGATCCTGACGGAATCGGGGGCTGAAAAACAACCATTATTTTTGTTTAACACAAGGTAATAATACCCTGCATTGACCGTGGAAAGAGGACCGACAGACGGAAATTGGGCCCCGGAGCTAAATGTATTGGGTCCTGTCCATTGATACGTAATCCCGGAGCCGCTGACCAGGGTTCCGAGGTTAATCGTTTCCCCGGCACATACTGTTGTATCGGCAAAGGTGACCTGGGCCACGGGCTGTTGCACGGCAAGCACCTGCACCGGCGTCGAAGGCGTTGAAACACAGCCGGTAGCTTCAACGGTCATGTAATAATTTTTCGTCCCGGCAGGATGTGGGCCGGGAATGATCAGCTCAGGGGTTGTGGTGGTACCGATAAGGGTGCCGTTCGGTGGCATACCCTGGTACCAGTAAAAAGTGACGTTATTGCCTGCCGGATAATCAGGCGTACTCAGCACCAGGTCCTCGTGCAGACAAATGGTGCTGGCCGTTTCAATATGTGGCGTTATGGGGAGCGCTTCGACCGAAACATTAACGATTCCTTCAGCCTCACAACCGGTCAATCCGCGAATGACTACTCTGTAGGCTCCTTCATTATTAAGGCCAATATTGGGGATGACAGGATTTTTCGCCACCGAGATCAACACATCGTTGAAGTACCACTTAAAGGTATAAAGCACCCCGCCGTTATCTACCGGAGGGTTGGCAAAAAGGAAAAGCGTATCCCCGCCACACAAACCGGAATTGGCGGTAGGTACAGGCCCCTGAGGGGCAATGGAAACGATGGTCTGGCAAGTAGCCGAATTGCCAGAAGAATCCACCACGGTCAACGTGGCCGGCAATAAATTTCCGACATCGGCACAAGTGAAGGTGTTTGGACTTAGTAAGCGTTGCTCAATGCCACAATTATCGGTGCTGCCAAGATCCAGGTCAATGGCATCCAGGATTTCTACCTGTAATCCTGATGGTTCAATAAACAAGGTGGTTGCAGAAACACAAACGGCTACAGGATCGATGTTATCTTCCACCGTTACCGTAAAGGAACAACTATCGACATTTCCGGCAGGATCAGCCATGATGTATGTGACCTCCGTAGTGCCTATCCCGAATTCAATGACCGGCCGTACCATGGGTTCACTCATGGGAGTCAATGGAATGGACGTCTGCCCTGTTGCAAAATAAGAGAGCGAAAGTCTGTCGTAACTCAGGGTGGCAAAAATATAACTGCTGCCGTCATTATCTCCAGTGGTGGTGACAACTCCCGGAGTACAAGGGTTGATGCCGTCGCCGGTAACCCCTGGAGGAACGTTTATTTCATTTGGCAGGGCAATGATCTCAACCACTCCATCGCTGGCCCAGCTATTAAACGTTGCTGCCGGAATGGAAATCACTACCTGGCCGGGGGTAGAACAATCTGAAGCTCCCACAGTAGTGGTGGCAAGGATACTTCCGTCGTCACCCAATATCGTCATGAAGGCCCCGTTGGTATTGAAATCACCCTGGAAATCTATCGTTAAATTAACAGGATTAAAGGCATTGGCCGCCACATTGTTAAAGACAAAATTTCTTTCCTGCGCGACAAAATCATTCAGGTTAGGATCGTAACTGAAAGTGATGAGCCCAGCAGCCGGATTAGCGGGCAGTCTCTGCTCATAACTTCCGTAGGCTTCGCAATTGTCTGTCGCATTCATTGGCAACGGCAGTGTTACCGTTGCCGAACAGGAGTCTTCGGCTACTTCTACTACCATGTCTGCCGGGCAATTTAAAGTAGGTATTTCCTGGTCCACCACAGTGACGGAATAAGCACAACTGTCAATATTCCCGGCACAATCTGCTGCATAATAAGTAATCAGGTGATCACCCTGGGCCAATGAGGTGGTAAAAGGGCCGGG
This sequence comes from Lewinellaceae bacterium, assembly GCA_020636105.1. Lineage (NCBI taxonomy): Bacteria > Pseudomonadati > Bacteroidota > Saprospiria > Saprospirales > Lewinellaceae > Lewinellaceae bacterium. The sequence goes on from JACJYL010000001.1 coordinate 3,358,453, forward strand.
GAGATTACCGGTTATGGCCGGTCCGTCATCAATTCGGTATTGAAACAAAATATCGCCAAGATTTTTCACCTGGAATGACAGGTTTATGGCAGCTGATCCTGCCGGGTTGCAAATGGCATTAATGGCAAATTTTCCGTCCAGCCCGATAGGAATATTCGGTTCCAGCCTGATGGTAATTACCCCATCGGAAGCCCATTCGTTAATCAGCGTTCCGGGAATGCTGAAACTGGTTAAAGAGTTGCCACACTGAACGTCGGTGTGGTTAGTGGTACCCAATATACTTCCGTCCTCTCCGACGATGTTAAAAAATTCTGTGGCTTCTTCCCCGTCTACGGAGATCAGGGTAATGCTGGCGCTGGCGAATCCAAGGACATTGATCGGGGAAGGTTGGGTCACACTGAGGTTGAATTCAATCGGATTGACCGGAGTGATGCCTTCCTGTCCGGGCAAGGCAGTAGACGTGACCGGCAATGTGCTGTTCAGATTTTCAGATAACGTTCCAAAGAAACAGCTTTCTTCAATTACCGGAGGAGCCAGCTCAAAAAGAGCATTACAATCTCCCGGGTCGGTAGGGATCGTCATACCGGCAGGGCATCCACTGATCTCAGGAGCGATATTGTCGATCAGCGAAAAGGTCACCGTTTTAATGGTTTGGTTACCACATTCATCCTTAATGATGACATCTATGGCTTGCCTGCGAATGGTATCGCTTGCTGCCGGGCATGAAATTACAGGAAGAGAGGGGGGATTGAGGGTGCCGGCATTAAAAATCGACCAGGTAATATTTTGTGCTTCTGTGCAATTGTCCGTGGCCTGGGCACCTGCCCTTGAAGTGATCCAGTCGTTAAAGAGGATATCCACCTCCTGGTTTGGAGCACAAAACAGCGTCATGTTTTGAGGCATGCTGGTGAAGGAGGGCGGCTGGTTGTCTGTAACGGTGATGATCTGATCCAATTCGGTAAAATTACCGCACTCATCCTGTACTTTCCAGGTCCGCTTAATGGTATAACTGTTTAAACAAGTGCCGGCAATAACCACATCCGAATGCGTCGCCACCAGGGAAGACGTGCAATTGTCCATAAGATTGGTAGGCATACCGGTCAGGTTCATGTTGCCTGCATTCGAACAATCCACGGTAATATCGGCCGGCACAGTAAAAGTCGGGGCCTGATTATCCGCTACGGTAATGGTTTGGATTTTTCCGGTAACATTGCCACAGATATCTCTGGCTCTCCAGACCCGGGTGATGACGTAATTATATTGGCAATTCCCCGGGATTATGTCATCGGTATGGGTTATTTGAATTAACTCGTTTGGTGTACAGTTGTCCATTACATTGGTGACATCCCCCGTGACATTAAGATCAAGGGGATCGTCAGCGCAGGTCAGGGTGATATTTGCCGGCACGTTAAAAGTCGGGGCCATATTATCGGTGATGGAAATGAGTTGCTGGGATTCTGTCACATTGCCACAGGAATCTGTTGCCGACCAGGTGCGGATCAGGTAATATTCATATTGGTTACAAAGGCCGTTCATCAATTGGGTGCTGCTTTCTTCATATTCCACATCAAGTACCCCCGCGCAATTGTCCAAAGCGGTGACTACGGCTGCTTCCGGGATAACGGCATTGCAGGAGATCATGGTATCGTTTGGTACGCCAATGAGTACCGGTGGAATGGTGTCGATTGTAGTGAAGGTCGAGACCCAATTAGTAGTTGCCCCGCAATTGTCAATAATGGTAAAGGTAACCGTAACGCTTCCGCAATGATTTTCAAAAGAGGAAGGAGCGTCATCAACAATGTTGTCAATGCCACTGCAATTATCCGTTGCCATGGTAGCGAGCGCCACCCGGGCAGAGTTTACCCAAATATCAAAACGCAAAGGGTTGACATCGGCCATCAGGCTACTGAATTCACAGGAAACGGTATCCGCCAGTTCGGGAATATTCGCCAGCGGGGCCTCTGTATCGGGAAGTATAGTAATTAGTTGTGATACCGTAGTAGTATCCGTATTGGCGATAGCCTTCCAGGTGCGGGTGAACGAGCCCCCGGTGCAGGAATTGATAGCGGCCGGATTGGGGTTGTCCACGGGCATAACGCTAAAAGTATTGCCCATATCATCCATGGCCATAAGGGCCATAGGAGCAGGTACCTCCGTTTTGCAATTTACCGTGGTATCATTGGGGACCGGGTCGATAAAAACCGGTGCTGTTTCTTCATATAAGAAAGAATAATTTTCAAAAGGCCTGTTTGCTGAAGGGTTGCCCGCTTTCAGGAAATTGAGTGAGACAATAAATACGGTTCCTGTCAGAAAGGCAAGCTTTAAAGGGCAGAGTAGCTTTATTTTCATATACTGTTCTATTAGATTAATCAAAGGGCGAATTGTCGTTTTATGTATGGGTCTCAAATTCCTTGAAAAAGTACACTTTTGTTAAGGGTGAAAATATCATTTTTTCCCTGATTCAGGGGAAAAATGTATTGCAAAAAGTTAACGAATGTCAATTGCCTGAACAGGGGAGAGTGCAACTGATCATACAACCGGAATAAGGAAAAGACTAGAAGTTTGCCGAAACCAGTCAAGGTCGGTAAGTTCATGGGATATCGGTTTTTGAAGATGTAATACAATGGGGCTTCTTCCGGTTGCGCCGGAGTTGAAGAACCTTGCCATCAAATAAAGATGCAAATTAATTAATAATTGCCAATACTGCCACCAAAATGGTGGTTATTGCATTAAATTTGCCGCTTTTTGTGGAATTTTGTCGTCGTTGGGGTGGCGTTTTTAAGGGTTTTGGTTTGTCGGGAAAATTTACATTCCTTTCTTCATCGTCCATAATTATTTTGGCGGTTGAAGACAAAAGGGTTATCTTGAAGTATAAATTGGTAAATTATTTTATTTGGGGCTGCTTTTCAACCTGTTACCCGTTTTAAAATAACCTAATCATGACAACAGTAAACGTATATCTCTCCTTTAACGGCCATTGCGAGGAAGCCTTCCTTTTTTACAGGTCGGTATTCGGAGGAGAATTCCCTTATGTTGGAAAATATAAAGATATGCCTCCTCGTGAAGGAATGCCTCCTATGCCCGAGGCGCTCAAAGAAAAGATCATGCATATTTCCTTACCCGTCAGCAAGGAAACCATTTTAATGGGGAGTGATTCAGGAGGTGAATGGTCTGTTCCCGTACAATTTGGCAATAATTTTTCCATTTCCGTCAATACGGATGATCCGGTTGAAGCCGAACGAATTTTCAACGCCCTGGCAGCAGGCGGAACCATTAACATGCCACTGGAAAAAACTTTCTGGCAGTCTTATTTCGGACTGCTTACCGATAAATTTGGAATCAATTGGATGATCAATTGTGAACTGAAGGAACACTTACAATTCGAAAAAACAAACAAACCATAATCAACTTATGAAAAAAAAACATTACCTACTCCTTGCCGTAAGCTTCTTATGCGCTACTGTTGTATTTGGACAAGTTGACTTCGATGACTGCGCGGACGCGATTGTCCTGGGCGAAGGCCCTTCCTGCCCCGAAACAATATTTAGCAATATTGGGGCAACCCCCAGCACCATCTATTCTGCCCCGGATTTTGAAATACCTTCCTGTTGGTCAGACGTCGGTAATGACGTTTGGGCAGTTTTCACCGTTCCGGCTGACGGATCTTACACCGATTTTCAAATTACCCTCAATGGGGTGCCGGGTGGGCCCAATGGGAGCCCAATGTTTCAGCCTCGGCTGGCCATCTACCGGGGAGAATGTCTTACCGACGGATTGGTGGAGTTAGCCTGTGAGCAAGCCAATGTGGGAAGTGGGACGGTACAATTCGACATCGAAGGACTTACCCCGGGCAGCGAATATTTCCTTAGAATGAGTACTTATTCGGCTTCAGCCACCCCCAACGACGGGGATTTTATGGTTTGTGTAGATACCATTCCGATCAGTACCATTGAAGCATTCGCTGAACCGGCAACCCTCTGCAGCGCCCAGGGATTCACCCAGTTGAGTGCCGTCTCTACCGGAAGCGATCTCAGTTTTTACTCCTGGGAACCCACTGGCCTTTTATCATCTCCTAACTCGGCCACTACTTTTGCTTTTCCGTTTCAAACGACCACTTTTACGGTCACCGCTTTCGGCCTTGGGGCGAATCTGGTACAAAACGGAGACTTTGAATCCGGCAACCTCGGGTTTACTTCTGAATACAATAATGTGGACGGCAACCTGAGTGGCTTATGCCAAGGGTGTTATAATATCAATAATTCCACTCCTACCCTCTGGACTCAATGTCCGCCCATCGACGGCAATATGATGGTGGTCAACGGTTCTCCGGAGGCTAATGTCAACCTTTGGTGTCAGCAGATCAGCGTGATCCCGCAAACGGATTACTTTTTTTCTTTTGACGTGCAAACGATTAATACCCCGGTCCCCCAATTGCAATTGAGTGTTGACGGTAATTTGATCGGGGGCAGCCTCTTTGGAGGCGGTGCATGCAATGTTCTTCAATTTTACGAAACGGTTACTGTTGGGGGGAATTCAACGATAGAAATATGTATCGTCAACCAAAGCACTTCTGCTAACGGCAATGATTTTGCACTTGATAATATCAATTTCAGCACTTACGTCGAAAGTACCGATTCAGTCACGGTGGAAGTGTCGAACCTTTTTACCCAGGTTTTGAATGTCATGCCCGATGGGTGTCAGGCGGGTTGCACGGGAAGTGCCGAGGTCAGTGCCAGCGGAGGAATTGGCAGTTACACTTACGAATGGTCAGGAGGACAAAATACTGCTGTGGCCAATGACCTGTGCGCCGGTTCCCAAATGGTAACGGTGACGGATGAAGCAGGATGTAGTGTCGTGCAGCAGGTGAATATCGGCCAGACTCAATTTGAGATCTCCGTGGTTTCACTCGTTTCACCTTGCGAGGCGAGTACTATCGGCAGTGCGCAAGTGAGCATTTTTGGCGGTACAGAGCCTTATGTTATTTCATGGGATAACGGAGCAACCACTGCGGTTGCTGAGGATCTTACGGCAGGCGTTCACCAGGTGACGGTGACTGACGCAGGAGGTTGCGAAGCCGTTGGCGAGGTAGAGATCATCATTTCCCCGGAAGGGTTCATGGTGGAAATTGTCGCCTCCAAGGATACCATTTGTCCGGGGGAAACAGCACAGCTCACCGCAGTGAGTGGGGGCACGGATGAATATGAATGGAATACAGGAGCCGTGGGTGGAGTGATTAATGTAACCCCGGGAGGAACCTCCTATTACCAGGTATCGGCCAAACGACTGGGCAACAATATCCTGGAAAACGGAGATTTCACGATTGGGAATACCGGGTTCATCAGTGATTATAATGATGCCATCGGACTGGGACTCGGGGGAGCCTGGGGGCCCTTATCGCTTGAAGGAACCTATGCCATCACCAATAATCCTGCCCTGGTGCATACTAATTTTATTGCCTGCGGGGATCATACCACCGGCACGGGAAACATGATGGTGGTCAATGGATCGGGTGTCTCGAATCTGCCCGTCTGGTGTCAGACGGTAGCGGTAGATCCCAACCTCACCTACCAGTTTTCTGCCTGGCTTACCTCGGTGGTCGCCGATAACCCGGCTGTTTTGCAGTTTTCGATCAATGGCAATTTATTGGGCAGTCCATTTAACGCCCAATCCACCCCCTGCCAGTGGACCAATTTTTTTGAAATTTGGGAATCAGCCGGCGCTACGACGGCAGAGATCTGCATTGTCAATCAAAATATCGGAGTGGCAGGCAATGACTTTGCCCTGGATGATATTGCCCTGGTTCCTGTTTGCCTCGCTACTGCCGGAATCACCATCCAGGTAGATGACCTGGGAGCGACGATCGCAGAGGTTCAGGATGTCTCCTGCCTGACCAACTTCGGCTCCGCCAGCGCCATTGCGGTGAATGGGCAGGCACCGTTTACTTATAATTGGTCAAACGGTGAATCCATGGCAACGGTCAGCGATTTTGAGGCCGGAACTTATACGGTAACGATTACGGATAACTGGGGCTGTTCAGATGAAGCCTCTGTCACCATAAACCCTGCCGGGGAAGTAAGTGTTGACGAAATATTGCTGACCGATGTATCCTGCGGACCCCTGGTGGATGATGTGGTGACCATTTTGCCGGGAAGTGCGGAAGTGACAGTGGGGGCAGGAGATCCTCCATTTAGTTACAGCATTGATGGCGGGACTACCTTTCAGGAGAATCCTTTATTTGAAAACCTGGACGCCGGGACCTATAACCTGGTGATCATGGATGCAAACCAATGTCCCTATGATACCTCTTTCGCAATTCAGAATGTGGAATTGCCCACGGTGACCATCACGACAGCAGGGGATTTCAACCTGTGCGAAGGTGGCAGTATTGACCTGGCCCTGGAAACGACGGGTACGGTGGAGAACATTCTATGGTCGACCAATGCAACGGATGATCAAATTACCATAACAGAAACCGGAATGATTAGCGTGATCGTTTCCGATGATCAGGGATGTTCCGCCTTTGCAGTAGTAGACATTGATGATTGCACGGATTACCGCATCCCAAATGTATTTACCCCGAATAATGACGGGTATAACGACGAATTCAAAGTTTATACCTCCGGTGGCGTTCAGGTCAAACAAATGAAGATCTTCAATCGATGGGGAACCCTGGTGCACGATAGCACCGAACCCTGGGATGGATATTACAAAGGAGAACCGCACCAGGCGGATGTATTGATTTATATCATCCTCATAGAAACTTCGAAAGGAGAGATTACGGAAGAGGGAGAGGTTACTTTGTTGAGGTAAACCTGGCCTTCTTTTCCCGGAAACCTTTAACCGTAACGCATAATTTTACTAATAGAATGAAAATTACGTACCTGGCATTATTATTGGGAATATTTTCTTCCTGTTCCCCTATAGTGGAAAAAACAGAGGAAACACCTCCCCAAAGAAAGGAGATCCTATCCTCCAAATTGCAAACCATTCTGGATTTTTCAGGGGTAAAGGGCGTCATTTTGGTCTATGATCTTCAGGAGAATGCCTATTATGCCAATGATTTTGAATGGGCTGAAAAGGGACGGCTACCCGCCTCTACTTTCAAAATCCCCAATTCCATCATTGCGTTGGAAACCGGCGTTGTGGAAAATGACAGCACCCTTTTTAAATGGGACGGGCAAAAAAGGTACTTAAAAATTTGGGAGCAGGACCTGCTATTCAGGGAGGCTTTCCAGCTTTCCTGTGTACCGTGTTACCAGGATGTTGCCCGGCGCATCGGCCCCGAACGTATGAAGGAATACCTTCAAAAGTTTCAGTACGGAAATATGGTGGTCGATACTGCAACCATTGATCTTTTTTGGCTGGAAGGGGACTCAAAAATCAGTCCTTTCGAGGAAATTGACTTCCTGAAACGCTTTTACCGGTCGGAATTGCCCATTTCAAAAAGAACGGAAACCATGGTCAAAAGCATGATGGTGATGGAAACAACCGATCAGTACAAACTAAGTGGAAAAACGGGATGGGCCATTCGCAATGGCCACAACAACGGCTGGTTTGTCGGTTTCGTCGAAACATTCGAAAAGGTTTATTTCTTTGCGACCAACATAGAACCTTCCGAAACGTTTAATATGGATATGTTTCCCATGATCAGGAGAGAGATCACTGAAAAAGGGTTGAAAGACCTGGGATTCATTCAATAAAAAGATGTTAAAATTCGACGTCCCGCAATGGAATTATTAACTGAGATCAAAGACAATAATTTTCCTTTTCTCCTTGAATTGCTTTCATTTAGGAATGTCACTCACTAATACGATTTAACTAATGATCAAAAATTGTTTGCTGTTTTTTTTAATTTTTATTGTCGGTTTAACGCCCCGTGCAAAGGCTCAAAACGTCCTGATCAGCACTTCTTCCAACCCGAATGAACCGTCGATCAAAATAGATCCTGTCCATCCGGAAAGGTTGGTGGCGGCCACCAATCTCGACAACTATTACGTCAGTGCGGATACCGGGCATACCTGGACTCACGAACATCTTTCTTCCTCTTATGGAGTTTGGGGAGATCCTGTAATTGATGTGGATACTTCCGGGCATTTTTATTTTTTTCACCTGTCCAACCCTTCCGATGGCAACTGGATCGACAGGATCGTGTGCCAAAAATCAACCGATAACGGAGAGGTATGGTCAGATGGTACCTTTACCGGCCTGAACGGCAATAAGGCCCAGGACAAACACTGGAGTATAGTCGACCGAACCAATAATCATATTTACCTCACCTGGACCCAGTTTGATGTTTACGGCAGTACAAACCCTGCTGACAGCAGCATTATCCTGTTCTCGAAATCTTTGGACGGAGGGGACTCCTGGTCTGCTCCCTTGCGGATCAACAAGGTGGCCGGGGATTGTATTGACAGTGATGATACCGTGGAAGGAGCTGTGCCCGCAGTAGGGCCAAATGGTGAAATTTACGTCACATGGGCCGGACCGACCGGCCTTGTTTTCAACCGTTCAACAGACCAGGGAGAAACCTGGCTGGAAACGGAAATTTTGATCAGTACCCTGCCGGGAGGATGGGATTTTGGTGTGCCGGGGATTTACCGCAGCAACGGACTGCCCATTACCAAATGTGATCTGAGTGGCGGACCCAATCACGGAACGATATACGTGAACTGGTCCGACCAGCGCAATGGTGGTAATGACACGGATATCTGGTTGTCCAAATCAACGGATGGAGGCGACACATGGAGCGCGCCCATACGTGTCAATGACGATGAACCGGGGCATCAGCAGTTCTTTACCTGGATGGATATAGACCAGACCAACGGCAACCTGTTTTTTGTATTTTATGACCGAAGAAATTACATGGATACGCAAACAGATGTATCCCTGGCCTGGTCCACTGATGGAGGCAACAGCTTTACAAACAAGATCATCAGTGAAAGCCCGTTTATCCCTAACGAAGGGGTTTTCTTTGGAGATTACACCAACCTTACCGTTCATGATAATATCGTGCGTCCCATCTGGACGCGCCTGCATGAGGGGCAACTGAGTGTATGGACAGACGTAACGCCTTTTCAGCACGTTGTCAATGCCGTCAGGGAACCTTCAAGCGGGAACCTGAATGAGTTCAGCCAATTTCCTAATCCGACTTCGGATATGGCCTATATTTCCTTTAAACTTCATGATGCCCGGGTGGTCAACCTGAAATTGTTTGATGGTAATGGCCGTCAGGTAGCTGTCCTGCTTCAGAATGAATCACTGGGTTACGGGAAACATATCATTCCGGTGGATTTAAAGACCCTGAAACTTCAAAGTGGTTTGTATTATCCGCAGCTAACCATAGACGGGAAGGTAAAAACACTAAAAATGCTGATGGTGGAATAATTCCCTGCCGAAGTGTATGGAAAAAGGTTAAAAACGCAACAATCGGTTCAGGAGTGCCCGGGAGAATTTCAGCGTAGGCATACTCGAAATGATTTTAAGATCTTCGGCCAGGGAGGTTTCCTCATCCAGAAATTTTAGGATATACTGAATTTTTGTTTTTCTGAACAATCCTGAAAAAAGCCGGGCCCCCAAATGGTTTTCCCCGGCCAATACATCCAGCATGATCATGTCATAAAACCAGAATTTTGTCCTTTTTGAAAATTTGGACAAGTCATGGTTATTTTTCAAAAAATCCACAAACTCAGCGGTTTTTTTGGTCGTATTCATGAAAGTATATCCGGTACTGGCTTTGGTCCAGCCGCCGGCTGTTCCCATATTCAGGATATTGGGAGTATTGTATTTTTCGAAATCAAAAGAGGTCATGGGAATGGATCCTTTTTCCGTTTCCACGATGCTGTAACCGATGATTTGGTGTGTGGATAAATATGCCCGGATTTCGTTTTCATAGGCGGATTGTTCCAGTAAATTCTCGGAAAAAAGAGTATATTCCACCAGGGCCAGGTTCTTTTGCAAAGGCAACACATACATAAACCGGGTATTGCCCTTTTGCGGCACCCGGAAATCCATGAAGGTGGCCATTTGATCATCGAACTGGTCCGTTTCCGTTTTGATAAACCATCCGACAAAATGCTGTTGTAAAACAGGATATTTTTGTTGACGGAGGAACTCCTTTGATAAAATGACGCTGTTAAAAACTTTTTCCGCCAGGTAACTTTCTGTGGCCGTTTCAACCCTTACGCCGTCAGCGGTATCTACAATGGATCGAACGGAATCCTGAATAAACGTAAAATTGGCTGTTTTGTCAAGGGTTTCCCAAATGGCCTTGTAAAAAGCTTCACTACGGATCATTTTGTAAGTATAAGGGGCGATGGAAAACCTTTTTTCAAAGTCGGTGCCCCCAAAAAAAATATCGCTCCAGGATTTGGCGAGGAATTCATCCCATTGCCCTTTTTCTTTTTCCCAAAAACACCAGGTCCGGTCATTGCTCATCTTTTTTGTGACATCGATCAGGGCGATCGATTTCTGGTCAAAAAAGGGATCCTTCGCCATCCTGTAGGCCAGCATCAATCCGGAGGCTCCTGCGCCTGTTATGATATAGTCGTATTGGTTCATTCAGCAATTAATCAACTGGAAAATGGTGTTGTCCTTCGTTAAAACAACACTTCCAATGCCTGGTATGGTTTTAGTGATATTTTTTTTCGTGCCCAAAGTTAATTTACTTTGCCGGATCAATAACAAGATTGCAGTTTTTTATCCTTTGAAAAATACGGGAATGAAATGATAGTATTCTTCCCCTAAAATAATATATTGTAGTTGTTAATTTTGAGCATCATTAAAAAAATACCGCAATGGAAAAAAGAAAAAATATAATCCTTGCCGCGATTAACGTGGTATGGTTTGCCGTCATGGTAACGGTAAATGCCCTGGCCAACATCCTGCCCATCAACGGAAAAAATACCGGAGAAATTTCAGATCAATACCCTAATTTGTTCGTGCCGGCCGGCATTACTTTTTCCATTTGGGGATTGATTTATTTACTGCTGCTGATTTTTGTGATTAATCAGTTATATCTCGCCGTAAAAGAAAAAACCATGGGACTATTATCTATAAAAAGCAGCCTGGTTTTTGGCCTTACCTGTATCCTTAATGCCCTTTGGATTCTGGCCTGGCATTATGAAATCGTGGCTTTATCGCTATTGATCATGGTGGGACTCCTTTTGTCATTGATCTATCTGTTCAGGCAAATCGAAGCTTCTCTGCCGCTAAACAAACAGGGAATCATCGCTGTATCGGTTCCGATCAGCGTTTACCTGGGCTGGATTTCCGTTGCCACAATAGCCAATGTAACGTCTTTGCTGGTATCCGTCAACTGGAACAGTTTTGGTATTGCACCCATTATCTGGACCATACTGATGATTCTTGTCGGCGGGGCATTGGGAGTGATCATGTTGCTAAAAAAGCAAAACATAGCCTACGCAGCGGTGATTCTTTGGGCCTATGCCGGCATAATCATAAAAAGAATGGCGGAAGATCCTGTCCGAAATGAAATCCTTTATGTGGTTTATGGAGTGATGGCCGTGATCATTGTATTAATGATCAATACTATTGTGAGAATGGCCCGGAAAAGACAATAAGGGTTAGCCGTTTAATCTCCTTAGGGATGGTTCAAAAATAATCGCTTTAAATAAAATTTCGATTGCCCAGTGCTTTAGCGCTGGGTAAAATATCATCAAGAACCCAGGCCTTTAGGCCTTACAACCATAAGAGAGGCTGAAAGCCCTGTAGCTTTGTTTTTTTGTATTTCCTGCACCAAAGCACAGGGCGATGGATGGCTTTTTAATAATTAAATTTCCTTATTCAAAATATATAATTAAACTTTTGGTACACGGTAACTACGTAAATAGCTGCCAATTATTGCACTGCAAAAAAAAATCCCGAATTTTGACTTAAGCCAAAATTCGGGATATCTTATTTTTTTAAAAGCAGAAAAACCAACCCTGTTAATTTTTCCGGTTGAGCATATCGTGCATGATCTTTAATGTTTCATCGATATAAACATCCTTGCTAACGGACTTGATCCAGTCTGTGTTCCTCGCTTCTTTGGACTCATCAGCATGGATGGAAGGCAGGTCTGTTTCCAGGTTTCGGATGCCACCCACGACTTCTGTTTTGAACATATCTTTGTATAAGGCAGATTCTTTATCCTGTTTTTCTTTTTCTTCCAGGAAAGTGTTCAGTTTAAGGCTGTAAGCTGTTTCTTCCCGCTGTTTCTGGAACCGGCGGGCATTTTCAAGTATTTTATTAAAAGCCTCGCTGCTGCCGATTCTTTCTTCACTCTTTTTACGCAATTTATCCTTATTCTGGACCTGGAATACATTCTGGCTGTAGGCCACAGGATCAATTTCGTCCCATCCCAGGCAATGGGCTTCTTCTCTTTCACCGGATTCAATGAATTGATAACTGTCGGGAAGAATGATATCGGGAATAACCCCTTTTTTCTGGGTTGAGGTTCCATTGATGCGATAAAACTTTTGGATGGTCAGTTTTATATCACCCAGTGGCTTATATTCTTCATAACCGTTGACTGTTTTATCCAGGTTCACAAATGTCTGAACGGTGCCTTTGCCAAAGGTGGATTTGCTGCCCACAATGAGGGCACGGTTGTAATCCTGCAGCGCGGCGGCGAGGATTTCCGAAGCCGAAGCACTTCCCGAATTGACCATGAGGATAAGGGGCCCGTCATAACTGACACTTGGGTTAAAATCTTGTTTTACCAACGGGTTTTTCCCTTTGGACTTCACCTGCACGATCGGTCCTCTTTCAATGAATAATCCGGACATTTTCACCACTTCTTCCAGTGAGCCTCCTCCATTATTCCTGATATCCATAATAATGCCATCCACTTTGGCGGCTTTAAGTTTTTCGATTTCCTTAGCCACATCAGCCGCACAAAAACGGCCGTCTTCATGCTCAAAATCAGCATAAAAACTGGGCAGGTACAAATAACCTATTTTCTCCCCTTCCTTTTCTCCGTCCAGGATCAAAGACCTGGCATAACTTTCATCAATGATCACAATATCCCTTACAATATGGATCTCCTTGATGGTGCCATCGCCTTTTTTGACGGTAAGGGTAACCTTGGTATCCTTATCCCCGCGGATCAGCTGCACTACATCATCGATCTCCATGCCTTTAATGTCCACAGGCTCCTCATTTTCCTGGGCCACTTTAAGGATAATATCATTCTCTTCGAGTTCTTTACCTTTCCAGGCGGGGCCACCCACTACGATACTGGCAACCTTTGTGTAATCCTTATCTGTCAGTAACCGGGCTCCGATCCCTTCGAGCCTTCCACTGAAACTGATGTTGAAATTTTCTTTGTCTATCGGTTTAAAGTAATTGGTATGCGGATCAAAGACAGAGGTTACGGCATTGAGAAAATATCCCAGGCGATCATTGCGTTTGAGCTTATGCAACCTTCCATACCAGCTGTCGAACATTTCCAATACTTCTCCACGCGCTTCTGCTTCGAGGGCTTCTTCCGATTTCTTTTCCCCTTCTTCTCCTACCTCCTTCTGCTCTTCGATTTTATCCACATAACGGGAGAGGGTTTCGTATTTCAGGTATTTTCGCCAAAATTCTTTTAATTCAAGGTCATTTTTGGGAATTTTCCGTTTTTCACCATCCATTTCAACCTTTTCATCAAGGGTGAAGTCAAAAGGTTTGGACAAAATATCCCTGTAAAACGACTGGGTCTTATCCAGATTCGCGTCGAAAATTTCAAGCGAGAGGTTGAAAAATTCATAGGTTCCCTTTTTCGCTTCATCATCGAGATCCTTTTCATACACCTTCAGTCTTTCGATATCTTCCTGGGTCACAAAACGACCATATCCAAAAAGCTGGTCTACATACTCGTCATATACCATTTCAGAAAAATCATCGTCAATTTCAAGGGGTTGATAATGCATATAATCAAGTCCACGCAATATCGTCTGCATCAAAACAGCCTCTTTCTCTTCATTCGTGCCCTGGGGGAACATGGCTCCCGCTAAGAGAAAGATGGCGATAATAGAAACAGACAGATAAATGATTCCTTTTTTGATCTTCATAATTTTTTGTTTTCTTTCAGAAACAAAGATGGATAATTGTATAAAATGTTGCACCCAAAAATGGGATAACCATACCATTAACGGAAAAAAGTATGGTTTAGTTAAGTATCAGGATCAAAATAATGGATTTTTCCATTAAAAAGCCACCGAATAAAGCCGTCTGCCTCTTTTTTAACAAAAAGATAACAATAAATACTACCTCGGCACCTCCACGCTTTTCATAATATCCCGGATCAGGCTTCTGGTGTCAATACCTTCCATTTCACGTTCGGGGGTCAGGATGACCCTGTGATTGAGCACGGGATAAGCGACATACTGGATATCATCAGGAGTCACAAAATCACGTCCGTTCATAGCGGCCACCGCCTTGGATGTTTTCATGATCGCGAGGGATGCACGGGGGGAAGCTCCCAGGAACAAGTCCGGATTATTACGCGTTTCATGCACGATCCCTGCGATATAATCCAGCAACTGATCCTTAATATGCACCTGCTCTATCAACTCCCGGCATTCCCGTACGTCCTTGGTGGTGAAAACAGCTGAGACATCAGCCACACTCTTCATGTCAAAATCCCGGGAAAAGCGTTTCAGAATAGCTTTTTCATCCGCCAGGTCAGGGTAATCTACGTGTATCTTAAAAATGAAGCGATCCAATTGCGCCTCGGGCAGTTTATAGGTTCCTTCCTGTTCAATGGGATTTTGTGTGGCGACGACAAAAAAGGGAAATTCAAAAGCATAGGTAACCCCATCCGCCGTAACCTGGTGTTCTTCCATCACCTCAAACATGGCTGCCTGTGTTTTGGCAGGGGCTCGGTTGATTTCATCGACGAGTATGACATTGGCAAAAATGGGCCCTTGTTTGAAGGTGAATTCCGATGTTTTCATATTAAACACTGTAGTCCCGATGACATCACTCGGCATGAGATCCGGAGTAAACTGGATTCGGGAGAATTGAGTATCCAGGGTTTTAGCCATGAGTTTGGCCATGAGTGTTTTGGCGATGCCCGGCACCCCTTCGACCAGCACATGTCCCCCTGTAAAGAGGGCGGTAAGCAGCAATTCAATATATTCGTCCTGCCCGACGATGACTTTGCCCACCTCATTTTTCACCTTGTTCACAACATTAGCCACTTTGGACAGATCGAGACGGCTCTGTTGCCATCGTTCATGACCTGGTTCCAAAACGGGAGGTTCAGCCGGTGTGGCTTCCTCTATAGGATTGACTTGCGGTACCTGTGGGTCGTTGTTTTCCAATTCCAGGTTTTCATTCAATTCGTCAACACTCATCATTTATCTTTTAGTTTTTTTTAATCAAGAAGGACCGGGGGGCTTTGGCTTTTCCCGGCCGGCATAGCTCTCAAATATAACACTTTCTTTTTCAGGAGGATTTATTTGAGATTTTTTTTGCACGGAGCCTTTACAACAGGCCTTTAAATATTTCTCGTTTTCCTTTCCTTTTTGTTCCTCCAAATTTTGAAAAAAGGGAGCCTTCCCCAACACTTACCTCCTCATTTCTCCGGCCTTGTAAAACTTGGCCATAACCTTGTAAAATTCAATGAGGGCCTCGGCTGACAGGTACCGGGTATTTTCGATATTGCGGTACATGTAGTAAATTTTTTGGATAATGTCCAGGGGAACCCCCGATTTATGGGCCAGTTTTTCTTCAAAAAGAGCATCCCCCTCCTGGAAGTGCAGGTTGTAGGATTCCTTGATGTCCACATGGAAGAATTTCATCTTTTGCAGCGCCAGTTGTCGGTGGTTGTTCTGAAGGAAATACAATCGTCCGATGGTACGTACGAACTCAAGTGAACTGTTGGTATTCGGTTCCAGAACAGGAATGATACGTTCTCTTCTTTTTACCCTGAAAATCAGGTACAGCAATCCCATCGACAGCAGCAGGTACCACGACCACTTTAGGGCCGGTTGGGAAAGGATGTATTGGAGCGGACTCCGGGACGACAAATTCCGATTCATGCCTTCGCCGCCACGATTGTTCATCGTTCGGGCCACACTCTCGGGGATGCGGCTGTATTCGTCCCAGTAAACGGGACCTTCGAGCATATGAGAAAATACCTTTCGCGCATATTCATACGCCGGCTCATTCAATAGATTGACATTGGTGAAGGCTATGGGGGT